>JBGSLA010000275.1:0-2990 GCA_041740935.1 Desulfobaccales bacterium | reverse complement strand
GGGCGGGGGAACCGCGTTCCCCCGGCCCTCCCCCCACAATAATCTCAATACCCCATGCGTTCCTTGACCACCTGGCCCAGGTCGGCGATGGTTTTGGCCACGGTGACGCCGGCGGCGTTGAGCGCGGCGATTTTATCCTCGGCCTTGCCGCTGCCGCCGGAGATGATGGCCCCGGCGTGGCCCATGCGTTTGCCCGGCGGCGCGGTCTGCCCGGCGATGAAGGCCACCACGGGTTTTTTGAAATGGGCGGTGATGAAGGCTGCGGCCTCTTCCTCGGCAGTGCCGCCGATTTCGCCGATGAGCACCACCCCCTCGGTCTGGGGGTCGCCGGCGAACAGTTTCAGCATGTCGATGAAGTCGGTGCCGATGATGGGGTCGCCGCCGATGCCCACGCAGGTGGACTGGCCGATGCCCAGCAGGGTCATCTGATACACCGCCTCGTAGGTCAGGGTGCCGCTCCTGGACACCAGCCCCATGGGGCCGGGCTGGTGGATATGCCCCGGCATAATGCCCACCTTGGCCTGCCCCGGAGAGATGATACCCGGGCAGTTGGGGCCAATGAGGCGGATGTCGGTGTCTTTGAGGGTCCGCATCACCTTGACCATCTCGAGAGTGGGGATGCCCTCGGTGATGCAGACGATGACCTTGAGGCCCGCGGCCGCGGCCTCGAAGATGGCGTCCGCGGCGAAGGCCGGGGGCACAAAGATCAGGGAGGTGTTGGCCCCCGTTTCGGCCGCGGCCTGGGCCACGGTGTTGAACACCAGGACGTCGTCCAGTTTCTGGCCGCCTTTGCCGGGAGTGACCCCGGCCACCAGCTTGGTGCCGTAGTCGCGGCAGGCCCGGGCGTGAAACGAGCCCTCCTTGCCGGTGATCCCCTGGACCACCAGGCGGGTGTCATGGTTTACCAAAACGCTCATAATTATCCTTCCATAACCAGGTTTTTGCCGGAAAACAGGATCTGTTGGCCGCTTTCGGCTAAAAAGCTCCGGACGCGCCGGTCGGCCAACTTAAGGTAATCTTCATCAATCTCATAGCCCACATAGCGGCGTCCGGCCTTGAGGGCCGCCAGGGCGGTCTGGCCGCTCCCCATGAAGGGGTCCAGGACCACTTCGCCGCCGTAGGTGTAAAGCTGCATCAGGCGGTAGGGCAGCTCCACCGGGAAGGGGGCCGGGTGCCCCACTTTTCTGGCCGACTCCGCCGGGAAGGTCCAGACACTCTTGGTGAACTCCAGAAATTCCTCCCGGGAGATGGTGCTGGTCCGGCCGGCCGGTTTGGGGCGGGAGAAATTTCCTTTGGAAAAGACCAGGATATATTCGTGCACGTCCCTCAGCGTCGGGTTGGCCGGGGATTTCCAGCTTCCCCAGGCGGTGGAGGCCGCGGCCGAGGCCCCCTTGTCCCAGATGATCTCCCCCCGCATGAGAAAGCCCAGGTCCGTCATGTCCCGGACGATATAGGCGTGCAAGGGAATGTAAGGTTTGCGCCCCAGGTTGGCCAGGTTGAT
Organism: Desulfobaccales bacterium; assembly: GCA_041740935.1. GTDB lineage: Bacteria > Desulfobacterota > Desulfobaccia > Desulfobaccales > 0-14-0-80-60-11 > JBGSLA01. The sequence continues at coordinate 1,489 of JBGSLA010000275.1, read as the reverse complement.
GCAGGCCCGCCCCCCCGGCACCAGCACCCGGTGCACCTCCCGCCAGACCCTTTTCAAAAAGCCGAGATACTCCTCCAGGGTGAAGTCCTGGTCATAGTCCTTGCCCACGTTATAGGGGGGCGAGGTCACCATGAGGTGGACGCTGGCATCCGGCAGTTCGGCCATGTTTTCGGCTGAGCGGCAAAAGATGGTATTGACCGCGGCCTCGGGCAGGGGATTTTCATGATAAGGAGTATGGTCCTCCCGGGGCTGCCCGGCATAGAGCTTTTTCCCGTAAAAAGCGCGGGAATCGTGGCTCACCCGCCCCGGCGACCCGAAGGCCGCGGTGCGGGTGCCGGTTTTTTTGATTCTCGGTGGCATGGCACTTATTTTTGCCTGGACTTTGGGCCCTGGCCCCGCCATTGGGGCCGCCCCTGATCATCCCAGAACTTCAGGACATGATTGTTCTTGGTGATTTCATTGGGCAGGATCACCGGCTGATTGTTCATCATGATGCGGGAGCCCCGCACCTGGACGTAATCCCCGGGGGAGAGCTTGGCCGGCTGCTCCTCCAGGTACCAATCCGGGCCCAGGTAAATGGTCAGGGTCTCTTTGGCGGTCTTCAGCTTCAGGAGGACCCGGGCCGGGATGTCCATGCGGCCGGCGGTGACTTTTTCGATGGATTCAATCTTGCCGTCCAGCTTTTCCACGGTCTGGGGGTTGTACATCTGCCCCATGGGCCAGGCCTCCGAGGCGGGGGCCTTTCCCTGGGGTTGGGCCAGGACCCCGGCGGCGAAAGCGCCGACCAGGCCCACCATACTCATGAGAAGCACCAGCTTTTTCATGCCAAAACTCCTTTGCCTTCGATAGATTACCGGGGTTGGGGTCGAGAAGGGGCCCAGCGGGGTTTTCCGGCTTGGTCCCTAAACTCGAATACCTGGTCGCCCCTTTTCACTTTCTGGGCCAATAAAGCAGATTTGCCGTCCAAGGGGACCCTGGACCCCGTCACTTCCAGGCGGTCAAGGGCCGAAATTTTCAGGTCCTGCTGGGCCAGGTACCAATTGGGCCCCAGGATGATCATGAGGCGCTCCCGGTCGGTCTTCAGGGCAAGATGCTCCATTTCCGGCAGGCCGCCTTGCTGGATGACCGGGGCGTCCACCACGATACCTTGCACGGTTTCGACGGTCTCAGGATTAAAGCGCAAGGGCTGGGAGGACCTTTGCTGCGCAAACCCTCCCTGGACCCAAGCCAGCGCCAGCCACCCCAGGACCAGCCCCATTATGAACCATTTTTTCATGCCTTTTCCTCCTGAACCGGCAGGCGGACCGGCCGGGGATGCAAAGCCCGGTTTTAGCCGACGGATACCTCCGCCGCGGGGTTATCCATTTGCATAAGGGCGATGAGTTCCGGCATATCGGTCATGAGCCTGGTGAGCACCAACTTCCCCCAGCATGTCTGACTCGGAGAAACCACGGCATCCCCGGCCAACTTCGGACGGCCGTGATGTCCC
>JBGSLA010000274.1:0-14834 GCA_041740935.1 Desulfobaccales bacterium | reverse complement strand
GGCGCCAGCGGCCGTGGAATTCATGGACCGGGCCACCCTGGCCTGCGTCGGGGAGATGCTGCCGTTCACGTTGCCGCCCCAGGTCCGGGCGCTCTTGCTGTTCATGGTGGACGGGCATCCCCGGGACGTAGCCGACCGGGTGAAAAGGCTCCATCAGATGTGCAAAAAAGCCGGCGCCGACCCGCTCCTGCCGGCCGCAGACGATGCCGAGGCCGAACGGCTGTGGGCCGCCCGGCGGGCCATTTCCCCTGCCACCTTTAAGGTGCGGCCCCACAAGGTGAGCGAGGACGTGGCCGTGCCCCTGGGGGCCATCCCCCGGTTGGTGGCTGAGGTGGAGGAAATCGGCAGGCGGCGCGGCCTGCCCGTCATCTGCTTCGGCCACGCCGGGGACGGCAACATCCATGTGAATATCATGTTCGACCAGGGCCGGCCCCGGGAGCGGCAAGCCGCGCACGCGGCCACTGAGGACCTGTTTGCCCTGGTGCGCCGCCTGCTGGGCACCCTCTCCGGGGAGCACGGGGTGGGGGTGGCCAAGGCCCCCTATCTGGGACTGGAGATTTCGGAGGCTGCCATGGCCCTCCAGAGGCGCCTCAAACAGGCCTTTGATCCCCACAACATCATGAATCCCGGCAAAATCTTTCCGCCCGCCGGAGGGGCTGGCAGGGGATGAAAACAAGGAGTCGGAGATGACCCAAACGGTGATGAGATGGATTTCAGGGTTGCTGGCGGTCTGCGCCCTGGCCGCGACACCCGGCCTGACGGCTGAAAAGGTGCAGCACTACACCAATCAGCAGCACGGCTTTTCCTTCGCCCTGTCTGAGGACGTGAGAATATTCACCCCCGACAACCCCGGCCCTTTCACCTTTGGAGCCCATAACCTGGCGATTCTGGTGAACCGCTGGAAGCCCAGCGATCTCATCATGGTGAATCTCTCCGAGGTGGCCGATGAAAAAGGCTTGTCCGACTTGATCTCCGGTCTCGAATCCCAGGGTCTGCCCCAACCGGGGTATCGAAAGATTGCGGTGCGCCAGACCACCGTGGGGAAAAATCAGGATAAACGGGCCGTGGAACACATCTTTGATCTTAAGGGGCAACCCTCCCGCACCATGCGTCAGGTTTGTTTTATTCACCGCGGCAAAGGCTTTGCCCTGGTATGCACCGCCAACGCCGACAATTATCAGAAAACGGATGAGGCTTTTTTCGAACCGGTGTTACGGAGTATCATTTTTGAGTGAGAGGTTGGCAAGGGCTGAGTCTCATGGCGCCATAGGGCCAGGGGCCGGTTTAATAAATCCGAAGGACTCCGGCGCCGCAACCTGCGTGCGCTGCGGGGCCTGCATGGCGGTGTGCCCCCTGTACCGGGTCACCGGCCGGGAAGGGGCGGTGGCCCGGGGCAAGCTCACTTTGTGGGAGCTGTTCCGGGAAGGCCGCCTGACCTCTCCTGCGGCGCTGCGGGATTTGTTGGAATTTTGCCTGCTGTGCGGCGCCTGCGCCGACAAATGCGCGGTGGGCCTGGCGGTCCCCGAGTTGGTCAAGGAGGCTCGGGCGCAGATTCAGCACGAGGCGGGGTCTGCTTTCCGCCCCACCTGGCTTCTGGCCCGGACGGCCTGGCAGGCGCCCCACCTCATTCCCGCCGCCGCGCCCCTGGCCCCCCTGCTCAACCGCCTGAAGGACTGGCTGGGGGAGGACAGCGGCCTGGCCTACCGGCTGTGGCCGACCCTCTCCCTGGCCCTGAACCGGTTTCCGGACCTCTGCCGCACGCCCTTCCGCCGGCAGGCGCCTGCCCGTCTGCCGGGGCGGGGCCTACTTAAAATCGCCTTTTTCAGCGGCTGCGGCACCGAGGCCCTGTTCCCCCAGGCCGGCCTGGCGTTTCTGCGCATTTGCGAGAATCTGGGGATTGAGGTGGTGATCCCCCCCGATCAGGGCTGCTGCGGTTTGCTGGCTGAAAGCGCCGGTGAGGCGCCATTGTCCCTTTTGCAGGCCAAGGACTTGGTCCGGACCTTCGGCGGGCTCCCGGTGGATTTTATCGTCACCGCCTGCGCCTCCTGCAGCTATCGCTTGAAACGCCTGGGCCTCGTCCTGGAACAGGAGCCGGAAGCCGGGCCCGCCGCCCGGTTGGCCGGCAAAGTCCGGGAGGCCAGTGAGTTTTTGGTTAGGGAGGCAAAGTATCGGCCCGCTTCCCGGATTCGGACGGAAGGCGTGGTGTTCCACGATCCCTGCCACCTGCATCGGGGGCAAGGCATCTGGGCCGAGCCCCGGGAATTGTTGACCGCGGCCACCGGTGAGACCCTCAGGGAGGCCGCCAGCCGGGATTGCTGCGGCCTGGGAGGGGTTTTCGGGGCGACCTCGCCTCACATCTCAAGGGAGCTTGGCCGGGAGCGACTTTCAGTTTATCAGGCCACCGGCGCCGGGGTGGTGGCCACGTCCTGCAGCGGCTGTTTGCTGCAGCTGCAGCGGCTCAATCAGGGCTTAACCGTGGTCCACCTCCTCGAACTGGTATCTTGAAAAGGCCGATCAAGGCGGAAAGAAGATTACTTCTTGACAAAATTTTCACAATGACATAGCTTTTTCGAAAAAACTGGTCTATAAATCATTAAGGAGGATAGATTAACATGGCCGTAGTGGAACATCAGGGCAAAAAATTCGAGGTTGACGAGGATGGCTTCCTGGCCATCTTGGACGAATGGGGCCCGGAGTGGGTTGACTATGTGAAGGAGCTTGAGGGCATCCATGAGTTGAAAGAAGACCATTGGAAAGTGATCCAGATGCTTCAGGATTACTTTAAAAAGAACGGCATCGCTCCCATGGTGCGGATTCTCTCCAAAGTGACCGGGTTCAAGCTAAAGTATATCTATGAGCTTTTTCCCTCTGGCCCTGGGAAGGGTGCGTGTAAAATGGCGGGGCTTCCCAAGCCCACCGGCTGCGTATAGGCGACGCCGCACCATCTTGAGCACCCTTGATTTTATGGAAGGCAGGTTTTCATGCCTTTGGCGTGGGAATCTGCCTTAATTATTGGGTTCAGACCTTCAGGGTGCTCTCCGCTGCCAGGCGCCGGCCGTTTGCCCCGTTCCTTTGGCAAAATTTAACGAAAGCGCGTTTCCCAGGTACCTTTCTAATACCCGGTGAGAAGAACCTCCTGCTCATGGAAGAGCCAGGAGCCTCTGAGGAGCATGATCATGGCCAGGCCGATTAAAAAGGTGCTGTTTATTGAGCCCCGGGCTCCCCGGCCCCACATCTTCAGCCGGGTGGTAATCCCCCGCCTGGGCTCGGTTCTGTTGGGAACCATTTTGCAAAACCAGGGGATCGAAGTCAAAGTCGTGGTGGAGGAAGTGGCCCATCCCGACTATCGCATCCTGGACTTTCAACCGGACCTGGTGGGCATCTCCAGCATCTCTTCCACTGCTCCTCGGGCCTATTCTCTGGCTGACATGTACCGGGAACAGGGCATTCCCGTAGTCCTGGGCGGGGCTCACTCGAGCTTCCTGCCGGGAGAAGGCCTGCAGCATGCCGACTATGTCATCTGCGGGGAGGGAGATGAGGCCCTGCCGGAGCTGATTAATACCTTGGAAGGCGGGGGCGACCTGGGCCAGATCCGCAATCTCTGCTACCGGGAGGGCGACCTGGTTCGGCAAAATCCCTGGCGGCCCTTTTTGGATGACCTGGATAGTCTGCCCATCCCGAACTACCATCTGATCCACGGCTGGAAAGGCAGCAAGTCCCAGTGCATCTCCATCGCCACCTCCCGGGGCTGCCCCTTCAACTGCAGCTTCTGCTCGGTGATCCTGCTGTTCGGCCGCAAATACCGCTTTAACTCTCTGGACCGGGTCATGGAAGAGATTCGGGTCAATGGTCAGGCGGCCCGGCATATCTTCTTCTGCGACGACAATTTCACCGCCAACCGCCAGCGCATCAAGGAACTGTGCGAGCGCATCCTCAAGAACAATCTCAAGATTGAATGGAGCGCCCAGGTGCGGGTGGAGGCGGCCCGGGACCCGGAGCTTCTGGACCTCATGGCCCGGAGCGGCTGCTTTGTGGTCTACGTGGGCCTGGAGTCCATCAACCCGGCCACCCTCAAGGCCTACAACAAGGGCCAGGATGTGGACAGCATCAAGGAATGCGTCATCAATTTCCACAAGTTCGGCATCAAGGTCCACGGCATGTTTGTGTTCGGCTCCGAAATGGACCATTACCAGATAATCCGGGACACCGTCAAATTTTCCCGCCGCATCGACCTGGACTCCTTGCAGTACCTGATCCTCACCCCGTTGCCGGGCACCCCGGTGTACGAGGAACTGGAAAAGCAGAACCGCATCATCTGCCGGGACTGGAGCCAGTACGACGGTCACCACATCGTTTTCCAGCCCCGTCAGTTCACCGCCTATGAGCTGCAAACCGAAACTATCCGGGCCATGAAAAAGTTTTACAGCTGGGGCTCGGTGCTGCGGCGGGTCGTTTCCCGGGATTGGTTCTACGTCAAGCTGAAGGCTTACGGGCGTCTGCTTATCTGGCACTCCCACTGGGACAAAAGCAGCTACATTCAGGATCTTAAACAGCAGTTCACTTCCCGGGTGCGGAACTTCCGGGGCTGGCTCAAGGGCAAGGGCCGGGTGACCCGGGTGGGCATCCCCGCCGACGCCTGGCAGATCGGCCCCTGGGAGAGCAGATCCCAGGAGTTTCTCCTGCGCTTTTTGGAAAAATTGGGGGCCGAAGTGGTGCTGGAAGGCGAGCCCGGGCCCCCGGAGCAGGATTTCGGCGCGGTGCTCAAGGCCGAGATCGCCCGCCTCCAGGACAAAGCCGACCTGATCATCCTGCCCCTGTGGGACAATCTGGAATCAGCCTGCCAGAAAGTGCGGGAGGTGGCCCAGGAGGTCTCCCAGGAAGGCTGGACCAAGCTTTTGCCCCTGGAATTCAGCCGGGATTCCTTCTATAACGCCTGCGTTGATCTGGGATTGTGCTTCAAACACCGCCTCAGCCACATCCGCCGGGTGTATTTCCAGACCCTGCAGGAAGTGGGGATGGAAACTTAGCGGCAGCGGTTTGACCGGCGACGACAAGGCGAAGCCCGGGCTTCGCCTTTTTTTTGGTTCGCCCGGCAGGGCACCCCGATAATACCGTTTTCGGGTTACGGGTTACGGTTTTCAGTAAATAATGATATTGAAACCAGATTGTTATAAACTTAGCTGGTTTCATCTCCATCCGAATTGGGTAAAAAAAAGGGCGGGGTCAACCCGCCCTGCCTCAAGTCTGTTGCTGGACTGAGGATTAATCGATTTTCTTGAAGGTCTTGCCTTTGGCGCCGCATACCGGGCACTTTTCCGGGGGCTCCCCCTCCACGGTGTAGCCGCACACGGGGCAGATGTACATATCCACCGCCTTCAGCTTCTCTTCCAGGGTCTTCAAGGCCTTTTCATAGAGGGCATGGTGGACTTTTTCCACCTCGTTGGCAAAATTAAAGGAGCGCTCCGCCTCCTTGTTGCCCGCTTCTTTGGCCGCGGCGATCATGCCGGGATACATTTCCTTGAATTCGTGAAACTCGCCGCCAATCGCCTCTTGCAGATTTTCCTGGGTCGATTTGACGCCCTTCAAAGCCCGGAGATGGTTGTGGGCGTGGATGGTTTCCGCCTCCGCAGCGGCTCGGAACAACCGGGCCACATAAGGGTAGCCTTCCTGATCAGCCTTGGCCGCAAAGGCCAGGTACTTGCGGTTGGCCTGGGACTCCCCCGCAAAGGCCTCCATCAGATCCTTGGTAGTTTTATCCATGCGGTTTCCCCTCAATTATTCCACAAGTTTCATGGGCACGCCGCAGCACACCAGCTGGCCGCCGCCCGCTTCGATAACCTTCACTTTGTTGCCGCACACCTTGCACACATAGGTCTGTCCTGTTTCCGTAGGCATTGCGAGTATGTCCTCCTTGAAGCCGGTTTATTTTTTTTGGCACTGGGGGCACAGTCCCCAGAAGATGAGCGAATGATGTTCCACCTGGAAGCCGGCCAGGGATTCCGGGGCCAGGGAAGGCGCCGGGGCCACCTCATCGTCAAGGTCCGCGATGAAATGACATTTTCGGCAAATGAGGTGGGCATGGTGGTCGGTGTCGAAATCGTACCGGGCCACCTCGTGCAGGGGATTGACTTTATGGATCAGGCCACGCTGGCAAAACACCTCCAGGGTCTTATAGACCGTGTTGAAGGAAATGGTGGGCATATCCTGCCGAACTTTTTGGTAAATCTGCTCCGCAGAGGGATGATCCCGCCGGGATTCGAGATTTGCCAGAATCGCCAGCCGCTGGGGCGTCACGGATATGCGCCGGGAACGCAATTGCTCAATGAGATCGTTCATAGCAATAAATATTAAATAATAATTATTACTCTTCTGTCAAGGAATTTTTCGGTGCACGGACGAATTTTTTATCGGCCATCAATAAAAATAGATCAATCCGGCCTGGAAAAATTGGACGTTAAAGGCGGGATTTTCATCGTAGAGCCCGGCATTGGAGGAATGGCGGAAGCGGTAGGCTGCGGTCAGGCCCCAGCGGGGGGCCAGGGCGATATCCAGGCCGACGCCCACCTGGGGGGTGAAATTGAAGGCGTGGGGCACCGCGGGACTGTCGAAATTTTCGCCGATGATGCCGGCCCCCCCTTCGAGGAAGAGGTGCAGGCCCCGGGTGAGGGGCAGGGTGAATTTGAGCAGGGGGGTGATGCCGATTTCCCAGCCGGTGTTGCTGGCTTCGGCCAAACTGAGGATGCCCTCCACCTCGAGGGAGATGCCCAGGCCGCCGGGGAGCGACGAAGTGTGGGGGTGGATCAGGAACATGCCCCAGCGGGGCAGAATGGTGTACAGGTGCACCGGCGGACTCTTCAAATGATGGCCGTATGCCAGGCGCAGCCCCAGATTAGACCGGCAATCCGCGATGTCGAAGTCCGCGGCCCGGCTTAAGGTGGGAAAAATAAGGGCCGCGGTTATTAGCAAAACCGGGAGATATCGCCGAAAGCCGCTGATCTGCATATGTCCTCCGCAGTTACAGGCAAAATAACCAACAGGTGCACCACGTTCGAACCATAGCGCCCGGGGGTGTGAAAGTCAAAGGATTTTCCCCGGAGGTCAGCGGGCCGGGTGGGGTGATTTTCCTGTCCTGAAAAGTTTAATGTGTGTTGTGGGGGAGGGGGCCTGGGGGGAGGGTGGGGAAGCCACTGCTCCCCCAGTCCTCCCCCCAGAAAGTCTTGTCATTCTTTCAACTGGCCTTGTCCAATTCCTTAAGATATTCCGCCGCAGCAAAAAACCCCACAAACCGGTGCTTTTCCTCACCCTCAGGAGAAAACAGGAGCGTGGTGGGGGCCCCCCGCACGCCCATTTTCTGCACCAGGTCCATATGGCTGCGGCCTTCCAAACGCACCGGAATAAAGCGCTCATTTAACGCCTGGATCACCCCGGGATCTTGGTGGGTCTCACGGACCAACCTGCCGCAATGGGGTCACCCTTCCATATGAAATTCCAGGGCCAGGGGCCGCTTGGCCTTCTTGGCCTCCTCCAGCGCTGCGTTCCAGTCGCCGCGCCATTGCACCGCTTCCGACATTATACTGCCTCCTTGATATCGCCTTAAAAAGGCGGATGAATTTTCGTGAACCGGGAGCACCGGCATCGTGTCTGTGGGATCCCGGGCTGGAAGGCCACCATGACCATCCCCGGAGATGAAAATCTCTTTGTAGGGGCGGGGTTACCCCGCCCCTACGGGTGGATGTTCACAGGCAAAAGTTTTGGTCTCAAGGTGAACACCGCTCAACACCAATACCGACTTCGGGGCCTGGGAGAAGACACGGGTGAAGACACCCGCGCCGCCTGGCTTCCCAAAGGCGGGAGGCGCTTCGCTTTCCCGCTACGTCGATGCTGACCACTGATCACTGGTTACTGATCACTGGTTACTGCCAGGGGGCTGAGCCCCTTCGCCTCTAACCCACTCCCCCCAGAACTAATGCCCCTCTTCGTAGGCCACTTCGTCGTCGGTGAGACTGTCTTTGAACAGAAAATGGGCCCAGACCTGGTAGGCGATGACCAGGGGCACGAAGGTCAGGGCCACCACCAGCATGATCTTCAGGGTCAACGGGGATGAGGCCGAATTGGCCACAGTCATGCTGAAGGCCGGGTCCAGGCTCGAAGGAATCAGATTCGGAAAGAGCCCCACCACCCCGAACATGGTCGTGCTCACAATGGTCAGGGCCGAGGCCATCCAGGCCTTCCACCAGGACCCCAGGGCCATGAACACCCGGGTAGCCAAGAGGGCGAATACCGCGGTCAGGGGAATGAGAAACAAGACCGGCCGGGCCAGATAATTGTCGTAGAGATTGGTCACCCGTTGGCTGGCCAACAGAAAAATCACCGCCAGGAGCAGCACCACAGGCCAGATTTTTTTGGCCAAAGCTCCCGCCCGCGCCTGCAGCTCCCCGGCCGATTTGGTGGTGAGCCAGAGACACCCGTGCATGGCGAAGATGGTGGCAAACAAAAGCCCCCCGGTGAGGCCGTAGGGGTTCAGCAGGGTGAACAGGGTCCCCTGGAAAATTCCCTCCCCGTCGATGGGCAACCCCTTGAAAATATTGGCAAAAGCCACTCCGAAGAGCAGGGCCGGCAAAAAGCTCCCCAGAACCAGGCAGAGGTCCCAGATAGCCCGCCATTTAGGATCGTCAATTTTCCCCCGGAAGGCAAAGGTGACCCCTCTTAAGATCAGGGCGAACAGGATGAGCATCAGCGGGGTGTACAGACCACTGAAGAGCACGGCATAGGTGGCCGGGAAGGCCGCAAAGGTCACCCCGCCGGCGGTGATCAGCCACACCTCGTTGCCGTCCCAGAAGGGGCTCATGGAGCGGTACACCAGTTTGCGGTCGTCCTCGGTTTTGGCCAGCGCGGGCATCACCGTGCCCAGCCCCAGATCATAGCCGTCCAGCATGAAATATGCCGCCCAGAGCACGCCCCACAGCACAAACCAGATGATTTCCAGCATGGCTCAGACCTCCCCTTTGCTGACCGGGACCGGCAGCGGCTCCGGCCCCTGAATGGCAATCCGGCGGACCAGATAAAAGGCCACCACACCCAGGATGGCGTACACCACCACAAAGGCCATAAGGGAAATTCCCACCTGGGAGGCGGCCACCGGCGACACCGCGTCCTTGGTTTTCATCACCCCGTAAACGATCCAGGGCTGCCGCCCCACTTCGGTGACGATCCAGCCGGCCTGCAGGGCAATGTAGGGGAGTGGCATGCTCCAGAGCATCACCTTCAGGAAAAGGGGGCTGTCCTCCAGCTTGTTCCGCCGCAAAAAGCCGATGAAGGTGAGCAGCATGAAGAGAAAGCCCAGCCCCACCATGACCCTGAAGGCCACAAAGGTGAGGGTCACCGGCGGCCGGTCCTCCGGCGGAAAGGCCTTGAGTCCCTTGACTTCGGCCTGGGGGTCGTGAAAGGCCAACATGCTCAGGGCCCCCGGAATCTTGCCGAACTCCATCAGGTTGCGCTCGTTTTTTTCATCCGGGATGAGGAATAAGGTCTGGGGGGCGTTGGCCTGGGTATCCCACAAGGCCTCCATGGCCGCCAGTTTGGCCGGCTGAATTTTGGCCACCTCGGCGCCGTGGATGTGCCCCTGGATGACCTCGGCAAAGGAAAAAATCAGGGCCAGAGTCAGCCCCAGCCGGAAGGATTTGGTGAAAAAGGCGGTCTCATTCCGGCGCAGCAGGTGATAGGCGCTGATCCCCATGACCACAAAGCCGGACAGGATGTAGGCCCCGCTGATGGTGTGGAAAAAAATCTGCCAGGCGAACCCCTGGCTGACCACGGCCCAGAAATTCTCCAGTTCGGCCCGGCCGTTCCTGATGGCGTAGCCCACCGGGTGCTGCATCCAGGCGTTGGCGATGAGAATCCACAGGGCCGACAGATTGGAGGCCAGGGCCACCATCCAGATGCAGGCCGCATGGGCCTTGGGGGACAGGCGTTTCCAGCCGAAGGCCCAGACCGCCAGGAAGGTGGATTCCAGAAAAAAGGCCAGGGTGGCTTCGATGGCCAACAGCGACCCGAAAATATCCCCCACATAGCGGGAATAGCGGGACCAGTTGGTGCCGAATTGAAATTCCAGGGTGATGCCGGTCACCACCCCCACCGCGAAGTTAATCAGGAAAATCTTGCCCCAGAATTTGGCTCCCCGGAGATAGTCCTGATCGCCGGTCCTGACGTAAATGGTTTCCATGATGGCGATGAGGAGGGACAGGCCCAGGGTGAGGGGCACAAACAGGAAGTGGAAAAAGGTTGCGGCCGCAAACTGCAAGCGGGAAAGCAGGAGTACATCCATGGGTGGCCTAACCTCCTTGTTGGATCAACACCGGGGGGACAACCAAGGCCGATCTCCCAGGCGGCTTCTCACGCAAACATTTCCAAAATACCGTATTAATACTTCCTTTTCAATAACTATTATTGCTTTGAGCGGCCCAGGCTCGAACTTTGGCGATGGACAGTGCCCCCGACACGAGCTTCGATGGAAAATTTGACCTGAAAAGTTTGATGTGGGAGGGCGTGGGAGCTGCTGCTCCCCTGAGCCTCAAGATGCCTGTCCTTACCATGACATGAACGGGAGACAAAGGCAAGGCGGCGCCAAAGGCTGTCCAGGACGCCACCGCAAAAATATTATTGCAATTTAATCTCAATAACGTAACATATACAGATTATGAAGTCGGAGCTGGAGATTTTCCGGGATTATATCAGCGAGCGGGGGTTGCGCCGCACCCCGGAGCGGGAGCGCATCCTGCAGGAAATTTTTGCGAAACACGAGCATTTTGACGTGGAGGAGCTCTACCTGCGGCTCCGCCACAAAGGGGTCAAGGTGTCCAAGGCCTCCATTTACCGGGCCTTGCGTCTGTTTGTGGATTGCGGCCTGGTCCGGGAGGTGGACTACACCGACGGACACTGGCATTACGAGCACATTTACGGCCACGGCGGCCACAACCATCTGCGTTGCCTGGGCTGCGGCGAGATTGTGGAGTTCGAGATGCCGGGCCTGTCATCCCTGGAGGAGCAATTGGCCCGCACCTACGGCTACCGTATCATCAATCATCACTGGGAAGTGAAAGGCTACTGCCGGAACTGTCAGTCCGGGCGCCCCGGCAGCGCCGACAACGGGTAACCATCTATGAGCGACGGCATCAGCCAATCTGAAACACCCCTGTCCGCGGTGCCCAGCGGCCGGCGGGTGCGCATCACCAATTATGCGGGAGGGCGCATGCTGCGGTCCCGCCTGGCCTCCCTGGGCCTCACCCTGGGCCGGGAGGTCAGCATCCTGCAAAACAATCGGGGCCTGATCATCGTGGGGGTGAACGGCGGCCGGGTGGCCCTGGGCCGGGGCGTGACCCAGAAGATCATGGTGGTCCCCCTGGACGAAGACCACGGCCCCCAGGCCACCTGAAAACCGGAAAGACACAGGGTAGACGAGGCAATCAAGCCATGAGCCCAAAAATCCCAGGGTCCGATTCCGATAAATCCGCGGCCAGGAGTCATGACCACAAAGGCAAGTCCTCAGAACGGGTAGTCAACAAAGAAGTAATCCTGCAGGCGCTCGATATCCAGCCCGGCCAAACCATACTGGATGCCGGCTGCGGCAACGGCTATATGGCCAAAATCTTCTCAGCAAAGGTAACTCCAACCGGGAAAGTGTTTGCTCTGGATAATGACGCCGACGCCATAGAAGTTCTCCGGATAGAAACCCGGGGAAGCAATATCGAAACCATGGTGGGTGACCTTAGCGAGCCGATTCGGCTCGATCAAGCATCTGTTGATCTGATCTACATATCGACAGTGCTGCATGGCTTTTCAAAAAATACTGTAAAGAACATATTTGAGGAAGCCAAACGCATTCTTAAGCCCAATGCCGTGTTGGCCGTCCTGGAAATTGACAAGAAAGACTCCCCGTTTGGACCGCCCCTGCATATACGCTATTCCCCGGACGAACTGAAGGAAATTGCCCCTTTCCCTCCCCTCGATACCATACAGGTGACCGAGTATTTCTACCTGCAGACGTTCAAGAATCAGGAATAGCAGAATAATTTCTGAAAAATCCAACTGGTGTTTCAATCTCTTGTAAAATTCATTGCCGTGCGAGTTTGTCATTCTGAGCGCAGCGAAGAATCTCGTATTTTTAACAGCTTGAGATCCTTCACTTCGTTCAGGATGACAAGTTAAACCAAGTCGCAATCAAACGACAATTTTCTTGTAGGGGCGGACCCATGTGTCCGCCCTGATAAGGGCGCACCCGCGTGTGCGCCCCTACAATTCCGTGTTCTTAGATTGCGACTCGCTATTAAACTACTTTTGCAAGCCCCTGGCTTGAGTTAGGAAAATCAACGTTAACTAGATAAGGGACTCTTTCGCACAGAGGAGCGCCTGAAGTCCCCCTTTGAAAAAGGGAGGAAGTAAAGGCGGCCTCTGGTTTATTCCCCAACTCAGTTAATCATGTAAGTGGGGACAAGGACGGCATGAGACTGTCGCCTGAAGCTTTGGGGAGAAGGTTGGTTAATCCTGTCGTGCTTCGATTCGTGGTGTGATATGCTGGAGTTACCTTGTCCGCGAAAAAATCCTCTGCCGGCCCTGAAGAATCCTCCCAGCCTCTCATCGCCCTGGAAGGGGTGGTGGAGCGCCTGACCTTTGCCGATCCGGAGACCCATTATGCCGTGGTGCGCCTCAAGGTCAAGGGGCAGCGGCAGCCCGTCACCGTGGTGGGTCCCCTGGCCGGGACCAGGGAAGGGGAGGAGCTGCAGATCAAGGGCCGCTACGAGATTCACCCCAAGTGGGGCGAGCAGTTCCGGGTCACCTGGTGGTACGCGGTCCTGCCGGCCACCCAGGAAGGCATCCAGCGCTATCTGGCTTCGGGGCTGGTCAAGGGCATCGGCCCCGAGTTGGCCAAACGCCTGGTGGCCAAGTTCGGCGCCGACACCCTCAAGGTCATCGACGACAAGCCCGAGCGACTCCGGGAAGTGGAAGGCATCGGCCCCAAGCGCGTCCAGCAGATCACCCGGGACTGGCAGGAGCACCAAGGCGCCCGGGAGTTCCTGGTGGGACTCCAGGGGCTGGGGTTGAGCCTGGGTTTTGCCACCAAAATTTATAAGCACTATGGGGACCAGGCCCTGGCCGTGGCCACGGCCAACCCCTATCAGTTGGCCCTGGACATCCAGGGTCTGGGGTTTGCCACCGCCGACCGCCTGGCCTCCCGCCTCAACCTAGACCCCCTGACCCCGGCCCGCCTGGCCGCGGGGCTGCTCCATGTGCTGGAAAGCATGGCGGGGAACGGCCACGTTTATGCCCCCGAGGAGGCGCTTCTTCAGGAAGCGGGGGAGCTTTTGCAAGTGGCCCCGGAACCCCTGAGAAAAACCCTGAAACACCTGGCCCAGGCCGGGCGGGTGGTGATCGAGGACCTGACCCAGGTCCGGGCGGTATATCGCAAACCGGCCTGGGTGGCGGAAACCGGCGTGGCCCGGGACCTGGGAAGCCTGAAAACCGCGCCCGCCATGCCGGCGCCTCTTAATCTGGAGGACCTGATCGGCCGGGTCCAGCAGGAGCGGGGCCTCACCCTCTCGGAGGAGCAGGCCCGGGCGGTGGCCCTGGCCCTTAAGGAAAAGCTGGTGGTCATCACCGGCGGCCCCGGCACCGGCAAGACCACCATCGTGAGCTGCATCCTGGACCTTTACCGGGGTCTGGGGGCCCGGGTGCTCCTCATGGCGCCCACCGGCCGGGCCGCCAAACGCCTGAGCGAGGCCACCGGGGCCGAAGCCGCCACCATCCACCGGGCCCTGGAGTTTTCCCCCCAGCTCGGGGGCTTTAAGCGCAACGCCTCTGAGCCCCTCAAGGCCGAGGCCATCGTGGTGGACGAAATGTCCATGGTGGACATCTATCTCATGTACCATCTGTTGAAGGCCGTGCCCCTCGGGGCCCGGCTGATCATGGTGGGGGATGTGCACCAACTGCCCGCGGTGGGGCCGGGAAACGTCCTCAAGGACCTGATGGACTCAGGGATGGTGGCCGTGGCCCGCCTGACCCAGATTTACCGCCAGGCCAAGGAAAGCCTCATCGTGGTCAACGCCCACCGGGTGAACCAGGGGGCCTTTCCGATGCTGCCCCGGCGGTTCGGCCAGGATGATTTCGTCTTTATGGAGCTTCTGGAGCCGGAAGCCATCAAGGCGCGGCTCCTGGATCTCGTCAGCCGGGAAATCCCCTGGCGCTACGGCCTGGACCCGGTGCGGGACCTCCAGGTCATCACCCCCATGCACCGGGGCCCGGTGGGCGTCCAGACCCTGAACCACGAACTGCAGGCCCGCCTCAACCCCAAAGCCCCCCGCTTTACCTTTGGAAACCGGGTCTTCCGGCGGGGGGATAAGGTCATGCAGCTCAAAAACAATTATCTCAAAGAGGTGTTCAACGGCGATATCGGCCAGGTGGCGGGCTTTGTCCAGGACGGCGGCCGCCTGCTGGTGGAGTTCGACGGCCGTATGGTTTCCTATGAGCCGGGGGAGGGGGACGAAATCACCCTGGCCTATGCGGTGACGGTGCACAAGGCCCAGGGGAGCGAGTTTCCCGGAGTGGTCCTGGTCCTCACCACCGGGCACTTTCTGCTGCTGCAGCGCAATCTGCTCTATACCGCGCTGACCCGGGGCCGCCGCCTGGTGGTGCTCATGGGCAGCAAGAAGGCCCTGGGCATGGCTATTAAAAATGACCGGCCGGTGCGGCGCTATACGGACCTGGCCGCCAGACTGCGCCAGGCGGCGGCGCCGGGGCCTGGCGCCTGACCGGAAAAAGATGTTTCTGGGGGGAGGGCTGGG
>JBGSLA010000273.1:0-34201 GCA_041740935.1 Desulfobaccales bacterium | reverse complement strand
GGCGACCTTGGTCACGAGGCTTCAATGTGCTCAGTTACCCGAACACAATGCTCGTCAGCTACCAGACTTACCGTCAATTATCTGGGTGGAACCTTCCTCCACTGGCATCTCGCGCCTTCGTGGCGCACTGAATATTTCGGGTTAGCCAAATTCTCTGTGGTTAAAAGTTGCCATTCTGAACGTAGCAAGAATCTCGTATTTTCAAAAGGTTGAGAGCTTTCACGTCATTCGGGATGACAATTTGCCCCACTCTGGAAGGAATGTCGCAAGCCCGCGACCCTATTACTTCCCCCTCTGCCCCGGCGCGGCCGGGCTTTTTTCCGGGGTGACGCCCTCGGCCTCCAGCTTTTTCAGGTACTTTTCCGGGTCCTTGGCAAATTCCGCATCACAGCCCTTGCAGCAGAAATAGATGCGTTTCCCCTTATAGTCCACGTAAACGCTCTTGTCGATATTCCCCTGAAGCACCGGGCACAACGTCTGGGCCTGCCCTTGGGCCCACACCGCCCCGGCCGTCATCAACCACAGAGCAACGAAAACCGCCGATATACCGATCTTGATCATGGACCTCTCTCTTGGAAAATATTTTGTTTAGACAATTAGTTGAGCATAAAATAAGCACCTGGGGGAAGAAGAGCAAGGGGTTGATCGGTAGAATTGGCCGGCTTTTTCCCTTAGCTCCACGGGGCCATCGATTGCACCTGGCGCACTTAGAACTTGCCGGCCCGGGTGCGTACCGCGGTGTCAGGAAAACCTTCGCTTAAATTGCTCTAAAGCGCAAAGTGCGGATGTAGAAAAGGTATACGTATCTCGGCATCTCCATCAATCCACCACACTGACTTAACCTGTTGATCAGTTGTTGGGGCCAGGTCAGGTTCAGTGCTTCCCAGCTCCTTGAATAGCCTGGGCAACCTCCTGGCCGAGCCTGGCCAGCGCCCGGCTCTGGGCCGCCACCAACCCGGCATAATCCGGACCCGTCACCGGCTCGGTAATGCGGGACTGATTCATTTTGAGCAGCTTCTTTTCCGGGCCTCCCAAAACGCTCCAGCGCGCCACCAGCCAGGCGGCCTCTCCCAGACGGCCATCGCACCGCACCACATCCACCACCACCTGGTAGTCAATGGGCACCTCCGTGCGCCAGGGGTAGAGAAAAATCCGGTCGGTCCGGAGGAGAACGCCGATATTTTCGGCCAGCATGTTGATGAAGTTGTTTTTGAAAGAGCCGGCCCAGCGGTCGTACTCGGCCTTGAGCAACTGATTGTCGCTGGTGCGGGTGACAATCTGTGACTCGTCGAGGTAATCGGCCAGCTTGACGGGGCCGATGCCGATGACTGCGTTTTGAGCCGGGCTTGTTCCCTTGGAAATCGCCTGGCCTTCCGGTATCGAACTCAAAGCGTAATACCGCGGTGAGGGACTCCGGCTCAGGCAGCCGCCGAACAAGAGGGCCACGATGGCCAGGGTGACCGGTAGTCCACAGGAAAGCGGCTTTGCTCTCATGTTAATTCCCTCCGGGAGTCTTCTTGTCAGGCTTTTTCTTGCCGCGAATCAGGGACGCGGGATGCTCTTCCAAATAATCGGCCAATTCCCGAATTGATTTGGTCATTCTGGAAATCTCTTTCAGGGTGTTCTCCAAGCCGACCACCAGCGGCGCGTCCGGGGAAATGACTCCCCGGGCTGAAGACATGGTTTTGTCAAAGCCGGTGGTCACCTCTCCCACCTTGCCGTCGACATTATTGGCCAACTTGCCGATATCTTTGAGGGTTTTTTTCAGGTCGTCCGCCACCGGATTCACTTGACGATCCACTCGGGTGACCAGCTTGCGGGCGTCCTGCAGGGTGTCTTTCAAGTCCCGAATGCTGGCGGCCAGGTCCGGGTTGCTTACTAACCGATCAATGCTGACCAGGGCTGATAACAAATGCTTTTCTATCCCCTTGAGATCCAGGTCCCCCAGGGCATCCATCAGTTTCTCGGTGGTGGACTTGCAGGTGGGGATCACGATATAGTCCTTATAGATCGGGTCGATCTGTGCCGGGGGGTAGCAGATGTCAGCTTGGGGGAAAAAGCCAAGTTCGATGGCTAACTGCCCGGTTATAAAGCTCTGCATCACCAGTTGGGCTCGAAGGCCCCTTTCGATGAGCTTCGGTATATTTTTTTGGGGATCTCTCAGCGCGGCGGCATCGCCCCGCACATGGAACCGCTCCGGCTCGTATTCGAGGATGATGGGGATTTGTACCTGCAGCTTGGCGGGGTCCACGGTGAGGACGATGCTTACCACGGACCCGATTTGAACCCCCTGAAAGAGCACCGG
The DNA here is from genome assembly GCA_041740935.1 of Desulfobaccales bacterium. Lineage (GTDB taxonomy): Bacteria > Desulfobacterota > Desulfobaccia > Desulfobaccales > 0-14-0-80-60-11 > JBGSLA01. The sequence continues at coordinate 31,896 of JBGSLA010000273.1, read as the reverse complement.
TGCGCCTATACTCAACCCCCTGACAGGTTCGTCAAAGTACACCACGCATCTCACGGTTTTCTGAAAGAATTTGCCCGACCCGAATACCACCAGGCTGGCGGCCATAATAATCAGGGCGAGAACCACAAAACCGCCGATCATCATTCTGTTTGCTTGCTTAGCCATCGGTGCCCTTCCTGTCGCTTAAGGTTTCTCGCCCCGGGTCAAAAACAGGCGCAAATTGGGATCTTGAGTTTCGGCCAGGAGCTGCTTCGGGTTGCCCATGGCCGTCATAGTGCGCTGGGATACATCCAGAAAGACGGAATTGCTGCCGATGGCAAAAATGCTGGCCAACTCATGGGTCACCTCCACCATGGTGGTGCCCAGGCTCTCCCGCAATTCCAGGATCAGGTCATCCAGCCGGCGGGCGCTCACCGGGTCCAGGCCGGCGGAAGGCTCGTCGAAAAACAGGATTTCCGGATCCAAAGCCATGGCCCGTGCGATGCCGGCCCGTTTCTGCATGCCGCCGCTGATCTCCGAGGGATAAAACTCTTCGAAGCCGGCCATGCCCACCAGGGCCAGTTTCAGTTTGACCACTTCGCGGATCCGGGCCGGGCTTAAATCCGTATAGGTCTCCAGCGGCAGGGCGATATTCTCGGCCAGGGTCATGGAACTCCACAGGGCCCCGCTCTGGTACATGACCCCGGCCCGGCGGATGACCCGGTCCCGGGTTTCCTGATCGGCGCCCCAGAAATCCGTGTCCCCATACCAGATTTGACCCTTGGCCGGGGCCTTCAAGCCGATCAAAATGGTCATCAGGGTGCTCTTGCCGCAGCCGCTGCCCCCCATGACGATGAAGATGTCCCCCCGGTTGATGGTAAAGGTCAGGTCCCGCATGAGGATAAAGTCGCCATAGGCCATGGTGAGATTGCGCACCGAGATGTGGGCTTCTTTTTCGGTCATGTTCACCGTATCCTGAGTCGCGGCCCCGGCGGCGCGGCCGCCAAGTCTCACGAACTCATATTCCCAGAAAATTGCACAACACCGTGATCACCGCGGTGGAAACGATGATGCCGACAATGGCGGTGACCACCGCGGAGGTGGCCGCATCCCCCACCGCGGAGGCGCTGCGGCCGCACTGCATGCCCCGCATACAGCCGGCCAGGGCCACGATCACCCCGAACACCAGGCCGGAAAACAGACCGATGCCCAGGTTCCAGAGCCCCACTGCCTTGGCGGTCTCGTTATAGTATTCCATAAAGCCGATATTGAGCAGCCCCACCCCCACCACCATGCCCCCAAGGATGCCCATGATATTGGCGTAAAGGCACAAGAGAGGCATCATCAGGGCCAGGGCCAGGATACGCGGCAGCACCAGAAACTCCATGGGCGAGATGCCCAGGGTTTTCAGGGCGTCGATCTCCTGGTTCACCTGCATGGTCCCCAGTTGGGCCGCAAAGGCCCCGCCGGTGCGGCCGGCCATGACGATGCCGGTCATGATCGCGGCCATCAGTCGCACCATGGCAATGCCCACCAGATCGGCCACATAAATCTGGGCCCCGAAGAGTTTCAGTTGGATGGCGCCGATAAAGGCCAGGATCAACCCCACTAAAAAGCAGATGAGGGAGACAATGGGCAAGGCCTGGGCGCTCACGGCCTGCATGATTAAACCCAGATCAGCGCGGCGGTACTGGGCCTGGCCGCGCATAAGCCTCAGGACGGCCACCACCGCATCGCCGATGAAGGCCAGCAGTTCGCCGGCGGAGCGGAAGAAATTGACGGTTTCGTTGCCCAAATAGGCGAGAAACGACACCCGCCCCTCCGCGGTGCGGGCATCTTTTTTTTCCGGCACCGCCAGGGCCAAATCCAGCAGTCTCTTCGCCCCTTTTGGCAGTCCGTCGCGGTTCAGGCGGATGTTTTGCTGAGAGCAGAAGGCGCCGAGGTTCATCAGGAAGGTCAACAGCCCCGTGTCCCAGAAGGCCAGCCCCCGGGTATCGAAGACCAGGTGGCGCACCCCCGGGCTGTCTGCGAGCCTCTGCTGAACCTTATCGGCCCCAGGCAGTTCACCACCAAGCCTCCAATCCCCGGAAAGGATCACCTTCAGGGTGTCGGCGGCGGGTTGCTCCAGGGTCAATTCACCACGGGGAGCCATCTGGTTTGTTCTCCATGATTTCTCTCAGACTGGGAATGGGGGACTTCATCCAGCCTCTGGGCCGGTCCGCAGCAGTGTATCAGGAATTGACTTGAGGTGCACGTCCCGTTGCGGATAGGGGATTTCTATGCCATGGACCCGGAAGCGCTGCCAGATGCCCCACAAGAGCTCACTCTTCGCGGAATGGACCCCATGCTGGGGGTCATTAATCCAGACTCGCAGTTGCAGATCGATGGCATTATCCCCGAAGCCCATCAAGCGGAAACTGGGCTGGGGGTCTTTGAGAACCCGTTTGGTGGCCGCGGCGGCCTCCAGCATCAGGTCCCTGGCCTGCTCTAAATCAGTACCATAGGCGACCCCCACGGGCACCTTTAAGCGAACGAGGTTTTGACTGTGAGACCAGTTAATCACCTCGCCGGTTATCAGATTTTCATTGGGGATGAGATGCTCGGTGCCGTTCCGGGTGATGACGGAGATATAACGGACACCCAGGAAATTGATCCAGCCGTACTCGTCTCCCAGTTGAATGACATCGCCGGGCTTGATGGACTTATCCGCCAGGAGGATGAAACCGCTCACCAGGTTGGCGAAGACTTTTTGCAGGCCAAAACCGAGACCCAAACCCAGGGTTCCACTAAACAGGGCAAAGACCGTGAGATCGAGGCCCAGGTAGGTTAAAACCAGAACGACCGCTGCGGAATAGAGAAAAATACTGCCGAGTCTAGACAACAGAATCTGCATGGCGGCGCTCAGGCCAGAGCCAACCACCAGCCAAAAACGCCAAATTATCGAAAGGTTTCTGGCCAGCCAGTAGAGAAGCAGGAACACCGGGAGGGCCCGGGAAATTTGTAGCAACGAAATACGGACCTGACCGAGGTTGAAATTAATTTGACTCAGGAGAGTGAGCCAGGGTTCGATGATATGGAAAATGTAGAGAATGGCCCAAAGCCAGATGACCCCAGCGAGGATTCTGGCCCAGAAGCGGTTTTTCATCTCCCCGGTGAATAACCGCATCAGGGTCAGGGCCATCAAAATTACCCCGGCACTGTACAGTACCCCCCGGGGCCAGTGATAATGCTCGGCAATGTCCAGGGCAATCCAGACCAAAAGAAAGGCGAAAAAGGAATTGATCACCCCCTTAAAGGTCTTTAAAAGTGGCAACTCGGCACATAATTCCGGCATCGAGGCGCATCGTACTTGCAGGCGCTCGAACCAGGCGTCCATGGATCGAGTGGCATGGCGGGCTAACAGGATGGCGCCAACGATAACCGCGATTTGGACCGCCATGGGCCAGGAAAGTACGTTTTGAGAGATATATGCCTGGGCCTGTGACCAGATTTTATGGAAAGTAGATGGGTCCAGAAAAATGTTCATGATCTCTCTCCCGGGAAAAATTTCCTGAGTCCGGGCGGTATATTGAGCCTCAAGTCCTTTGGTTATTTTTGCTCTCGCGGTTTTCCCCTAAGAACCCGCAACAGCCCATGGTCGTGACGCCCAGAGGTTGGGCGCCCCGAACGGGACGCCCCTGATTAAGTTCCCATCTCATAAACCAATGCCGGGTAGCCTCAGAGAACCATGAAGAGCATCACGAGTCAACCCCAGGGCATGGGTGGCGGAATCCATAAATTGCTGTTAGTACCTCGCCCGGCGCCAACACCGGCGTCTTGCCCCGGCAACGGACAGTGGGGTCAACGGCCTGCCGATAATATCGATAAACAAGGAACAGGCGCCGCCCTGTGCCTGGATAGCCCCCTCCAGAACCCGAACATCATACGTGAGTTCATCCTTGGTGAGCCTGGGGTTGCGCAGTTCCACAACGATATCGCTTATCTTGTCGCCGCTGAGTATCGACAGGGTGGCATTGGGCGGATCAGCGGCGAAGCTGTCCGGGCCTTCGTTCCAAAAAGGGATGAATTCCTTGGTGCTCAGATGGCCGGTTAGCCGCTCGGGACGGTCGGAAAACCACAAGGTCGTGGGACCGACCCCCTTCATAACCATCTTGTTTTTGTCGATGGTTACACTCTGGGCATTCTGCACGAACAGGAGGTCAACCTTGCCCATGGCCTTGGCCTCATCAGGGCTCAGGTCCACGAGCTTCGGCTTGGCTGCTTTCTGCACCCCTGACGGGTCCTGCTGCTTTTGCTGTTGTTGAGAATGGGCGCTACCCGCCAGCGTCAGCAATGTCAAACAAACTAGAACAATTATACTTCTTTTCATCTTCTTCTCCTCATCTTCAAGCCGTTCGTGATGTTTTCAGAACCACTAGCGGGTCAGAAGTTATGCATAGAGGCAGCAGCGTTGCCTCTATTGTAATGTTGAACAAGGCGCGGCTGGCCGATTCGGCCAGCCGCGCTCAAATTATAGGACTACATTGGCCCGGGCTGCACGTGCTTCAGCGGCGTGCCGTCAAGCGCCTCCGCCTCCGCCTTTTCAAACTTCTTCATGTCCTCGGGGGACAGTTTCGGGCGGTCCACCTTGATCGTCAGCTTGTTGAGCTTGGCGGTCAGGGGGAACGGCGGCTGGTAGTCGGCGTCGTTCACGCCGGTGAGCGTGTCGGAGCCGATGTCGAAGCTCTCGTCCCATTGCAGGATGATCGGCAGCGTATGCGGCAGCTTGATCGTCTGGACTTCCTTGCCGTCCACCTTGAGGGTGCCGGTGCCCGAGCGGCCGATGCCGGAGAAGTTGTTGAACGCGAGCGTGCCGAGGCCCAGGCCGTCATACTTGAAGTCGAACTCCAAGGTGTGCCGGCCGGGCGCGAGCGCCTCCGAGCCTTCCCACTTGACGCGCTTGAGGTCGATCAGGTTCCACAGGAATACCGGCTTGCCCTTGAGCAGGTAGAACCCATAACCCGCGAAGCGCCCACCCGAGGTCAGGATCATGCCTTCCGCCCCGCCTTCGGGGACCGTGATGTCCGCAGTGATGGTGTAGGAAGTGTCCAGAAGGAACGGCGAATCCCCCTGCGGCAAGCCGACCATGGGCTTGGTGTAGACGAACTCGGTGCGGCCCGCGGTAATATTCGGACGCGGCGCCACGACTCGAGCCCCCACCGACGCGTCCAACGGCAGGACCTGGTATTTCTTGGCCTCCGCCAGGAACTTCGCCCTCAGCTCCTTGACCTTCGCCGGGTGCTTGGCGGCGATATCCTCGGCCTGGCTGAAGTCCTTGTTCAGGTTGTAGAGCTGGAACACCTGGTTGTTCAGCGGGTCGGGATTGGCAGCCATGAAGGCCTGCCACGGGGCGCGATTGACCTTGGTGCTGAGGAACCAGCCGTCGTGGTACAGCGCCCACTGGCCCATCATCTCGAAGTATTGGGTCTTATGGCGCGACGGCGCCTTGGCGTTGGCCGCGTCGAAGGTGTAAAGGAAGCTGGTGCCCTCGATGGGCGCCTGCTTGATGCCGTCCACGAACTCGGGCGCCCGGATACCGGTGGCTTCCAGGAGAGTGGGCACAACATCGATCACATGAATGAACTGCTCTCGCAAGGCCCCCTGGTCCTTGATGCGCGCCGGCCACGACACCACCATGTTCTGGTTGATGCCGCCGAGCCTGGAGGCGTTCTGTTTGAACCAGTCAAACGGCGTGTCAAAAGCCCAAGACCACCCCGCCGACATGTGGTTATAGGTCAGGTCGGTGCCCCAGACGTCGTAGAACTTCATCTGCACGTCGACGGGCACAGTGACGCCGTTGAAAAACGCCACCTCGTTCGGCGTGCCCAAAGGCCCGCCCTCGGCGCTGGTGCCGTTGTCGCCGTTGATGTAGATGATCAGTGTGTTATCGAGCCTGCCCAAATCCTCAAAGGCCTGGATCACGCGCCCGATCTCATGGTCGTTGTACGCCGCGTAGGCCGCGAAGACCTCGACCTGGCGGATGAAGAGCTTCTTTTCCTCCGCGCTGAGCTGATCCCAGGGCTTCAGGACGTCATTGGGCCAGGGCGTCAGCTTCGCATCCTGGGGAATCACGCCGAGCTTCTTCTGGTTCTCGAAGATGCGCTCGCGCAGTTTGTTGTAGCCGTCGTCAAAGAGGTGCAGGGCGCTGATCTTGTCCACCCATTCCTTGGTCGGATGGTGCGGCGCATGGGTGGCGCCAGGCACGTAGTAGATGAAGAGCGGCTTGCTGGGGTCGGTCTGGTGCATGCGCGTCATCCAGTCGATGGCGTCGTCCGCCATGGCGGTGATGAGGTTCCAGGTGCCGGGGGGCTTGCCATCGAAGGGATAGATCTGCGTGGTGTTGCGGAACAGGTTCGGCTGCCATTGGTTGGCGTCCCCGCCGACGAAGCCGTAGAAGTACTCGAAGCCCATGCCGGTGGGCCACTGGTCGAAGGGCCCGACCTGGCTGGCGTTGAACGCCGGCGTGTTGTGGTCCTTGCCGAACCACGAGGTCGCGTAGCCGTTGTCGAGCAGGATCCGTCCGATGGTGGCCTTGTCCTTGCCGATGATGCTGTTGTAGCCGGGGAAGCCGGTTGACTGCTCGGCTATGACGCCGAAGCCGGCGGAGTGGTGGTTGCGCCCGGTGATCAGCGCGGCGCGGGTCGGCGAGCACAGCGAGGTTGAAAAGACCCTGTTGAAGCTCAGGCCGGCCTTGGCCAGCCGGTCCATGGTCGGCGTCGGAATGACGCCGCCGAAGGTACTGGGCACGCCGAAGCCGGCATCGTCGGTCATGATCAGCAGGATGTTGGGCGCCTGCTTGGGGGGCACGACGCGCGGCGCCCACCAGGGCTTGGATTGCAGCGCGTCATCCTTGATGACGCCACCGAACTTCGGGTCAGGCGGGGGGAGCTGCTTGCCGCTGATGGTGGTAGTGGCGTCGGGTGAACCCAGCACCCCGGTGACCTCCGGGGTAAAGGTTTCCGCCCTCCCGGCTTTCTTGGCCAGGGCCGGGCCGGCGCACAGGACGCTGGCCGCGGCCAGGACGCCCCCCACCCTGGCCCAGGTCCGGGCTTGGCGGCGGTGAGCGGATTGCGGTGATTCCATGAAAAACTCCCTCCTTAAGATTCCATAATCTCTTGCAGGTTTTCCCATCTACTCGTTCATTTTGCTTTTTGGTCTCTGGCCAGTAGAGGTTATTCGGCTAAAACCAGGCAAGTGCGGTTTATTCCTCTAGGTTTTCGTCTCCTTGTTTCTTGTTGATGCCCGAGTTAAAAGTACCGTCAAGATCACGTGCAGGATGACCGCCGGCCACAGTAGAATGCCGGTCAAACCGCCTGAGAAGCCGACGTAGGCGAGATAAAGCATGACGGCCACGCTGTAGATTAACATACCGACCCGCGGCGGGCCCGGCCAGCAGGCGACCCCAAGGGCGATCAGGGCGATGCCGGCCACGCGGGCGACGGGTATGGCGATGCCGGTCAGTTCCTCACCCAACAACAACCGCCCAACGAGCGCTGGAACGATCAGCAACGCCAAGCCCATCCCGGCTTCCCCGACCGCGGCGAAGATTAGCACCCATTTCATAGAATAGCCTCGACTCTGCCTCATCTTTCGAGCACGCAACTCGGTTCGCCTGACTGAAAGCCGCTAGCGGTTCTCCGCATGTTTGGCCTCTCCTACCGCCGATGGGGCGACCCCGGCCCTGGGCGTATCAGCCGCCCCCGCCGCCGCGCTCTGCTCCGGCTTGAAGGGTTCGAGCTTGAAGGTCAGCTTGTTGATCTTGCCGGTGAACTTGAACGGCACATCGTAGCGATACTCCAGCATCGCGACGCCCGTGCGCGTGTCCTGGCCGATGTCGAAGGTTTCGTCCTCCGGGAAGGTGATCGGGGTGGTGTGTTCCATGGACTTCCTGGCCACTTCCTGACCGTCCACGGAGAGCACACCCGTCCCTCCCTTGCCCAAGCCTGGACCTTCGGACTTGAAGTCGAAGACGATGGTGTGTTTCCCGGGGCTAAGTTCGGGCCCTTCCCAGATCGTCCGCTTGAGGTCGAGCAAATTGTAGAGGAACACCACCCTGCCCCGCTCGAATCCCACCACGCCTTTGCTCATGAACAGCCCGTAGCCGCCGAAGCGCCCTCCCTGGGTGACGATCATGCCTTCCGCGCCGTCATCGGGAATCGTAACCTCGGCGGTGATGGTGTAGGACTTGTCCAGTATGTTCGGGGCAGTGCTGCCCGGCACGCCGGTCAGTCCGCCTGTATAGGTGAAGGCCGTTCGTCCCGCCGTCAGGCTCGGGCGCGGCGTGTTCCAACGCTTGAGCGTCGTGTTATCGAGCGGCAGCACGTTGTACTTCTTCGCCTCTATATAGAAGAGGTTCTGCAGCTGCTTGAGCTTCTCCGGCATCTTGGCGGCCAGGTCGTTGTTCTCCGTGGGATCCTCCATGACGTTGTAGAGCTCCCACTTGTACCCGGTGATTACATCCGGCGGCGGCTTGGTGCTCAGCTCCCAGGGGAGCGTCACCGGGGTCGTGCAGGCCACCCAGCCGTCGTGATAGATGGCTCGATTGCCGAGCATCTCGAAGTATTGCGTCCTGTGTCGGGTCGGGGCGTTGGCGCTTGCCTTGTCCCAGGTATACACCATGCTCACGCCTTCAATGGGGCGCTGCTTGATGCCGTCGATGGTGGCGGGCGCCGGAATGCCGGTCGCTTCGAGGATGGTCGGCACAATGTCGATGACGTGGTGGAACTGGCGGCGGATGCCGCCCACGTCCTTGATGTGGCCCGGCCAGGACATGGCCAGGCCCTGGGCCGTCCCCCCGAAATGCGACGGCACCTGCTTCATCCACTTGAACGGCGTGTCCATCGCCCAGGCCCAGGGCGCCGCAAAGTGCGGGAAGGTCCGGTCGGACCCCCAGAACTCGTACCAGAGAAACTGGTCCTTGACCGGCACTTCGACGCCATTGAAGGTGGTGAACTCGTTCGGCGTGCCGTTGAGCATGCCTTCGGCGCTGGCGCCGTTGTCGCCGCTGATGTAGATGATCAAGGTGTTGTTGAGCTCGCCCAGGTCTTCGACGGCCTGGATGACCCGGCCGATCTCATGATCGGTGTAGGCCTGGTACGCCGCATAGACCTCCACTTGCTTAATGAAGAGCTTCTTTTGCTCCCAGCTGAGCGAGTCCCATTTGGGCAGCTTGGCGCCGCCGTAAGCTTCCTGTCCGTCCGGCCACGGGGTCAGTTGCGCGTTCTCGGGCATGATGCCGAGCCTCTTCTGGTTGGCGAAAATGGTTTCTCGCAATTTTTCCCAGCCATCGTCGAAGAGATGCATGGCGCTGATCTTGTCGATCCATTCCGGCGTCGGATGATGCGGCGCGTGTACGCCACCCGGGACGTAATAGACAAAGAACGGCTTTCCGGGCGCCAGCTCCTTGAGTTGCCTCATGTACTGGATAGCCTCGTCGGCCATGGCCGTGGTCAGATTCCAGCCGGGATTGTTTAGGAACGGATAGATGGCCGTCGTATTGCGGAACAGGTTGGGCTGCCACTGGCTGGCGTCCCCGCCGACAAAGCCATAGAAGTACTCGAAGCCCATACCGTTGGGCCATTGATTAAACGGCCCGGCCTGGCTGTTCTGAAAGAACGGCGTGTTGTGGTCCTTGCCGAACCATGAGGTCGCGTAGCCGTTGTCCTTCAGGATGGTGCCGATGGTGCCTTTCTCGATCGGGATGATCGAGTCGTAACCCGGGAACCCCGTGGCGATTTCGCCTACCACCCCGAAGCCCACCGAGTGATGGTTGCGGCCGGTGATGATCGCCGCCCGCGTTGGTGAGCACAGGGAGGTGGAGTGGAAATTGGTGAAGCGCAGGCCGGCCTTAGCGATGCGGTCCAGGGCCGGGGTCGGGATCACTCCGCCAAAAGCGGACGGCGAGCCGAAGCCGTCGTCGTCGGTCATGATGAGCAGCACGTTGGGCGCACCCTTCGGCGGCACGACGCGCGGCGGCCACCAGGCCTTAGACTCCGAAGCTCTCTCCTTGATCACCCCGCCGAATTTCGGATCGGGCGGCGGCAGCTGTTTCCCGCTGATGATGGTGGTGGCGTTGGGCGAACCCGGCACCCCGGTAACCTGCGGTTCAGCAGTTTTGGTCTTGCCGGCCTCCTTGGCCAGGCCCGGTCCGGCGCACAGGACGCTGGACGCGGCCAACACCCCCCCCACCACGGCCCAGGTGCGGGCTTTGTTGCGGTGGGCGGATTGCGGTGATTCCATAAACCCTCCTTTCTTTTGGGTTACTGTGTTTTCTTTACGACCTCACGGTTGCAGTTCGATCTCCCCCGGCCGCCAGGTCTTGTTGTAGAATGGCTCCAGCGGGCCATAAAGGCGCAGGAGGGTGTTCCAGCCCTTGCCGGGAATGGTCTGTACCCAGTTTTTCTCCTTGCCGGGCGGGGCCTTGGGTCCGAAATAGACGTCCACCGAGCCGTCAGCGTTGACCAGGAGCCCCTTGGTCTGGCTGCTCACCGCGGGCCAGTCCTGATCGGTCTGCAGCATGGAGCGGGTCTGGCTGTCGTACAGGATGACCGACCAGAAGTCCTTCACCGGGATGTGGGGCGGCAGTCTTAGCTTGTAGTTCTTGCCGCCGTCCAGGGGATTGCCGTTGGCGTCGACAAAGGCCGCCATATACTGGGACCCGACCCCCACCAGATGCGCATCCATGGCCGGGGTGATGCCGGTGGCATAGAAGAAGAAGCCCGAGTAACCATCCAGGAGTCGTGCGCCTTTTTCCTCGAACTTGTAGCCGCCGACGAAACCCAAGCGCCAGGCGCTGTTCGGGTACCAGTAGCCGTCCGCGCCCCGCCAGCGGTACATGATGGCCCGGGCCGTGGCGTCACCCACCCGGGCGGCCTCGGTGAGGATCTTCTTCAGGCGCTCGTCGGGTGCGAAGGGCTTGCCCTTCTGGATGCCGATGGCAACCCAAAAGCCGAGCGTGGTCGGGTCGACGGAGTCCGTGGGTTCCTCCTGCACCACCTGGTTGAGGGCCTCCCAGAAGGAGTAATCGGCCGGGGCGAGCGTGCTGAACGCCTTATCAGATACATTCACGAATTTCGGGGTTGGCGGGTTTTTGGCCTGGGACAGGGGGTAGATTTTGGTGAACTTCTTTACCTGATCCACGCCCGGCTTGGGGTCGCCGTCCACCAGGAAACTGCGCCAGGGGACCCAGACGTTGAAGGTGTGCGGCCGGACGATGTGGTAACCCTTGGGCACCGGGCCCTTGTAGCCGGGCGGCAGCAGCAGGTACTTGCCGCCTTTGCCCTTGTCGGGACCGGTTATGCCCACGTCGCTGACCCAGTGATACCACATGTCGTCGATGGCCCCGAGGATCTTCGGGGGCACCTCCAGGACCATGGGGCCCTGGCGCAGGTCGAGCCAGATCCAGGTGTAGGGCGTGTTGTTGTTGGCGGTCAGAAAAAGGCTTCTGGCATTCATCAAGGTCTCAAAGATGGGCACGGTGGCGTTGGCCGGCCCAAGATCGGCGAATCCCTTGCGGTTGGCCCACTGGCTCACTACAGGCAGGCCTAAAAGATAGGCCTGCACCGCCCGCTGGAAATCCAGGTTGTCGTAAAGCTTTTCCGTGCTGGCCTTGTCCGGGACGCCGTCGAAAAAGTTCAGCGTGCCGAAGCTCGTTTCGAGCTTGTCCGGAGCGGCGATGCCCGGCGGGATGGGGGTGGTCATCTTGTAGGTGGCGGGTGGAGCCGGCGCTGATGCTGGAGTCCCGGAACTCTGCTGCCCGCGGCTGTGTCCAACAGTGACGGTGATAAGCAAGCCCAATACCAGGCAGACCGCCAGTCCATATCTTGTTCCCACTCGATTTCCCTCCTTCTAAGAATATTTTTGCTTCATTATCCAGTGCAGTTCACTTCATCCTGACAAAGAAAATCTCAAAGCTCTGCTGCAGGGCTGGTTGGAAATAGACCCCCTGAAGCCGGTCGCTTTCAGGATCATAGGTCAGGCGATACGTCGCGCCCGGATAATTTACATCCCGCAGTTCGATGAAAACCTTGAGGGTGGTGCCGTCCAGGGCCGCTTCCGCCCGGGAGACGTTGATGGGCCGTGGGTTGAAATACGCCGCCGACATTTTCCCATCCGTGGCGACTTCCCTGATGTCAATGACGTAACCCCCGTCTGGCCGCTGCCAACGGCCCTTAAGACGATCAAATCCAGGCACCGCCTCAGAGGTGCTGACTGACTCTTTCCCTGTCGGCGGAGCGGGGGATTGGGCTTTAGTCTCATTGCTGTTGAGGAGGAAAAAAACCCCGGCGGCCAGGACCCCAAAGATCAGCACCAGCACAGCCATGTGGATGAACATGCGGCGTTTGGCTGCTTGGCCCACGCTTTTTTTTCTCTTCCCTTCCTTGGAGTTGCTTTTCCCCATTGAGCCTCCCCTCTTTCGGGTTACGTATCTTTGCCTCGCATGTTCTCCAGCAAATATTCCAGAACGCTCTCGGCCAGGAGCAGGTCTTTGAGCCGTGCCCTGCCCCCCCCTTGCTCCAGTTCGGCTTTCAGGGCCTCTGGCCTGGTCCCGAATTCCGCCGCCTTTGCCTCGATGCGCTGCTCCACGTCCGCGTCCTCCACCTCGATGCCCTCTTCCCGGGCGATACGCTTCAGGATCAGCATGAGCCTGACCCGCCGGGCCGCGGCCTGCCAGGCCTCGCTTTCCGGGTCCATCTCGCTGTGGCCCTCGTAGGCCAATTCCCTGTGCACCAAATCCTCCGGAACGGGGAAATCCACCTTCTCCAACAGCTGTAATGACAATTCCCCCTGGGGATCAGCGGCCTTTGCCAGCCCGGCGCCCCAGGACCGATAATCCGGGAGGTCGAACTCCGGCAGGGGGAAAAAGCGGGCCGTGAACCGGAAATATTGACCCCGCTCCCAATCTATCTCCGAGACTTCCACGGGCCCAGCGGCCTCTCGTCCGGCCTCCTCCAGGGCCAGGCGGCATAAACGCTGGGCGACGCGCCGGGTCAGCTGCTCCGAAATTTCCCGCCGGAAACGTGACTCCAGCACCTGCCGGGGAGCCTTCCCCGGACGAAAGCCTGGCACCGCTATACCTTTGAAGTCTTCAAGAATATCCTGGTAATCCGGCTGGATTTCTTCCCACAAGGACTCCACCTGCACTTGCCGATAGCCATTTTCCAAAAGCGCCATCTCCCACTTCATCGCCTTCTCTCCGGGCGCCAATACTCGGCCGCCGGGACCCGGGCCTCCTTTACCACCTGAGCCCCCAGGCTGCGGACGATTTTTTGGATGTGGGGATCGATATGGGCGAAAAAGCGTTTCCAGCCCCGGCACAGGTAGTTCAAGCCCGGCTCGCCGTCGGGGGTCCTGAGGAAGCGGTTCTTGGGACAGTCGCCGAAGCAGGCGAACTCGTAGTCGCACCTGCGGCAGTATCCGGGGAGCGAGCCTTCCTTGCTGGTGCCGAAGCGCTCCTGCCTTTCGGAATAAGCCATCTCCTCCAAGGACTGGGTGAGGATATTGCCGAGACAGTATTGCGGATAGACATAATGATCGCAGGCGTACACCGAGCCGTCGTGCTCCAGGGCCAGGCCCTTGCCGCACAGGGGGGCCTGGGTGCACAGGGGCGAGAGGTGCCCCATCCAGGTTTCCACCGCGGCCTCAAAATAATTCACATAAATTTTGCCCAGGTCTTTGGTGCGCCACTCGTCAAATATCCGACAAAGAAATTCGCCCCAGTCCTCCGGATCTACACACCAGTCCTCCACCACCGACTCGGGGTGGCCCGGCTGCGCCCCGGGAGAGCCGTCCAGGGGCATGGATTGCCGGTCAAGAAAAGGCGGCGGTTTATACCAGAAGCCCAGGGTCTCCACAATGGGGATGAATTGTATCCGTTCAGCCCCCACCTCATCGCGCAGAAAGCGATAGACCCGAAGGGGGTGCTGGGCCGTCAACCGATTGACGCAGGCCAGGGTGGCAAAGTTCACCCGTTGTTGGCGGAGCAGCCGGGCGCCCCGCCAGACCCGATCGAAGCTCCCTTCCCCAATCTTGTCCTTGCGGTAATGGTCATGGAGGTCCTGGGGGCCGTCAATGCTCAGGCCCACCAGGAAATTGTGTTCGGCCAAAAACTCGCACCAGGCCTCATCCAAAAGGGTGCCGTTGGTCTGAAGGTCATTTTCGCAGCGCACCCGGGGGGGACAGTAGCGCTTCTGCAACGCCACCACACGGCGAAAAAAGTCCAGACCCAGCAGGGTGGGCTCCCCGCCCTGCCAAGAAAACACCACCTCTTTGTAGTTCTGACCCTCGAAATACTGCCGGATAAAGGACTCCAGCACCTCGTCGCTGATGCGCCAACTGTTTTCGGGGCTCAACAGGACCTGCTTGGAAAGATAATAACAGTAAGTGCAATTGAGGTTGCACAGCGGCCCCGTGGGTTTCACCATGACGTGCATGCGCCGGATGGGTTTGCCCCGCCAGAGTTCGGGCTTGAATGGGAGGGGATTTGGTGCCATCTCTCTATTTCCACCCTCTATCCTGGGGCTTCGGTGAAGCCGCCACGCCCGAGCAAGGGAGCCTTTTCCGGAACCCTAAAAGGTGAAAGTCGTGCCCAGCACCGGTCCATGAAACCACCCGGAGAGATTGATCTGGGCGAGGTCTTCCCCCAGGTCATACCAGAAGCCCCGGGCCTTATAGCCGGCGTAGGCGTAGATATTTTTATGAACCCGATACCCCACCAGGGCTTCCAGGTTGCAGGTGACATTGTTGTTCACCACGAAGCCGAAGCCGCCGACGTCGCCCTTGAGGCTGACCAGCACTTTCGGGGTGAGCCAGAAGCCGAGCCGGGCCCCCAGAAAGGGTTCAAAAAATTGCAGAGTGTGATCAACCACAAAGGAACCGCCCTTGATGGTCTGATGCCGGCCCGAGATATATAACCGGTGAAAATCGACGCTCACATTGCCGATCCTGACGTCCCTGAGATTGATCCTGAGATATTGGTTGATGGAGTTAAACCGCAGGCCGCCCAGGAGTTCCAGAGAAAAGACCGGCAGAGGCTTGCCGGCCGAAAGGGGCCAGGTCCCCACCAAAAAGCGGCCACCCAGGTCCAGGCTGCCCACCCGGCTGATGTACTTGACAGACCCTGAAGGCGTCAGGGTGATGTTGCCGCTTACCTGACCCGGTATGCCTAAATTAACCCTGAGGCCGTCGAGATTAACCTGCTTGTCGAGGGTGAAATCCACCGGACCGAAGGTTTTTTGCCGGCTGGCTCCCACCTGGCTGTCCGAGAAGCCGAGATAGGTGAAATAGCCGTCAACATAGATCCCCCACCGGCCTTTCCAGGCCTCGGCCCGGCCCATGACCCCGATGGTCTTGGAAAACAGGGCGGCGGCCGTGTCCCACCAGGGGACGTTGGTATTCACATCCTTTCTCAAAGTAGTGGTGGTGATATTGACGCCTGGTATCCAGACGTAAGGGGACACAAAAAACTGCCATTTTTCCTGCTGGTGGATGGGGAGACGAGCATCGTCTGCGGCCTTAGCGGCCGCCTCGGATGGGGATTCCGAAGGGGGTGCGGCAAATCCGGAGGTGCACGCCACCGCCAGCGCCAGGATGATGACCAAAACTGTCTGGAGTTTTTTCATAGACCCTCCTCAGGCCAACCATGCCGTTGGAATCCTGTGCTGCACAGCTCCACCGGGCCAGGCCGCGCCCCCATGGCCGCGGCCTGACCGTGGTGGAATTTATTTGTTTCCCAGGTAAAGCGCCTCACCCTGCATGAACAGCTTGATGGCATTGGCCATGGTGGCCATGCCGTCTTTCATGATCTTGTTGCCGTCGGCAAACTTGTCCAGCGCCCCCTTGGACTGGGCCACCTGGTCGTTCATGGCCATGCCCTTCTCCATCATTTCTTTCCCGTCCATGGCGATCTTCATGCCGTTCTTCAGCATGTCCACGCCTTCTTTGAAGACCTTGGCGTCATCGGTGGTCATGACGATCTTTTCACCCTGGGCGAAAAGTTTGGCCCCCTCGAGGACGGTGTCCCGCCCTTTGCCCATGGTTTTGTTCCCCGGCTCCATGAGCTCCACGACCCCCAACTTTGCGGCTATGAGGTTGTTCATTTCCAGACCCTTGATGACCAGACGCTGGCCGTCGTCGAACATCTTCCAGGCATCCGACATCATCTTGGCGGCATCTTTCCTGACCTTGGCCTCCTGGGCCAGAACCAGGGAGGAAAAGGCCATAACCATGACGATTCCCATAACCACTGCGGTCGTCACTTTTAGTAAACTGCGTTGCCGATTGTTCATGATCCCTCCATCATAAGTTTGTTTTGCTTCTCCACCCTACCGGGGTTGGGGCGCTTCGCAGGTGCGCGTCAACTGCGGCCATTTTCAAAGATAAGCCGTCGTCGGTTTTGTTGCCGGCACTGCCCCGGTCCCTATTCCTGCTCCAGATAGTCCCGCACTTCCTGTTCCAATTCCCGGAGGAGGTCGGCGTAGGATTGACCCAAGGCCGGGGCTTCTTCCGAGTCAGCCCGGCGCCAGTATTCCCAGGCGGAGAGGCAATCCCGGTAGTCCTTACAGAGAGACTGGAAGGAAGGACTTTCTTGACAAAGTTGCCGGATTTTTGCCCGCGCTTCCGGAAACTTTGCCAAAATCGGCGCCAGGATTACTTCTCTGGCAGCATTCACGCTGTCTCTATGGTTCATCCCCATCCCCTGGGTGGATCGAAGTATCACCATCATAGTGAGCAGCCGGACCCTACAAAAGTAATATTACGGTAACATTACGGTTCTTTACCTCCTGGGCCATTTCTGGTAACATAGCAAAATTAAGACCCTACCCCCCAGGAGATGTCCCATGGCTGCTAAGGGAAACAGTCACATCTCCCCGGGTCGCGCCGACCCACCCGGTCCCCCGGAGGAGGCCATCCGGCAGCACCTGGAGAAAATCCTCACCAGCCCCCCGTTTATCAACTCCCCGAATCTGCAAAACTTTCTGGGCTTTATCGTGGAAAAAACCCTGGCCGGGGAGGCCGCCGAAATCAAAGGCTACACCGTGGCCACCCAGGTGCTGGGGAGAAAGGCGGACTTCGATCCTAACCTGGACCCCATTGTCCGGATTCTGGGGGGCCGGCTGCGCCGGGCCCTGGAGCAGTATTACCGGGGGCAGGGGAAGAATGACCGGGTGGTCATCGAGATGCCCAAAGGGGCCTATGTCCCCCTGTTTCGCTCCTCGTCAGGGCAGGAAATCCCAGGGGCAGGGACTTCCGGGGCCTTTGGGGAACCGATCTTGGCGCTGCCCCACGGACCCTCCGTGGCGGTGATGCCCTTGCTCAACCTGACCGGCGACCGGAAGCAGGAGTATTTTACCGAGGGGCTGGCGGAAGAATTGACCAGTGAACTGGCCCGCTACCAGGACCTGCGGGTGATCGCCTATCAATCCACCCGCAGATGGAAAGGGAAAGAGCCTGATGTGCGGGAAGTGGGTCGGGACCTGGGGGTGCGCTTTCTGGTGGAAGGCAGCGTCCGCAAGGCTGCCATGACCGTAAAAATCGCCCTCTCCGTGATAGATGCGCAAAACGCTCTGCGGCTCTGGGGCGAGCAATATTGCCGGGAGCTCACGGCTGGCAGTCTCATCGCCTTACAGGAGGATATCTCCCGACAAGTGGCGGCCAGGATCGGCAGTGTCTTCGGGGTCATCCCCCGGACCCTGTCCCGGGAGTCCCGCAAAAAGCCCCCGGCATCCCTCGATACCTATGAGGCCTTCCTGCGGTTCTACCACCATGTGATGATTATGACTCCCGAGACTTTTACCGAAACCCTGGGGGTGATGGAGCAGGCCGTGAGGCGGGAGCCGGAGTCCGGCCTGGCTTGGAGCATCCTGGCCTTTCTGTATGGCCAGATCTACTCCCTGCATTTTTCCTCCATGGAGTCGCCCCTGGACCAGGCCCTGGCCGCAGCCCGCAAGGGGGCGGTCCTGGAGCCGCAGAACCAGCTTGCCCGAACCGCGCTGGCCCACGTACATTTCTTTCGCAACGAGCGGGACTTGTTTCTGTCGGAAGTGGAAATCGCCCTGGCCCTTAACCCCAATGCTCCCGCGACCATCGGGTTTCTCGGCTGGCTATTGGCCCTGTATGGGGAGTGGGAGGAGGGGTTGGCCATCCTGGGAAAAGGCATGAAGTTGAATCCCCACTTTCCGGGGTGGTTCCGGATGGCTCCGTTTTTCTATTACTACCTGCAGAACATGTGTGAGGAAGCCTATCAGGAGGCCCTGGCCTTCCAGATGCCCCAACTCTTCTGGGATCCATTGCTGCGGGCTGCAAGCCTGGGCCGGTTGGGCAGACAGCAGGAAGGGGCCCAGGCGCTGGCGGAACTGCTCCACCTCAGGCCGGATTTCCCCACCTCAGCCCGCTTTCTCATCAGCTGCTACGCCAAATTCCCCTACCTGATCGACGCCCTCCTGGACGGCCTGCGCCAGGCCGGCCTTCAGAACTGATTGAGGATTCGAAAAATTCCCCGTCCCCTGGACGCACGATGCGGGGTCTATAAGGGTGGAAGAATCGAAGGTGATTTTTCATAGAATAAGTACTTGAAGCCCAACGGGGAACTGGAAAGGCCAACTTCCATGGACAGCGGACTTCGTCCAGAAACCCTCACTGGAAACCCTCTGCTCCCGGCCCCTGCCTGATCGAAAACTCCGATCACTACACCTGGTTTCGAAAACCCGTTAAAGTAAACTTATTGCTGGCACTAGACAAATTTTTTAAACCTCAACCCTCTCATAAAAGACGCCCCTTTGGGGAGGCATCTCAGATGACCGTCTGAAACCTCTGCCCCCCTTTTACGGCCAATGGTCCACAGGCTCGTAAGCTATGGAAGATTCCGTTCAAGCAACTCCATGAGCAGGCCGATACAGACTGCGAAGCACTAAGCACCCAGCCTTGATTCAAAAGGGGCGTTTCATGGTAAACCTGAAGCTCAGCGTCAAGCTGTTTGGGGCCATCGCATTGTGCGTCCTGGGGTTCGTGGTCTTCGGGATAGTTTCCTGGACCACCATCAACACCACCAAGATCAATGGTCCCTGGTACCAGAAGATCGTTCAGGGAAAAGATCTCATCGCCGACATTCTGCCGCCGCCGGAATACATCATTGAGGCCTACCTTCTCACCTATCAAATGGTTAATGGGAAGGACCCGGCCAAAGTGAATGAATTGGTGGATAAGCTGAAGTCGGTTCAGAAAGATTATGCAGAGCGTCATGACTATTGGGCTAGCAATCTCCCGGGGGGGCCCCTTAAAGAAGAGCTGGTGCAAACTTCCTACCGGCCGGCGGTAAAATTTTTCGAAACCTTGAATGGCGTGGTCATTCCTGCGGTCCTGGGCAAAGACCCCGACAAAGCCAGGCAGGCCGTTATTGACATCATGAACCCACTCTATGAAGAACATCGTAAATCCATCGATAAGATTGTCCAGATGGCCAATGAAGACCTCAAAAATGATGAAGAGACCGTCAGGCAGATTCTGAGTAATCGGGCTCTCCTTTTGGCCCTCCTCGGATTGGCGATTTTCGCTTTGATGATCTCCACCGGATTCTATCTCAATATTTCCATAACCCGGCCCATAAAGCGGGTTATAGCCAGCCTCACCGAGGGCTCCGAGCAGGTGGCCTCAGCCTCCGGCCAGGTGGGCTCCGCCAGCCAGTCTCTGGCCCAGGGTTCCAGCGAGCAGGCGGCCTCTTTAGAGGAGACCTCGGCCTCTCTGGAAGAGTTGTCTTCCATGAGCCGCACCAACGCGGACAACGCCCGCCAGGCCGACGCCCTCATGGGGGAGACCTCCCGGGTGGTGGATACCGCCAACACCTCCATGACCCAGCTCACCGCGTCCATGCAGGAAGTGTCGGCGGCCAGCCAGGAAACGGCCAAGATCATCAAGACCATCGACGAGATCGCCTTCCAGACCAACCTCCTGGCCCTGAACGCCGCGGTGGAGGCGGCCCGGGCCGGGGAGGCGGGCGCCGGCTTTGCGGTGGTGGCCGATGAAGTCCGGTCCCTGGCCATGCGGGCCGCGGAGGCCGCCAAGAATACCGCCTCCCTGATCGAGGGCACCGTGAACAAGGTCAAGGAGGGCTCGGACCTGGTCACCGAGACGGCTTCCGCCTTTTCCCAGGTGGCCGGCAGCACCGGCAAGGTGAAGGAGCTGGTGGCGGAAATCGCCGCGGCCAGCAGTGAGCAAGCCCAGGGGGTGGACCAGATCAACAAGGCAGTGACCAATATGAGCAACATCACCCAGCAGACCGCGGCCAATGCCGAGGAGAGCGCCAGCGCCGCGCAGGAGCTCTCCGCCCAGTCAGGACAGATGAAAGGGGTGGTGGGCGAACTGGTGGCTCTGGTGGCGGGAAAAGCCCCTGGGAGCAACGGGCGCCTCTCCGGTCCGGCCCGGCCGGCGGCCCTCAAAACCCGCCCGGCCACGGTGGGCCAGCCCCCGGGCCGGGGCCAGGGCCTGGCGGCTTCCAGGTCCCTTACCCCTGAGAAGATCATCCCCCTGGAGGACGCTGATTTTAAGGATTTTTAACCTTCACTGCCGGGCAGCCCCTCCCGGTCAGGTTTCGATCAAATCCGGATAGAGTTCCGCCACACATTTGGGGCACAGGGAGTGGCTAAAGGTGGCGTGGGTGTGGTCCTGGAGGTACCTTTCCAGGACTACCCAACCTTGCTGGTCGAAGGGGTCGGCTCCCTGGAGGCGAATCCTTTTGCAGTGGGAACAGATGGGAAGAATTCCTTCCAGGTGTTTGATATGGCGGAGGGCCTGTTCCAACTCCGCAATCTTTTCTGTTAACGCCAGTTCATGCTGCTCCAGGGAGATCACCATGGAGTTGAAGGCCTCAGAGAATTCTCCCATAAAATCAATTCGTTGACTGTAATCCCCCTGGGCGATGCGCTCGGCTTGCCAGGTTAGATGCATCAGGCGGGAATGGAGTTCCTTGAAGGGGGAGCCCAGAAAATTCTTGGGTTGAATCTTGAGGTCCTTCAGGATTCCCTGGGACAGAGGGAAGATGAAGTTCTGGATCTCCGACATGAATTCAATGAGTTGATTGACCATCTCGGCCAGGCGGCCTTCCTCCCCCGGCGGGAAGTGCTCGAGGTTCAATTTCTCGGGAATGAGCCCCTGCAGCAGGGCCTGGAGCCGTTTGGCCGTCTCCTGGATCACCGCCGCACCTTGCTCGGACCGGCCCAATGCCATTGCCTCCACCAAATCCTCCCCTCGTGAAGGGCACCCCAAGCCGGTGGGCGGCTGCAGCCTGGCCCCCGTGGTTTCCCTTCTGGCGCCAGACGCAGGAAAATTTTTTATTTTACCAGGCGGACGTCAAACCGACAGACCCGATCACCACTGGCCCAACAGTCGATCTCCCGGGCCACGAAAGGCTGACCGGTGTAAGCCTCCAGGATGCCGGCGATAAACCCCTCGTCATAATGACAGACCACTTCATCCGTGAAAGGCAGGCCGGAGCAGTCCAGGTCTTCAGCCACCGTCAGGGTGAATTCCATCTCCTGCAGATCCGCCTTTTCCACCCTTAAGATGCCGATGCCCTGTGCCTTCAGGGTTTGCTGCAGCGCGGCGACAAATTCGGAGAAGGGCAGGTTTTGGTCAAGGAATTTGGCAAAGAAGAGGCTTCCCGCCAACCTGCCGGAGTGGATTAAGATCTCGTTGGTTATGGAAACCCCGAACCTGGTGATCAGCACGTCACGCAAGGTGTATTGGAACAGGCGATAGATCAGGACGGGAACCGTCGGACCCAGGTTAAGTCGGCCCAGGGCGATATTGCCCAGATCGTCCCAGGAAAAGGTGGATTGGCGCCGTTCTTCTTTGAACATATTGCGGTTCTCCGATGCATCCTGCCTTTTTCCGGGCCCCGACCAGGTCGTTGGAGAACGGGTCATCTCAGGTGCTGTCTCCCTCCCTCCCCTTGGGGTCCCCTCCCAACCTTCCTGTGGGATTGTCTGTGGTGGGAAGGGCCCGGGTTTATGACCCCCGGGCCCCTTGCACCACAAAGCCAGGATTCAACGGCAAGTTAACTTATTTCGTGACCTGAGTATGAACTTGATAATGTATCGGCAGGCGGGAGGTTCTTCTTTACAGTCCCTGAAGGGTTGACCTGGGGGAAATCCGGGTCATCCCCCGGAAAAGCCAACCCGGGAACCGGTTGGCTTTGAGGCGGGACATCAGCCTCCATTACCACAAGGCGGAACTCCTGCTTCCCTGAGAAAACCTCGGTCTCCAAACTTCAGGATATATTTTCGCTATCAGAATATTTTGGATAAGCTGCAACTTGCTGATAAAGGGCAGTTAGCCGCAAATAGAGCACAGTTCATCTATTTTTAATTTTCTCCGAAAAGATTTCGCCTATCTGTAACTCAGGGTTTTTGATTAAAAAATCAGGACTTCCCCTATTTTCAAAAAGGATAAATCGTGCTAATTGTGAAATCCTCTGGTAAAAAGGCATCCTAATTAAGGAGGTCGCTATGAAAACCTGTCGTGGTGGAAAGATTTCAATGATTTTACTTTTTACTCTAGTCGTTATTGTGACTCTCTCCGGCAATCTGTGGGCTACCCAGCAATATATATTGTATAATTTAGATTCAACCACAAAAGTAAATATTGGTGGTGACGCAGCCTATGGCATTAATATCTTTGGCCAAGTGGTGGGGGGAATTCAGGGTGGCTCCGGTCCTGGACAAGCCTGGATTTGGGATTGGAATACCAAGGTGAAAACGCCACTGACCAATCCCTTAGGGTATAACTATAGCATAGCCAGCGGTATCAACGACAGCGGGGTGATAACCGGGACTTTCTCTGTGGATGGAGGCGCTGTCTATAACAATACGGCCTTCAGTTACAACATTAAAACTGAGGCCGTGCAACTCCTGAGCACCACGAGCGGGGACAGCAGTTACGGTTACGCCATTAATAACAGCGGTCAGATCGTCGGAACGTCTTATGTTTATGACACTGGGAGTTGGGAAATTAGTAAAATCAAAGCCTTCAAGTATGGCGAAACGATGCAAGATTTGGGCAACCTACCAGATTATGTGGACTCCGATGGCAACAATCATCCAAGGGATTCTAGCGAGGCCTATGCCATCAATAACTCGGGGCAGGCCGCAGGATATTCGGGGGGGGTACAGTGTTACCCGCAAGGGGTGCTGTTTTCCAATGGGGTATATGATCTGGGGAATTTAGCAGGGGTGACCGATCCACGCGATTCCAACATCTACACCATGGCCCGCGGCATGAACGACAATGGCGCTATTGTGGGCCATAGCGCGGGACGCGCTTTTTTATGGACGGCATCGGGGGGCATAAGGGACCTGAATATCTCATCAATCAGTGATAGTGTCGCCTATGATATTAATAATCTCGGTCAGATCGTTGGCAAAGAGGGAGGTTACGCCTATACGGGTGGGAACGCCTTTATCTGGACCGAGGATGGAGGCATGCAGTATCTGAGTGATCTCGTGGTAAACAAAGATGCATTAGTTGCCTTTGGTGGATATCTGGAGGCGGCCACAGCCATCAACGAGAATGGCTGGATTGTGGGTTATGGACCCCACGCCTTTCTCCTTGTCCCCACACCACTTCCTGGCTCCCTGCTCCTCCTGGGCACCGGCCTTCTGGGTCTCGGGGCGGTGGGTTGGAGGCGAAGAAGGGGGTAGGCTCCACTCCTGATCTAAGCGCGAGGCGGGACCAGCCATGGCCCTGCCTTTTGCGCGGCTAACGCACCCGCTATATCTTGCCACTGTCAAAACAAATCAACTTCCCTCGATATAAGGTCGATAACAGAAATCTTTAAGATTGTTTTATGAACCTGTTTATTGGTTGATTCAGTCGTCGATCCATTCCTCATTGAACCGGACCGTTGTTGTCTTCCTCATGAAACTTGAGGATTTCCGGCCGGTGGGTGCCGTCGATGTAGCGGTTCCAGATGTCCCGGAGGTCCTGGATGGCCTGCTTGACGTCCAGCTCCATGCCCTGGGCCCGAAGCTGCCCCAGGGCGAAGTAGAGTTCGTTCAGCAGGCGGATCTGGGTGATGCCCACCACCTCCTCCAGGAGATCGCCTTCCAGGTTCGCAAAGTTGATCTTCTCCAGCTCCCCCAGTTCGTGGAGGATTTCCTGGGCGATGGTGGTGAGCAGGTCCTGGTAATATTGGGGGCCGGAAAGATCGATTTTCCGACCCCGGCTCATGGCAATAAAAGGCCCCGAAGATTTGCCGGTCATACCGTCTTATCTTTCAGATACGCGGTAATGGCGGCGTCATAGGCGCTGGTGAGGGCAAAGACCTTGCGGGCCAGGCGGAAGCGGCTGGCCGGGGTGGTGGCCCCCTGATGGGCCTGCATTTCCTCCATGATGGCGGGATAATCGGCCGGGGCCACCACTACGGTGACCGCCTCAAAGTTCTTGGCCGCGGCCCGGAGCAGCGTGGGGCCGCCGATGTCGATGTTTTCGATGGCGTCCTCCAGGGTGCAGCCCGGCCTCGCCACGGCCTTCTCGAACTGGTAGAGGTTCACCACCACCAGGTCGATGGGGGCGATGTGGTGTTGGGCCATCTGTTGGCGGTGGCTGTCCAGGTCCCGGCGGCCCAGAATGCCCCCGTGGATCTTGGGGTGAAGGGTTTTTACGCGGCCGTCCAGCATCTCCGGAAAGCCGGTGTAATCCGACACCTCCACCACGGGAACGCCGTTTTCCCGGAGCATCTTGGCGGTGCCGCCGGTGGACAGGATTTCAACGCCCTGCTCAGCTAAAAATTTGCCGAATTCAACCAAACCGCTTTTGTCGGTAACGCTCAGCAGGGCTCGGGTGATGGCTGCCATGGTGCGCCTCCTTGGGAGAGATATTTTTATGAAAGGGTCCGGGGAGAGCAACTCCCCGAGGCTTTGCCGTGAAATTTCTGGGAAATGTAGAGCAGGCACCCTCGCCTGCTCTTTTAAAGAACAGCCGGGGGCGGCTGTTCTACATTTTTTCATCCTCGGGGGTGGCCAAAATTATCCATGTTTTTTTCAAAACAGTTTCC
This sequence comes from Desulfobaccales bacterium, assembly GCA_041740935.1. Lineage (GTDB taxonomy): Bacteria > Desulfobacterota > Desulfobaccia > Desulfobaccales > 0-14-0-80-60-11 > JBGSLA01. The sequence continues at coordinate 6,833 of JBGSLA010000273.1, read as the reverse complement.
CATGAGCCTGCGGTGCACCCGTAAGGTATGGAAATTCCTTCTGGGGGAGGGCTGGGTGAGCAATGGCTCCCCCACTTCCCCCCCAAGCCCCTCTACCCTCAATAACTCCATGTACTCCTACCATAACAGAGAAATTTAGGCAACGCGGCAGGGGCGGGCAATTTTTCTTTCCGAGCCGCCCGGTTTTCAGTAAGATAGAGCCATGCGCTACGTCATCATCGGCACCAGCGCCGCCGGTCTGGCCGCGGCCGAGGTGGTGCGGGCAAGGGATCCGGAGGGCAGCATCAGCCTCGTCAGCGAAGAGGAGCACCTGCCCTACAGCCGGCCGCTCCTTACCTATCTTCTGGGGCGGGAAATCAGCCCCGAGAAAATTTTTCTCAAAACCGCGGATTACTTTGCCGCCTGGGGCTTCACCCCGGTTCTGGGAAAGCCCGTGGTGCAGGCGGACCCCGAGGCCCACACAGTCACCCTGGCCGGAGGCGAGGTCCTGCCCTTTGACCGTTTGCTCATCGCCTCCGGGGCCCGGCCCCGGCGGCCGGACATCCCCGGACTGGACCTCAAGGGGGTGCACACGCTGAGAAATCTGGTGGATGTGGAGCGCCTCGAGGCCGACCTCCCCGGCGACGGGGGCGAAGTGGTGGTGGTGGGGGCCGGGGCCGTGGGCCTCAAGATGGCGGACGCTTTAGTCACCCGGGGATTAAGGGTGCGCCTCCTGGCCCGGGGGGCCCAGCCCCTGACCCGCATCCTGGACCAGGTGTCCGCGGAGTTGCTCATGGCGGTGGTCCAGGAAAAAGGCATCGATCTGCATCTGCACTCCTGGCCGGAAGCCGTTTTGGGTGAAAACGGCCGGGTCACCGGGGTGGCCCTGAACAACAACCGGGAAGTCAAGGCCCAGGCGGTGTTGTTTTCGGTGGGGGTGGAGCCCCGGGTGGAATTTCTGGCCGGGACCGACCTGGCGGAGAGCGACGGCATCCGGGTGGATTCCTTCATGCGCTCTAAAACCCCGGATATTTTCGCGGCCGGGGACTGCTGCGTGCCCAAGCACCTGCTCACCGACCAGCACACGAGTTTCCACATCTGGCCCGCGGCGGTGGCCCAGGGGCAGGTGGCCGGGGCCAATATGGCCGGGGGGCGGCGGCGTTACGACGGCATTTTGCCCATGAACAGCATTTCGCTCAAGGGCTTCCGCCTCATCACCGGCGGCCATTTCACCCCGGACACCGGGGACGGGGAAATTTTTACGGATCTGGACCGCCACCGCCGGCGCTATCGACGGCTGGTGTTCCAGGCAGGGCGCCTGGTGGGGGTGACCCTGGTGGGCGAAGTGGAGCAGGCGGGGATTTACTTTCAGATTATGGCCCAAAAGCTGCCGATGAGCGCCCTGCCGGTGGACCTGCACTCCGCGGAGTTTCATCCAGGGAAGCTGTGGGGGTGAGGTGAGACCGTAGGGTGCGCTCTGCGCACCACTATTGTTGATTGAAAAAAACTGGTTAGATATAACAACCTTCTACGGGTGCACATTATGAAAACCGTGATTGTCCATCCCGAGCGCTGTGTGGGCTGTATGCAGTGCCGCCTCGCCTGCGCGGTGGAGCACTCCAAGAGCAAGGACCTTTTTGGGGCGTTGTCCGAGGTGGTGCGGCCAAAGGCGCGGCTGCGGATTTACCCGGGGCGCCAGCATCTGGCCTTTCCCAACAAGTGCCGCCACTGCGACCCGGCCCCCTGCCAGCAGGTGTGCATCGCCGGGGCCATCAGCCGCACGCCTGCGGGCACGGTGCAGATCGACCCGGACCGCTGCATCAACTGCGCTATGTGCGCCATGGCCTGCCCCTTCGGGGTGCTCACCTTTGGGGCCACCGCCAAGGCCCCGGAAAAGCGGGCCGTGGCCCTGAAATGCGACCAGTGCCCGGAGCGCCAGGCGGTGGGCCGGGTGCCCGCGTGTGTGGAGGCCTGCAAGGTGGGGGCCCTGACCTTCGGAGAGGTGGGGGAGTCCCAGGTAGACAAGGGCCAGGCCATCGCCCACATGGTGTTTAAGTCCCTTAAGGCGGAGAAGGAAGCCGGGCCGCCCGAACCCGAGATGGTCGCGCTCTGGCGGCAGCTTGCCTGAGGAGGCCAACGACCGGATGGGTTCCCCCCCGGCGGTGGCCGTCCACCGCCTGAGCAAGTATTTTCCCCTCATTAACTTGCGACGCCTCCTTGCCGGCAGGTGGCGCGAGGGGCTGTGGGCCCTGCGGGAGGTCAGTTTTGAACTGCCCCCCGGAGAAGTCCTGTTCATCCTGGGACCCAACGGCTCCGGCAAAACCACTCTCATCAAACTCATTGCCACGCTTTTGGCCCCCACCGACGGGCGCATCCTGATCCACGGCCAAAGCGCTGACCGCTCGCCCCTGCCGGTCAAGCAGCGCCTGGGCTACATCACCTGCAACGAAGCCAGCTTCTACGGCCGCTTGAGCGGCTGGCAGAACCTGGCCTTTTTCGCCCGGCTGCACGACCTCGACCCCGACGCCGCCATCCCGCCGGTGGCCGAAGCCCTGCGGCTCACCGAATACCTGGAGCGGCGCTTTTTCACCTATTCCACCGGCATCAAACGGCGCTTCGACATTGCCCGGGGCCTGCTGCATCAGCCCGACATCCTGCTGCTGGATGAGCCCACCACCAACCTGGACCCCCTGAGCGCCACGGAGCTGCGGCGGCTCCTGGCCGAGATCCGGGCTCAGGGCAAGACCATGATCATCGTCACCCACCGGCTGGAGGAGGTGGAGAAGATCGGCGGCCGGGTGGGCTTTATGAAGGACGGCCGCTTTCGGGAAGTGAGCCCCCGGGCCGGGGAAAACCTGGAGGAGCTGTACAACCGGGTGGTGGGGGAGGAGGACCATGCGCCTTCATAAGGTATCGGCCTTTGTGGTCCGGGACCTCCTCTGGGATCTGAGCTACCCCTTGAGTTTTTTCTGGCGGGGCGGCAGCATTTTTTTCAATCTCATCACCTTTTACTTTTTGGGCTATCTGGTGGCGGGCTCCACCGCGGGGCACCTGTCGGCCTATGGGGGCGGGGAGTATTTTCCCTTTGTGCTGGTGGGGTTGGCCCTGGCCGGCTTCCAGGGGGTGGCCCTGACCTCCATTTCCTTTGCCATCCAGCATGGCATGTACACCGGCACCCTGGAGGCCATGCTGGTGACGCCCACGTCGCTGTCCACCATCGTGTTCGCCTCGGTGCTGTATCAATTTGTCTCGGCGCTTTTATCCCTCCTGCTGTATGTGGCCTTCGGCGCGGTGCTGTTTGATTTTTCCCTGGCCCAGACCAACCTCGGGTCGGCGTTGGTCATGCTGGCCCTGACGCTCTTGGCCCATCTGCCCCTGGGGATTTTTTCGGCGAGTTTTCTGCTCATTTTTAAAAGGGGCGATCCCATCACCTCGCTGGTCGGCTCTCTCTCCGCCCTCCTGGCCGGGGTGTATTTCCCCCTGTCGGTACTGCCCGGCTGGCTCCAGACGGTGTCCTTTTTCCTGCCCTTCACCCACGCCCTGGAAGGCCTGCGCCAGGCGGTGCTCAACGGCCGGGGGCTTCTGGAACTGAGCACTCAGGTGGCGGTCCTGGGGATTTTTGCGGCCATCCTGCTCCCCTTAAGCCTGGCGGTCTTTTCCTATGCCATTCACCAGGCCAAGCGCCTGGGGACCCTGTCGCAGTTTTAGCAGTCAGCAGTCAGCAGATAGCAGAAAAAAAGGAGGCAGCTCCTAACGATTTGTTGGCTCAGCCGATGGCCTGAAAAGTATTCCTCCTATCACCCCCTTTAAGGGAGCCGGCAAGACGGGTCATCCGCCCTGACTTGACAAGGCTGAAGGCGGGAGGCGCGGCGCTTTCCCGCCCTAAGGTCCTGAACGAAGTGAAGAATCTCAACCTGTTGAAAAAACGAGATTCTTCGCTCCGCTCAGAATGACAATCTTTCAAAAAAGAGTATTTTGCCAGAGCCTCGTATAACAGCCTAATTTTTCTTCTTATTTTTTCATCGAAAACCGAAAACCGACCTAGACAAACACCACGGCCGGGGCGTCGTTTTTGCGCTCCACGATGTCGCCGATGACGAAGGCCTCTTCTTTGAGGCCCTGGAGGCGCAGGAGCACGTCGGTTTCCTGCTCGGGGGGGACGGCCAGCACCAGGCCGATGCCGTTGTTGAAGGTGCGGAGCATTTCGGTGAGGGGGATGTTGCCCAGTTCCTGGAGGAACTGGAAAATGGGGAGGACGGGCCAGGCGGCCAGGTTGATCACCGCCTGGCAGGAGCGGGGCAGGATGCGGGGCAGATTGCCGCTTAAGCCGCCGCCGGTGATGTGGCAGATGCCGCTGATGGCAAAGTCGCGCAGCAGGTTGAGGACGGTTTCCACGTAAATGCGGGTGGGCTTGAGCAGTTCGTCGCCCAGGATGCCGCCCAACTGGGGGATTTCATCCTGGACGTCATAGCTGTACCGCTCAAAGAGGATTTTGCGCACCAGGGAATAGCCGTTGGAGTGCAGGCCGTCGGAGGCCAGGCCGATGAGGCGGTGCCCCACCGCGATATCGGAGCCGTCCACCAGCTGCTCCCGCTCCACCACGCCCACCACAAAGCCGGCCAGGTCGTAGTCGCCGGGCTGATACATGCCGGGCATCTCCGCGGTTTCCCCTCCGATGAGGGAGCAGCGGGCCTGGCGGCAGCCCGCGGTAATGCCCTCGATGATCTGGACCGCGGTTTCCGGGGCCAGTCGCCCCATGGCCAAATAATCCAGGAAAAACAGCGGAGTGGCCCCGCAGGTGATGATATCGTTGACGCACATGGCCACCAGATCGATGCCGATGGTGTGGTGGCTGTCCATGAGGACGGCGATTTTGATTTTGGTGCCCACCCCGTCGGTGGCCGAAACCAGCACCGGGTTGCGGAATTTCTCCATGTCCAGGTGAAATAACCCGGCAAAACCGCCGATTTCCCCGATGACGCCGGTGCGGTGGGTGCCTTTCACCAGGGGACGGATGGTCTGGACAAAGGCATCGGCCTTGTCAATATCCACCCCCGCTTCTTTGTATGAAATGGGCTCACTCATGAACCCGTTCCCCCCCGGTAGGAACCCCGTTTTGGGAAAATCCCTGAACGGCAACTGGTCAATGCTTACAAAAAGGAGCGTTACGGACCGGAGTTTTCCCCCTCCGTGTCACTGCACTTGCCACAGACCTGGTTCTCTTCCCCCTGCGCCGGGGAGGACCACAGGGTGCCGCACTTGGGGCACACGGCCTCGCAGCCTTCCAGGATGTAATCTCCCCCCTCGATCCGAATGGCTTTGCCGTTCACCAGGGCGTCGGCAATGGCCTGGTGGGCCCGGGCCAACATGCGGGTGACCGTGGGCCGGGAAACCTGGAGCTGCTTGGCAGCCTCTTCGTGGATCATGCCGAGGTAATCGGCCAATCGCAGGGCCTCCAGTTCGTCCACGGTGATGACGTTGTGTTCCAAAATTCGCAGAGGGATGCCTTGAGGCTTAAAAAAGGTCACCCCCGGTTCCCGCTTCACAAGACGGCATTTTCTCGGTCTGGGCATTTTCCCGCCTAGTTTCCAAATTGTCTTCTATTTTTTAATGCCCCAGGTGAAGGCTGTCAAGCACAAACCCGGAAACAACCCCCAGATTGGCAACATTGACGTCCGGGGCAAAAGAAATTATGCTTAACCATCGCCCCATTGCCGAAGGGGCAAAATGCGGCCCGAGACCGTCCGGGGCCGAAAATCTGTGAAAAGAGAGGCCGATGGGGGAACATTTTCGACGCCAGGTGGAGGAGTGCTCCCGTTATTTGCTGGACCGACTGAACCTCTCGCCCCGGTGGGGCATCATCATGGGAACCGGCCAGAAGCTGTTGGTGGAGCGCCTGGTTGACGGGGGCTCCCTGGCCTATGAGGAACTGCCGCATTTTCCCCGGGCCACCAGCCCCACTCACCGGGGGCGGCTGTGCTGGGGCCGCCTGGCCGGCAGGCCGGTCCTGGTGTTCCAGGGTCGGCTGCACGCCTACGAAGGCTACCCACTTTCCCAGGTAACCATGCCGGTGCGCCTCCTGGCGGCCCTGGGGGTGCCGAATCTGCTCATCACCAACGCCGCCGGCGGCTTGAACCCCCATTTTAAAAACGGCGACCTGATGCTTATCGCCGACCACATCAATCTGCTGGGGGACAATCCCCTGGTGGGGGAAAATGTGGAAACCTGGGGGCCCCGCTTTCCCGACCTGAGCCGGGTCTATGACCGCGGTTTGATGGAGCTGGCCGAAGAAACGGCCCGGGTCGAGGGCATCATCCTGCGCCGGGGGGTGTATGTGGCGGTCAAAGGACCGAGCCTGGAAACCCCGGCGGAGACCAGATTCCTGCGGTTCATCGGCGCGGATGCAGTGGGGATGTCCACCGTGGCCGAGGTCATCGCCGCGGTGCACGCCGGCCTGCGGAATCTGGGGATTTCCATTATCAGCAACGTCAACCTGCCAGACGCCATGGCCCCCATAACCCTGGAGGATGTGGTGGCCTCGGTGGCCCAGGCCGAATCGCGGCTGGTGACCATTATTCTGGGAGTTCTGGCGGCGGCCGGGGAGGGAGGGGAAACCGATGCTTCAGGAAAAAAGGCGGCTCCTTAAGGATTAGCCCTGTTTCGGCCTTTCCTGAAACCTTTCCCCTGATGACGGGAAGCCTGCTCCGTGAAGTCGAGGTCGGCGGCTGGCGCGCCCTCAAGGCCGCTTGCCGGCCTAAGCTTTTTTCTTCCGGGGTTTCCGAGCCTTGGCCCCTTTGGCGCGGGGCTTGGCCGCGGCGTTAGCCTCCGGAGCGGCGCTCGCCGGGGCGGCGGGC
>JBGSLA010000272.1:0-1834 GCA_041740935.1 Desulfobaccales bacterium | reverse complement strand
CGGCGCCGGCATGACCCCGGAAAGACGCCAGATGCAGGTGCGCATCCCTCCCGGGGTGGACAACGGCACCCGGCTGCGCCTGCGGGGGGAAGGGGAAGCCGGACGCCACGCCGGCCTCAACGGCGACCTCTTCATCGAGGTGCAGATCGAGTCACACCCGGTTCTCTGCCGCCGGGGCCAGGACCTGCTCTATCAGATCGAGCTGTCCTTTGTGGAGGCGGCCCTGGGCCAGGCCATCAAGGTCCCCTCCCTCAACGGCGAGATTCCCGTCACCGTTCCCCCCGGCACCCAGTCCGGCGCGGTGTTCAGCCTGAGCGGCGAGGGCCTCCCCAACCTGAAGAATAGAAAACGGGGCGACCTCCTGGTGGAAGTCTCCCTCAAAACCCCCACCCACCTCACCCCCCGCCAGGAAGAACTTCTCAAAGAATTCCTCGCCCTGGAAGAGCATGAACCAAGTTTGAATTAACCAGGTTTTCCCGGCCCGGTATTTTCCCTTGCCCCGGTTTGATCCTTCAGAAATTCCCTCAGAGTGAAAAATGACTTCTGGGAAAATCATGTAGAGCAGGCGCCCTCGCCTGCTTTTTAAAAGAACAGCCGAGGGCGGCTGTTCTACATGTAACTTCCTATGGGAAAGGGGTTTGCCCATAAATCCCCGGACATCACAGGAAGCCATTGGCATTGAAATAATCATATATTATATCGGCCACCATTTTGTTTCCTTCTTTATTAAAGTGAAAATATTTTTCTCCGGAAAAGATATCCATATAATTCCGATCACCCAGGCGCTTTCGCATTTCAGTTCCCAGGTCGATATATTCGATCCGGTGTTTGCTTAATTCAGATAGCAGCGGTTCATATACGAACTTGCCTTGTTGCTGATATACCCGGAAATCTTCATCGGTGGGAAAGATCAGCACAATGGGATGGCGGCCCTGTTGTTGGGCCTCAGAGTGCCAATTTTTGAGCAGGGCCACGGTTAACGGCAAGGCCCGGGAGGGGTGGCCGGGCGCATAAAATTGCAGATAAGACTTATAGCCTAAGATCCAGCGGTCATAAAAAAATCTGTGGGCCCGAAGGATAGACCAGGTATAGGGAAAAGAGAGCCTCTGGGCCCCGGAGGGGCCGCCCGGCGCGAAATAGTCGTGTTTCAGGAAGTCTTCGGGGCGCTTGATAAAATCCCGGTAATTATCGGCAGTCAAATGGGGCAGGGGCTCAAGCTGCAATTGCCCCACCTCGTTTAACAAAAACCGCGGCTTGGTCTGGCACTGGGAGCTGGGAATCAAAAAATTCCGCAGTTGATTGACGTTCCGCTGAATATTTTCACTTAAAAAACCGAAAAAGACGATCTTGGCCGGGTCACGGGGGTTGGCCTGAAACCGCAGATAGGCCTGGTCGCTGCCGTAGCCGGGCACCCCGTAGTTGGCGATGTGAGTCCCCAGCCTGGCGCCCAGCACCCGGCTCCAGGTCTCCCGGGGCTCCACCCCGAAGCCCGCGGTGAAGGAATCCCCATAGGCCGAGATGGGCAGCGGCGGCGGGCTTACCCCCGGGTCGGGCTGCAGCGCGGCTTTTTGCCGGGCGATGTCGTCCTGTTCCTGTTTAAGGGCCTGGGGTGAGGGCCAGCCCAGCCGGGGATTGACCCTGGCGGCGTAGGTGGGGTAATCCTCGGTGATGTGCGGGACAAAAAAGAGAATGCCGTAATTTCTCGCCAGGTAGGTGGTGTACAGGAAAGCCGCCAGTTCCAGCGCAGCCGCGGCCGCCACGATGATGAGCGCGGTCCCGGTGAGGCGCACCAGGCGGTCGCGGGTCATAAAACCGGCCCCCGGCGCGGCGGCGC
>JBGSLA010000271.1:0-5002 GCA_041740935.1 Desulfobaccales bacterium | reverse complement strand
CCAGCCGGACAGCCGGGCGGGGTCCAACTCTGGGGCCAGGGGCCCCAGGGCCTCGGCCAGCGCGGCCAGAGACTCCAGGGATTTCAGGCGCTCCGGCTCAAAACACACCAGCAGGCTGCCGGTCGTGGGGTTCGCCTCAATGGAGGTGACGCCCGGCACGCCCGCCAGCCTGGTCTGGGCTTCCCGGGCCAGGGCGGGATCGTGTTTCAGCCTGGCGACCTTGAGTCGAACCCGTCCCGGCAGGGCGTGAACAATTTCTAGGCCCTGTACCGACATAATAGCCCCCTATCCTGGCGCGGGGTGTTTCAGCCTAACCCTTGGCCTTCTTCGGGGCGGCCGCGGTCGTGGTCGCCGGCCCCGTGGACTCCGCCTGGACTTCGGCCATCAGATCGCTGATCTGCTCACCGGCCTCAGCGGCGAATTCCTTCACCGTGTCCGCCAGGACCAGATACCCTCTGATCAGTGATTTGGCCAGCGGCCGGGACACTGCGGCCACCGCCGGCAAAATGATGGGCGCGGCCAGGGCCACCCCCAGCACCACCAGGATGCTGGGCACTGAGGATTTCAAACCATCATCGAAAAGACCCATGCTGCCTCCTTATCTTATGAAAATCTCATTAAATTCTAACGAAGTGCGAACCTCAAATCAATCAGACTGTGCATATAATGGCTGAGATATATATCCGGATGCCGATATATGCGCCGCAAGATCCAACAATCCTTCTGGCAGGGCGTGGTCAAGCTCTTTGTCCTGCACCAGGCCTCCCTGGGCCCGGTGTATGGCGGCAAATTGAGCAAAGCCCTCACCACTCTGGGGCACACCATCAGTCCGGGAAGCCTCTATCCCACCCTGCACAATCTCGAAAGGGCCGGCCTGCTGCGCTCTTATGTCAGGGTGTTTAAGGGCCGGGTGCGCAAATATTATGAAATCACTCCCGAAGGGCGGACCTGCCTGGCCGAAGTGAAAAGGACCCTGGACGGCGTCGTCAAAAACCTTTTTTTCTCTGACCTGCCCCCGGCCCGGGAAAATTTGAACGCCGCGGTGGCAGGGCTTAAGCCGTGAGCTGTGGGCGGTGAGCTTTGAGCTTTGAGCCTTAAGCCTCAGAAGGACATTTAGTACAAATTTGACGCCCAAAAGAGAATTTTAACTAGCGGCAGCTCCTCAAGACAAGGGATATTCTTTGTAGCCGCAGGCTTTAAGTTGCGCTCTGCCTTTCAACCAGGAAATGAACGCCGGCTGAAGCCGGCGGCTACTCGAGGGACAGCCGAGGGCGGCTGTCCCTACACCGGCAAAGGGCCATGGCCGTAGGGCGGGAAAGCGAAGCGCATCCCGCCTTCTGAAACCAGCTCAAAAGAATTTCCGTAACAGGGTATCCCCATCCAGCCCCGGGAAAAACCCCTCCAGGGTGGCCTTAAAATCCCGGCGGGAGCCGGGTGCGGTCAGGGTCTGGGGGTCGAAGACCAGCAGCAGGGAGCCGGTGGCCGCGCTGGCCTCCACCTGGGCAATGCCCTGAACGCCGGCCAGGCCTTTCTGCATCTTCTCAGCCAACCCCTGGTTCCACTTCATCCTGCGGATGTGCAAGCGGATGCGACCCTTAAGCCGGTGCCGGATCCTGATGCCGTAATAATCCGGGGTGCGCAGGGGCGCCCGGGAGCGGTCCGGAACCTGGGCTCCAGGTTCGGCCAGGGCCTCCGGCGGGGTCGGGGTCTGGTCCCCCCGGCCCCCTGCCGCCTGGGTCACCTCATCCACGGCCCGCCGGGCTTCGTCCAGGATTTTGGGAACAGTGTCGAAGCCTGCCGCCGGGCTCGGCCGTTTTTTCTTCCGGTCGGATGCGGTCATGATCCAGCCCTCCTTGGGGACGCGGTGTTTGGGGCCAAAATGTCCAGGAGTTCCCGGGCCAGTTCCTCAAAGGCCCGGGAGCCCGGCGCGCCGGGGTTGTGTCCCAAAATGGTGGCGCCCGCAGCCTCCGCCTGCTCAAAGGCAGTGTTTACCGGAATTGCGGTGCGAAAAATCTGGTCTTCCCGGAAGGCCCCGGCCAGGCGCTCGGCCAGGGTCCGGCTGATGAGCGTCCGCCGGTCCACCTGGGTGATCAGCAGCCGCAGCAATCTCAGGTCCGGGTTGCGCTGCGCCTTCACTTCGTGAATCAGGCGCACCGCTTTGACCAGCCCCGCCACGCTGAAGGCGCTGCCGGCCTTGACGGGCACCAGGGCGAAATCCGCGGCCGTGAGCGCGCACATGACAAACGCGCCCAAGTTGGGGGGATTGTCTATCAGGGTGACGTCAAAATTTTTAAGGGCGTACTCCCTCAGGTGACGCCGCAGCCGGGCATAGCTGGCCGGCGCCGCCGCGATCACCTCGGCCTCCAGGGACGCGGTCTCCTGCACATTGGCCAGACAAAAAACCTCGTCATAGCGGGTGGGCTGCAGAAAATCCCCGATGGGCTCCGCCAGGGCATCCCGGCCCAGGATATCAAACAGGCTGCGCTCCGGGACCGGCTCCGGGGGAATGAGGAGGGAGGTGGCGTTGCACTGGCTGTCCAGGTCCACCACCAGCACCCGCCGGCCCTGCTGCGCCAGGGCGTGGGCCAGGTTGCAGGTGACCGTCGTTTTCCCCACCCCACCCTTGTTGTTGACCACCGCGATGATGACCGCCACGCCCCCCCCCGAGGAACACCAAATAATTTATAACCATATTTGCCTATATGTTTGAATTGTCAATTAATTTTTTCACCAGGGGCCATGAGTCCGGCCCCCTGGCCGTGGCGGATGGACCTTCCCCGGATTGAGGAAAAAAAAGGGGGGTGAGCTCCTCAGGGGCCGTCGGCCCACCCATAAAACGTGAAAAATGGACGGTTTCCTGGTATTTTAGGATGATCAACAATGGGCGGAGGTCGTTTTCTGTGACGCCAAGACAGACAGACCAGGAGGATTTATGAGCCTCGTTTTGACCGGCGCCGAAGTGATGCAGGTGTTGGACATGGACCTGGCCCTGGCCGCGGCTCGGGAGGCCTTCCGGGCCTACGGCGAAGGCCGGGTGAACATGCCCCCCAAGTCCTATCTGCCCCTGCGCCTGGGGGATTTTCGGGCCATGTACGGCGAGATTTTTCTCCCCGCCGGACACGTCTGCGGCCTCAAATGGGTGAACGTGCACCCCGGCAATCCCCTGCAGGGCCTGCCCACGGTGATGGCCAAGGTGGTGCTCAATGACCCGGACACGGGCCTGGAGTGGGCCGATCTGGACGGCACCTTCATCACCAATTACCGCACCGGCGCGGCCGGGGGCGTGGCCGCCGAGTTCCTGGCCCGTGCCGATGCCGCCACCCTGGGGGTCATCGGCGCCGGAGCCCAGGCCCGCACCCAGATCGCCGCCATTATGAAGGTGCGGCCCATCCAGGAAATCGTCATCTGCGACTGCGCCCTGGCCCGGGCCCGCACCCTGCGGGACGAAATGGCGGCTCTCTACCCGGTGCCGGTCCGTTTGGCCCCGGACCCCCGGGAAACCACCCTGGCCTCGGACATCCTGGTCACCGTCACCCCCAGCGACGCGCCCCTGGTGCGGCGGGACTGGGTCCGCGCCGGCGCCCATATCAACGCCATCGGGGCCGACGCCCAGGGCAAGCAGGAACTGGACCCGGAGATTCTCAAGGACGCCAAAATCGTGGTGGACGATTGGGCCCAGGCCTCCCATTCCGGGGAAATCAATGTGCCCCTGAGCAAAGGCGAGATTACCCCGGAGATGATTTACGGCTCCCTGGGGGAGGTGGTGGCGGGGAAAAAACCGGGGCGCCAAACTCCGGATGAGATCACCATGTTTGACTCCACCGGGCTCGTGATTCAGGACCTGTCCCTGGGCTTTGCGGTGTATAATCTGGCCAAAGAGCGGGGGTTGGGGGAGGAGAAAGAATTTTTGAAGATTTTGCCCAGGTGAGAATTTTGAAGGCAGAGCCGGGAAGATCAGCCTGTGCTCCCACCTTAAGGGGTTGGGGGAGGGGGCAGGGGCCCACCGGCCCCGGTAGCACGGGCTTCCAGCCCGTGGGCACCCCCATACACCAGGATTAACCCCTTTTCCCGGCGCAGCGTTGGCAAAGAAAGCCGTTTTCCACCTGCCGGTGCCAGCCTTCCAGGACCACGGCGCCGCATTGTTTGCAGATTCCCAGAATGGTGGGGGGCTTATCCCCCCAGGTGGGCTGGCCCGGCCGAGGCCAGGGCAGATTTTGGCGCAGGCGGCGCCATAAACTGCGCACATATTCTCCTAACATGCAGGCAGTATAACAAAACTCGAATTCCACTGAAACCAGGAGGCCCCCATGACCCAGATCATTTTGGTGCGCCACGGCCGCACCCCCTGGAACAAGGACAAGATTTTCCGCGGCACCAAGGACATCCCCCATGACGAGGTGGGCCAACAGGAAGTCGAGCTGGCGGGCGAATGGCTCAAGGGCGAAACCATTCATGCGGCCTATTGCTCCCCCCTGTCCCGGGCCCAGGACACCGCGGCGGCGGTGGCCAAACACCACGGCCTGACGGTGCATGATCTGCCCGGCATCATCGATCTCAATTACGGCGACTGGCAGGGGCTCCCCCTGGCCGAGGTCAAGGTCAAGTACGCCGACCTCTACCGGCAATGGGAGACCGCGCCCCAGACGGTGCGCTTCCCCAACGGCGAAACCCTGGACGAGGTGCGCACCCGGGCCCTGGCCGCAGTGGACCAGGTCATGGCCCGCCATCCCGGCCAGACCATTCTGTTGGCCGCCCACCGGGTGGTCAACAAGGTCCTCATCGCCGCGTTCATCGGGCTCGACAACTCCCACTTCTGGCGGATCGGCCAGGACACCGCGGCCATCAACCGCTTCGCCCGGGTGGGGGACACCTGGCACATTCTCCTGGTCAATGATACCTGCCATCTCAGGAGCATGGCCCGGGGGCCGTATGTGGATTTTTGAGTGAGATCTGGGGGGAGGGCTGGGGAGCGGCGGCTCCCCCACCCTCCCCCCAGGCCCCC
>JBGSLA010000270.1:0-26003 GCA_041740935.1 Desulfobaccales bacterium | reverse complement strand
CCCCCCATCCCCCCTTTGACAAAGGGGGGCAGGTGCAGCCAAACACAGGAAGCAGCCAGCCTCTGACGTCCCCCTTTGGGAAAGGGGGATTTAGGCAATAGCGCGGTAGGGCGGGAAAGCGCAGCGCATCCCGCCTTGGGTATTTACGTGCTTTGAAAAGTTCATGTGGCGGATAGGGTTTCTATGGGCTTGAAGCTCATGTCATATGGGCTACAGGCCCCTTCCCCCTCCCCCACCCTCCTACTTCTTCAACAATCTCCATAGTTCAAAGTGGTTTTTGAGGTGGAAAGCGGCCTTAAGGGAGGGGTTGCGATAGGCCCCGAAGGGGACCCCGGCCCGGGCGGCGGCTTCCCGGTCCAGGTCCGAGTCGCCGATATAGCAGGCCTTATCCGGGGAAACCCCGAAGCCGCGCAGGATGCGCTTAAGACCTTCGGGGTGGGGCTTGGGCTCCTGGACATCCCGGCTGGACACGGTGACCTCAAAGAATTCCGCCAGGCCGCAATGTTTGAGCACCGCCGCCAGGCTTTTCCCCCGGTTGCTGGCCACTGCGGTGCGGTAATAGGGGCGCAGCAGGGTGAGAGTTTCCGTAAGATTCGGCTCCACCCGCATCAGGGGGAAAAACGGCGTGTTGTCCACGGACTTCTGGTATTCCTGGGCCTCGGCCAGCCAGGGGGTTTCCTTAAAAAGCAGGGTCAGGGCGTCGGCCGCGGTGAGGGGGGCGACCTCGGCCCATTGTTCAGGCGTCAGGGGAGACCGGCCGAAACGGGCCAGGATGTGGTTATAAAAAGCCTGGTTGGCCAGGCTGGAGTCGATCAGCACCCCGTCGCAGTCGTAGATAATGACCTGCATTGTTTTAAGGTCCGCCATAGTGGTTATAGGAATATTACCTCGTGGCCCTGGTCACGGGGAGGTGTCCCCTGCCCTACCCTTCCTTGATCCCGAAAAAATCGAGTTGATGGGCGATATAGACAAGCTCGCCCCGGTCGATCTGGTGGCCTCGGGTACGGGTCCAGTTCTGCAGCTCTTCTTCCCCGAGGCCCGCCCGGCCGCGCACCGCAGCCTCCACCGTGTCAATAATATGGCGCAAAAAATAGGCTTCGTCCCCCGGATAGCCCTGCGGCCCCGGAAAGACCACCCAGTCGGAGCTGCCCGCGGCCAAAAGGCGCCCACCGCACCGGGGGAGCAGATCGAACAGCAGGCGCCCGGTGCGGCTGGACCCGGAGGGGCGGCCATTCACCCGGCGGCTGTCCATGGCGGCATGGTACAGACTTTCTATCCGGGCATCCAGGGTCGGCTCCAGGGAAGGGAGAAAAATGCTGGCCCCGTCAAAATTGAGGGTGAAATAAAACCAGCCCCCAGCTTTGAGCAGACCGAACAAACGGGGCAGCGCGGTTTTGAGATCCACCAGGTCCAGGAAGGCGTGGGCCAGAACAACGTCCCAGGCGGCGCGGCCCTGCTCCCGGGCCGCGAAGTCAAACATATCCGCGGTTTTAAGGGTGACCCGCAGGGCGAGGCCGGGGCCGGCGAACGACAGGCTGTTTCCCCCGGTTTCAGAAACCGCGGCACCCCTGTGTCGGGCAAAGGCCATGAGGCGCTCCCGGGCCGCGGCGATATGTTCCGGCGCCTGATCCACCGCCGTGTAGTCGGCGTTGGCTATCAATCCCCCATCCCAGAGGCGCCCCACCATGGCCCCGAGGCCGCAGCCCATCTCCAGAAAGGAGAGTGGACCCGCGTCCCGGCGAGGCCCCAGGGCCTGGGCCAGGGCTTCGAATACCCCGCGGTTCAGGGCGCGGTCATCCACGCTCTTTTTGGCGACCAGATACCGGATGTAGGGGCTGGCGGATAGATCGGTCATGAGGTGCGGCTCAGATCAACCAGAAACCGCCGGGCCCGGGCCAGGCTGTCGTCCCAGGTGGGGTGCGCCCCGGAGCGCTCCCAGGCCGCCAGGCTCATCTCCATGAGGCGGCTGCGGTCGGTCAGGAAAATTCTTAGACAATCCGCCAGGGCAGCAACCTCCCCCGGCGGGACCAGAAAGCCCTCCCGGCCAGGGGTGAAAATTTCCCCGGCGCCTCCGGCGGTGGACGCGATGACCGGGAGTCCCGCCCGCATGGCCTCCAGAAAAACGATGCCCAAAGCCTCAAACCAGGCCGGCACCGCCAGCACCTGGCTGTGGTTCAATAAGTCGGATACGTCCTCCGGGGCCAGGGTGCCCAGCAGGTTTACCCGGTCAGCCAACCCCAATTCAGCAATCCGGCGGCGCAAGGAGCGCACGTAAGCCGGGTCCGCGGTCAGGCTGCCGGCGATCCGCAGACGCCACGGTTCTCCTGCGGGCAGACGGGCCAGGGCCGCCACCAGGGTATGGAGTCCTTTGCGCGGGATGAGATTGGCCACCGCGACGATCTCCAAAGGGCCGCCCCGCTTAACCCGCTGGCTTATGTCGTCGGGGCCGGCGCAGCGGGGCAGGTGGTCGCCGCCGGGGTGCGCCACCACCCCCGGCCGCGACCCTGGCGCCAATTTTTCCACCTCCCGACGCAGGGCGCGGCTGGGGTAAATAAACCCGTCCAGCGAATCCAGATAGCGCCGCTCCACCCAGCGATACAGGTGTTTTTTCCCGAACGGCTCCTCCTCACAGGTGCGCAGATGGTGAACCAGGGAAACCAGGGGCCGGGGCCGGACTTTCCTCAGATGCCGGTTCAGGCCGAAAAGGGAGGGATGGGCCAGTCCGTCCTGGAGCACAATGTCGGCACGGAGGCCAGCCAAACGCCGCCTGAGCGCCGGCGAGAAATTATCCAGCAGGCCCCGGGGATAAGCGCGCCAGGGCAGGGAAACAATTTCCACCTCGTCCCCCCGGCCGCGCAGGTAATCCACCAGCCTGCGGTCATACAGGAAACCCCCGCTGACGAAACTGAGGTCGCCATAGATGACCAGCGCCACCCGCATCAGACCTCTTCCCGGTAGGCCGCCCAGGCGATGCCGGTTTCCCAGATTTTCACGCCCACGGCCTCCAGGGTGGGGGCCTTAAGGCGCTCCTTGAGCCGCTGGCAAAAAATGCGGCAAAAATGCTCGATGCTCGGGTTAAGGCCGGCGAATTCCGGCAGATCGTTTAAGGTCCGGTCCCGGAAATAGGCCACCAGGGCGTCCAGGTGAGTTTCCAGGTCCACGATGTCCACCAGATAGCCGTGTTCATCCAGGGTCCGGCCGGAAACCTCCACCTCCACCTGATAATGGTGGGAATGGCGCCGGTTTTCCTCCCCCCAATCCCCCCCCACCAGATAGTGTTGGGCCACAAAGTCGCGTCGTACGGCCACTTGGTACATGGAAGACTCCCCCGCCCCAAAGGCGGCTTAAGCCGGCTTGATTAAGCCCCTAAATTCGAAGGCAGGGCAATCAGGAGGACCTGGTCCGGACCCTCTTTCCTCATGCGCTCATTATAGGTCTCCAGAAATCGCCGCACTGCTCCGGTCAAATTTTCCTTGGAAAAACCGGCCAGCCGCTCCAGGCTCTGGCCCACAAACGATTCGATGGAGGCCACCGTAACCTTCCCCGGCAGAATGATCTCGGCGTTCTGGCGGGTGCCGCAAAAATATTTTTCCGGCACCAGCAGCCAGACCCGGAAACCATTTTCGAGGTTTTCCCGGCAGTTGTCGTACACCTCCATAAAAGGGGCCATGATAACGTGGAATACCGTGTCCCCTACCAGAAAGTGTCCCTGGGGGAGGGTCTGCTCACCCCGTCGGCAGGTGGGATTATCCTGGACGCCTTCGGGAAGGGCCAGGTGCAGAGCGGCGCCCACCAGGTGCCGGGTGAGGACTTCCTCCTGGCCGGCTTCATGGGCCGCCTTGACCAGTTCCCGGACAAAATTCCAGGGAATGACCTCCGGCTGATAGTCAACCGAGATGGCAGGGATATTTTCATGAGCCATCATTGTCCTCCGAAACAGCTTGATTTTCGATAAAAATAAAATAAGACCCCACATTGCCCAAGACAACCGCTGGGGCGAAGCGGGATCGCCTTTGCCTTAGTAAGTCACAACCACCTGGATAGCCTCTTCCGGATTCTGGTCCAGGAGACGGTAGGCCTGGGCGGCCTGGGCCAGGGGGAAGCGGTGGGTGATGAACCGGGCCGGCGCGATTTCCTGCACCATCTGCCAGGCCACCGCCCGGACCCGGGCCTTGTCCCAGCGGCCGCTAAGCTCGGGCGCGATGGTGCTCACCTGGCTGCTCACGATCACCTGGCGCTGGCGATGAAACAGGCCCCCCAGGTGCAGCTCCGCGGTTTTGGCGCCGTACCAGGAGCCGATGACCACCCGGCCATGGAACCCGGTGAGGGCCAGGGCCTGGTCCAGGGCCGCGGGGTTGCCGGAAACCTCGTAGGTCAGGTCGGCGAAGGGGTCATGTCCGTCCCCTTGCAGCAGGGTCCGCGCCATATCCAGGGCGCCGGAAGCCAGCGGGTCCAGGGAGGCGTGGGCCCCCAGGCTTTCGGAGGTCAGGCGGCGGTGGGGATGGCGGTCCAGGGTCACCAGTTTGGCCAGGGGGAATCCGGCCAACAGGGCGGTGAGGAGCAGGCCCACGATCCCCTGCCCGAAAACCGCCACCTTCTCGCCGATAAGCGGCCTGCCGTCCAGTGCCAATGTGACCGCGGTTTCCATGTTAGGCAAAAATACGGCGTCCTCGGGGGCCAACCCCGGGGGCAACGGCAAAAGCTCCTCCGGGGCCGCCAGGAAAAAATCTTCGTGGGGCTGAAAGGCCAAAACCAGCCTGTCCTGCCAATGGGCGGCCACTCCCCGGCCCAGGGCCGCCACCCGGCCCAGCGCGGCATAGCCGTATTTGAGGGGAAAGGCCAGGGAGCCCGGCAGCGAGGCCAGGCCGGCGTCCGCGGCCATCTCCCGGGGGGCCTGGCCCCGGTAAATCAGCAGTTCGGTCCCCGGGCTGATGGCGGACATGAGAGTCCGGACCAGCACCCGGCCGGGGCCGGGGGCGGCCAGGGGCTCCTCCCGCAGCTCTACCTGGTAAGGTCCGGTGAAGTACAGGGATTTTCTGACCATAAACTCTGTTCCGAAAAGTTTTTATGTGGAACCGCCGCCCTCGGCGGTTTTTAACAAAAGCAGGCGAGGGCGCCTGCTCCACATTTATTCTGGTTCCCCAGCTCCTGCTGGGGAACCGGCTTGCCCGCCAAGCTCTGCTTGGCCATGGTGCCGGCGCGGCACTTAAGGCCCGCGTCCCCAAATTTTTCCCGGTTTTATAAGGATATATTATATCAACGGTCCAAGAACCTCGAAACCCGGAAAGTTCAAGGCCCTCGCATCGCTGAGCCGACAGAGAGGGGACCGGTTGCCCCAAACGCCCCCAGACTTGTCATAGCTCCGATTTTCATTTATTCTCAAGCTCAGCTTACCGGATAGGATACTTAATCTGAGCGCCGCCGAACCCGCTGTCAACAAAAACCGCCTGCTGTTCACCGCCTGTCTGGGGGCCTTCATGGCCACCATGGATACCAGCCTGGTGAGTGTGGGCCTGCCCCAGATCGCCCAGTCCCTGGAGACCTCGGTGGCCGCGGTGTCCTGGGTCATGGTGGCCTATCTGCTGGCCAATGCCTCCCTGCAGATGGTGGTGGGCCGCCTGGCGGACCTGGCCGCGCCCCGGCAGCTGTTCATCACCGGGGTGACGCTCTTTGCCGCGGCCTCGCTCCTGGGCGGCCTGAGCTCCACCTTCAGCCTGCTCATCGCCTGCCGGCTGGTCCAGGGAGCCGGGGCCGCCCTGATGCTGGGGACCTCGCCCAAACTCATCACCCTGGCGTTTCCGGTAGGGGAGCGGGGCTTCGCGCTGGGCATGTTCTCCGCCGGGTTCGCCACCGGGGTCACCATGGGCGCGCCCCTGGGGGGGCTGCTGCTGACCTGGTTCAACTGGCAAACCCTGTTTTTCGTCAATCCCCTGCTGGCCGTCCTGGCCCTGGCCGCGGGAAGCCGCCCCCTGAAGGCCTTCGGTGCGCCCCGGGCCTGGGCCTGGCGGTCCCTGGACCCCTGGGGCGGCGTCATCCTCACCGCCACCCTGGCCCTGGCCATCCTCACCCTCACCGGCATGAGGGACCACGGCATGGGGGACCTGCGCAATCTCCTGGGTCTGGCCCTGGTGGGAGGCAGTCTGGCCCTGCTGATGTTCACCGAGCAACGCCAGGCCAATCCCCTGCTCCACCGGGAACTTTGGCACAGCCGGGACTTTCTCCTGGGTTCCTTCGGGGTGCTCCTGGCCTTTGCCGGCGTGATGGGCTCCTTTTTCCTGCTGCCCTTTTTTCTGGTGCAGGTGTACGGCTATCCTCCCGCCAAGGTGGGCCTGATGCTGGCGGTTTTAAGTCTCAGCAATGCCCTCATGGCTTTTTTGGGGGGCTTTCTGGCCGACCGGGTGGGCAACCTGATCATCCTGAGGAGCGGCCTGGGTTTTATCTGTGCGGGGTTGTTCTTTTTGGGGGCCGCCGACCCCCAGACCTCGACGGCCGGCCTGGCCGTGCGCCTGGCCTTGACCGGCATGGGCCTGGGGCTTTTTTCGGCCCCGAATTTGAATGAGGTCCTGCGGGGGACACCGCCGCAGCTTATGGGCCTGGCGGCCAGCACCAACGCGGTGTTGAAGAATTTCGGGGCCCTGTTGGGGGTGATTGTCCTCATCGCGGCCCTGGGGATCGGCTCCGGAGAACCCATCACCCTGAAATCCGGCGCCTGCCTGGGCGCGGCCTGTTTTCAGCGGGCCTTCTGGTGGGCGGCCGCGCTGGCGGCCCTTAATTTCCTGGTCAATCTCCTGCCTCGGGAATTGCCCTCAAGGCGTTAGGGGTCATAAACGCGGGGGGGGGGTCATGATGGGCGGCGGGCACCCGACGGGAAGTTTTCAGGCGGGCGTCCCGTCCGCCTCGACACATCGCCTTATTTGGAGCAAAGCTCTGTAGAGTACGTCTCACGCATCAATTTTCGGCGCGTCAGACGCGCCCAACTGTTAACTTTTCAGGTCTGGTAATATTAAGCTGGGCGGGATGCTCTTCCCCGCTTTACGGCCCTGCGGCCCTGCGGTCATAACAAGCCGGGACCACAGGCATCTTGCCTGTGTAACACAGGCGGGACGCCTGTGCTCCAGGTCCTCGGGGTTGTGGGAGGGAGTGTGGGAGCAGGCAGGGGCCCACGGCACCGGTAGCACGGGCTTCCAGCCCGTGGGAGGGCCCCTCCCCCACATCGAACTTTCCAGAAACTTCTTACATCACCTTTTTTCCCGCCGAGGGCGGCGTTCAGGGGATCAGGCCATGAAACACCCGAGCCCATGGCAGGGCAGAATTGACACGATGCAGCAGCGCCTCGCGGCCTGGCATCAGGAACTGGACCTGGCGCCGCCTGAGGTGTCTTTGGAAAACGCCGCCCGGCTGCTTGCTGAACTGGCGGAATCTCAGGTCGAGTTGGCCCGGGAATACGAGGCGCTTGGTCAGGCGCATCAGGAGATGCTTGAGGTCAACGACCAACTCAGGCGCAAACTTGATGTAGCCTCCCATGTCGAGGAAGTTTTGCGCACCCAGGCCCGGGTCCTGGAGAACATGGCCGAGGGGGTCACGGTCACCGGCCATGACGGCACTATCCTTTATACCAACCCCGCGTTTGACGCCATGTTCGGCTATGATCGGGGCGAATTGCCGGGCACGCCCAGCCATCTGCTCAATGCCTATCCCCCCGAAGAGGGCCGCGGGATTATCCGGGACATTCTCCAGCGGATTCACGCCACCGGGGTCTGGACCGGGGAATTTCACAACCGCAAAAAGGACGGCACCACCTTCTATACCTCGGCCCTTATCAGCGCCCTGGAAACCAGCGGCAGAAATCTTTACATCTCGGTGCAGGAGGACATCACTGAACGGAAGCGGGCCGAGCAGGAAATCGAACGCCTGGCCTCCTTTCCGGAGCTGAACCCCAACCCGGTCCTGGAAGTGGACCAGGAGGGTCGGGTGCTCTACGCCAATCCCGCGGCCCGGGAGGCGGCGGCCAGCCTGGGGATCGCCGTGGGAGTCAGGGCCTTTCTGCCCCCCGACCTGGGGGAGTTGTTCGCCCGGGTGCGCGGGGGCGGCCCCCGGCACCATTCCTTTGACCTGGCCCTGGGCGACAGGTTTTATGCGGTATACCTCTCCTTTCCCCAGGATCTGCCCACCGCCCGCGTCTACGCCCTGGACATCACCGGGCGCCAGCAGGCCGAGGAGGCGCTGCAGGAGTCGGAAGAACGCTATCGCAGCCTCTTCCAGAACAACCACTCGATCATGCTCCTGATCGACCCTGAAACCGGCGACCTCGTGGACGCCAATCCTGCGGCCTGCGACTATTATGGCTATGTAAGGGATGACCTTCTCACCAAAAAAATTACCGACCTGAATATCCTGGCCTCCGCGCAGGTTTTCGAGGAAATGCAGCGGGCCAAGGCGGCAGAGCTCAGATATTTTGAATTTCAACATCGCCTGGCCACTGGTGAAATCCGGGACGTGGAGGTTTTCAGCGGCCCCATCCGGATCGGGGGCCGGGACCTCTTATACTCCATCATACATGACAATACGGCCCGCAAACAGGCCGAGGAGGCCCTGCGCCGGGCCTACGATGAGCTGGAGGACCGGGTGGGGGAGCGCACTGCCGCCCTGAGGTTGGCCAATGAGCAGCTGCTCTGGGAAATGGAGGAGCGCCAGGAAGCCGAGGACCGGCTCCGGGAAAGCGAAGCCCGCTTTACGGCCTTTATGCAGCACCTGCCGGGCCTGGCGGTGATGCGGGACGTCCAGGGACGTTATGTCTTCGCCAATAAAGCCTGGGAACAGCTCATCGGCCCGGACTGGCAGGGGAGATGCCTGGAGGAGTTCTGGTCAGGGGAGGAGGCCAAAAGACTGCACCACCTGGATCATCAGGTGCTGCTGGCCGGGGAGCCGGTGGAATCCCTGGAAACCCTCGAATCGGCGGAGGGAGTGCGGACCATCCTCTCCTACCGCTTCCCCATCCGGGATAAAGACGGCCTGCCCTACATGGTGGGGACCATCGGCATCGACGTCACCGCCCGCCGGCAGGCCGATGAGGCCCTGGCCGCAGAGCGCCAGCGCTTCCTCAGTTTGTTGGAAAATCTGCCCGCGTTCATTTATCTCCAGGATAAGGACTATTCCGTGCGGTTTGCCAACCGGAAATTCCGGGAGCGCTTCGGGGAGCCCAACGGCAAGCCCTGCTACACCCTCTTGCGAGGCCGGGCGGATCCCTGTCCGGATTGCCCCACCATGCAGGTTTTCGATACCGGGGAGCTTCTGGATTGGGAATGGCATGCCCCGGACGGCCATATCTATCAGATTTACGACTATCCCTTTGCCGACGCCGACGGCTCGCCCCTGGTTATGGAGATGGGGATTGATATCACCGAGAGCAAAAAGGCCGAAGAGGCCCTGGCGCAAAACGAAGCCATGCTGCGCCTGATCCTGGATAACCTGCCGGTGGGGGTGTATGTGACGGACAAAAACGGCACCATCATCCTGGGCAATCTCGCCGGCCAAAGCATCTGGGGCGGGGCCCGCTATGTCGGCATTGAGCAATACGGGGAATACAAAGGGTGGTGGGCCGACACCGGCAGGCGCATCGCCCCGGAGGAATGGGCCCTGGCCCGGGCGGTGCAGAAGGGCGAGAAATCGCTGGGCGAAATCATCAATATCGAGTGCTTCGATGGCCACCGGAAAGTCATCCGCAATTCCGCGGTGCCCCTCCGGGGTCCCGACCGGGAAATCCTGGGGGGCATCGTGGTAATCGAAGATATCACCGAGACCCGCCGGGCCGAAAAGGTTATGCGGGAACAGGCGCGGCAACTGCAGGCCTTTTTCGCCCACAGCCTGACCCCCTTTGTCTTCCTGGACCCGGACTTCAACTTCCTCCGGGTGAACGAGGCCTATGCCCGAAGTTGTCAGCGTCAAGTCTGGGAATTCATCGGACACAACCATTTTGAGTTTTATCCCCACGAGGAAAACCAGGCCATATTCGCCGAAGTGGTGCGCACCAAAACCCCCTACCAGGCCGTGGCCAGGGCCTTTGAGTTTCCCGACCACCCCGAATGGGGTGTGACCTACTGGGACTGGAGCCTGACGCCCATCCTGGACGAAGCCGGGGAGATCGACTTTCTGGTCTTTTCCCTAAGGGATGTCACCGAGCAGGTGCAGGCCGAGGAAGAACGCCGCCGCCTGGTGGACATCCTGGAAAACACCCCTGATTTTGTGGGCATCGCCGATTTTTACGGCCGGCTGCAATACCTCAACCGGGCCGGGCGGGCCATGGTGGGGGTGGGGGAGGACGAAGACGTGCGCCGGCTGAAGGTCTTGCAATTACACCCGGAGCGCATCGGTGAACTGATCATCCAAGAGGGGGCCCCCGCGGCCATGCGGCAGGGGGTCTGGCAGGCCGAAGCCGCGCTGCGCCACCGGGACGGCCGGGAGATTCCCGTGTCCCAGGTCATCCTGGCCCACAAGGCCCCTTCCGGCCGGGTGCAGTTCTTCTCCACCATCGCCCGGGACATCAGCGACCTGAAAAAGGCCCAGGCCAGCATCCTCCGGCAGACCGCCATCTTAAACGGCATCAACCGCATTTTCCGGGAAGCCCTCACCTGCAGGACGGAAGAGGAATTGGGCCGCACCTGCCTGGCCGTGGCCGAAGAGCTGACCGCCAGCCGATTCGGCTTCATCGACACCATAAACGACCAGGGCAACCTCGATGCCCTGGCCTTCAGTGACCTCGGCTGGGAGTCCTGCCGCCTCCCTGCCGTCAGCGCGCCGAAACATCTGAAAAATATCAGGGTGGTGGGCCTGCTGGCCAAACCGATCATGGAAGGCAAGGCCCTGTTGACCAATAATCCTGCCGCCCATCCGGAGGCCGCGGGCCTGCCGGAAGGATATCCCCCCCTGACCGCTTTCCTGGGGGCGCCCCTCATTTTCGGCCGGCAAACCATCGGCCTCATCGGTCTGGGCAACAAGGCCGTGGGGTACCTCGACGCCGATCAGCAGGCCGTGGAAATCCTGGCCCCCACCATTGTGGAAGCCCTCATGCATCACCGGGCAAGGGAGGAATTGCAGAGATCTGAAAGAAAGCTGCGCCACCTGGCCGACCTGTTGCTCAGCGCCCAGGAAAGCGAACGCAAACGCCTGGCCGCCGAACTGCACGATGAACTGGGGCACGCCCTGCTGACCCTGAAGCTTTCCCTCAGTTCCATCGCCCGGGAATTGCTCCCGGACCAGGACCACATCAAGCACGAGATTGAGGCCCAGCTGGCCTACATCAATGAAGTCATCGGCGAAGTGCGGCGCCTGTATCACGACTTGAGCCCCGGCGACGTGGAGGATCTGGGGCTGACCAAGGCCCTGTACAGCTTGATGGAGGATTTTGCCGTGTATCAGCGCCACCTGGCGTGGCACATCGATTTGCCGGACCTCGACCGGCTCTTTTCCCTGCCGGTGCAAACCATTATTTACCGTATCGTGCAGGAGGCCTTGACGAACATCGGCAAACACGCTAATCCTGAACATGTAACCGTTTCGGCTGCACCAGCCGGAGCTCAGGTGCGGTTTGTCATCCAGGACGACGGCCGGGGCTTCGACCCGTCGGAGGCGCTGGACGCGGCCTCGGGTTTGGGACTGGCGGCCATGGAAGAGCGCCTGAACATGGTGGGAGGTTCCCTTAAAATCCACAGCCAAAAAGACCTGGGCACCACTTTGACCTTCACGATTCCCATACTGCCGAAAGATGAGGAGCCATGACACCCTATACCATCGTCCTGGCCGATGACCACGTATTGTTCAGGCAGGGCGTAAAAAAAATCATCGAAGAGGTGGACGGCCTCCAGGTGGTGGGGGAAGCCAACGACGGCTTCGAACTCCTCGCTCTCCTGAAAACCAAGGCACCCGCCCTGGTCATCCTCGACATCTCCATGCCCAACCTCCGGGGTCTGGAAGCCGCCCGGGAAATCAAGGGGCTCTATCCCCAGATCAAGGTCCTGCTCCTGACCATGCACAAGAAAAAAGACTTCCTGCAGCAGGGCCTGGAGGCCGGGGTGGACGGCTTCCTGGTGAAAGAGGACGCCGACGCCGACCTGCTGCAGGCCGTCCAGGCTATCAGAAGCGGCGGCAAATTCTTTTCGCCCCTGCTGTCCACCCGACTGGCCGACCTGGCCTCCCACCAGGGCCGCATCGACCCCTTGAGCAAGCGGGAAAAGGAGGTGGCCAAGCTCCTGGCCGAAGGCAAGGCCAGCAAAGAAGTGGCTGACCTCCTCTACATCAGCGTCTACACCGTGCGCCGCCACCGGGACAATATCATGCGCAAACTGGACCTCAAGGGCCTGGCCGACCTGGTGCGCTACGCCATGGAGCAGGGATATACTTCGAATAACTCCTGATTTCCTCGTTGCGGTCATATAGTCACATTTGACCATCCCCGAATGGTCACCCCTGGGCATAGACCCTGCCCTCTTCCTGGGAGATAATTGCCCCACATTCTGAGGTCGCTCCCCTCGGAGAGACCTTCTGCCTTCTTTTCTCTTCCTTTCGGAAGCAGATAATGAACCCTCTGGCAGGGCCATCAGTCGTCTGGGGGTATATCCCCCCATCGGAGGCCATCATGCTCCCTGAAGAAATCCTCCTGGTCAACGACGGCTCCCCGCTCCTGAAAACGATCAGGGGGTTGCTGGAAAACAAAGGCTACCTCCCCAGCCTGACTGACTCTTCCGATGCAGCCCTGGAACTGCTGAGTTCGCGAAATATCATGCTGGTGGTGATGAAGATCAACGGCCGGCAAGACGACCGCCTGGCCCTGGCGCACAAGCTCAAAGAGTTCCATAGCAGGGCCGGCCTGGTCATCATGGGGGAAGCCAGACGCCTGCCCGCGGAGATTTTTGAAATCGACGCCACCGATTACATCCTTTTGCCCTGCCGGGTGGCCGACATCTGGCGCCGCCTGCTTTTGGCCCTGAAGGGCGAGTCCGCCCCAGCGGCTGAGGTCCAGGAGATTTCCCAGCCCCATCCGGTGAACCGGAGGGTCCTGAACAATCTGGGGCTCATGTTTCATGACCTGCGGGGCTTGCTGACCTCCATCGACGAAGGCCTGAAAACCGTGCGGCGCCGCACCCGCGGCAGATTGGCCGGTGAACTGGAAGCGGTTTTCCAGGAAACCTTCCTCAAAAGCCGCACCCTGATCACTATAGCCGACGAGTTTCTGCAAAAATTTCACCACCGGCCCGAGGTGACGCGCTCCACCAAACCGGTGGATCTCCGGGAGGAGGTGGTGGCCCCCGTCCTTAAGGAACTGAAAGACGACGTGCGGCATAACCATATCACCCTGGACAACCGGCTGGACTTGCAGCCGCCGACCCGGCAGGTTATCCGGGGAGACCGGGTGGCCTTAAAAAGCATCTTCCGCAACCTGTTGGCCAACGCCATCACCTACGGCGGCCATGGCTGCACCATCATCCTCGAAGTGGATGAGGCCCCCGGCCATTTTCGCCTGCAGGTGCAAAATACCGGATCACCTCTTGCCCATGGGCAACAGGAACAGTTTTTTGCCGGCGGGCATCAGTCTCCAGGCAAAGGCCAGGGCCTCGGGCTGGGGTTATATCTGGGGCGCCAGATCATGCGGAGCCACGGCGGGGACATTTCCTGCAAACCCGGCCGGCTGGGTCCGAATTTTATCATGACCCTGCCCCGGGCCAACCTTTAGACGAACGGGAAAACCCGGCGGTGGCGACGCCGGCCGGCATTACCCCCCCACCGGAGGCCTCCCTGGCCAACCCCACCACCCTGAATTCAAGGAGGACTAGGTGTACAAGGAGGAACAACCGGCGACCCTGACCAGATTATTCCAGACCGAACTGGCGGTAATCGAGGTCAAGGCCGGGGAAAGTCAGGAAGAAGCCTGGAAACGCCACCTTGCCGCCAACCCGGCCACCGCCTTCGCCCACATTAAGATTTTTCATTACCCGGCCCCCAAGGGCCTGAAGACCGCGACAGGCCATCTGAGGCATCAGCAGCTGCGGCAACCAGGAGACCACAGCCATGGCTGACGACCTGGTCCAGAAAGTGCATGGCGGCTATCGGGTGGACGGCCTGGACCTGCTCCGGAGCACCTGCGGCTGCGGCGGCCAAACCGAGCCGGGCGGCGCCGGGAAAGGTGATTGTTGCCATACCTACTCCATCGTTAAACAGGAAAACCACACAGTGGCTTTTTTTGTCAAGTGCGCCATCCCCAATACGCCAAACAACTACGAGTGGGGCTACCGGGTCAAAAAGGGCCAGGTGGAGGTGGACGTCCTGGTTTACGACACCCGGCAACCCAAGAATTTCACCTTTGGAGGGCAATATCCCCCCCCGCTCTCCGAGTGGCTGACGAGGGGTTGGGAGATTTTGCATCAGTTTGAAAGACCCCTGGCGGGGATCGGGGAAAAAATGCCGGCCTGGCGCCAAACTCCGGCGGATGCCTGCCTGCGGCCGGCTAAAACCCGGGGATCGCCTTGACCGGCTTCGCATTCCATGGGAAGATTAGTTAATCTTAACCGGAGCGGGCTTCCTGGCCGTCTGCCCGAATCAGGAAACGCCTATGGCAGGCTGCAGGGGAAAGTCCCCGCCGGATACACCTGCGTGCGCAGGAGAAAAGGATACCCATGACCCAATTACTGCAGATTTACAAATGCGAAGTGTGCGGCAACATTGTGGAAATGCTCCATGCAGGCGCAGGCGAACTGGTCTGCTGCGGCCAACCCATGAAACTGTTCACGGAAAACACCGTGGATGCCGCCAAGGAAAAACATGTGCCGGTGATCGAGAAAGTGGCCGGGGGCTTCAAGGTCAAAGTCGGCAGCGTCCCCCATCCCATGGAAGAGAAACACTATATCGAATGGGTGGAACTGATTGCCGGGCCCAACGTCTATCACCACTTCTTCAAGCCCGGGGACGCCCCTGAAGCCGTATTTCAGACCGACGCCCAGCAGGTCAGCGCCCGGGAATACTGCAACCTGCACGGTCTGTGGAAAAGCTGAGGGATATCGCCGGGTTCAGGAAATTTTTTCCCGAAGCGGTAAGGATTCAGCGGCCCGGGACGCCCAGTATCTCGAGGGTCCAGGATCCTGCTGAGCCGTCCTGAGGGGAAGTTCACGCCTCAATCTTTGCGCCTTGGCGTGAATCTCTCGCAAAGGCGCCAAGACGCGAAGATATTAAAAAAACGGATTGCCTGTCCTGAAAAGTTTGCAGCGTGCAGGGGCAGGCGCCCTCGCCTGCCCTCAGGGGACAGCCGGGGGCAGCTGTCCCTACACCAGAAAGGGCTTTTCATTATTTGCGGGTGAACCAACGGCTCATGAACAACTGTCTCGAAAAGTTTCCCGTGGGGGAGAGCAAAGAACCCAGTTGTCCTCCCTCCCGGCCTGGCAGGTGTCGTCAGCCTAATAAAGAAACCACAGGGCCAGAGGTACCCCAATAGTGATGGCCACATCGGCGAGGTTGAAGACCGGCCACCAGCCCAAATCAAGGAAATCCATGACCGCGGCGTGTCGGAGTTGATCATAAACATTGCTGCAGGCGCCGCCCAGGGCCATGCCGAGGCCAAGTTGGGCAGCGTGGTGCTGGAAGAAGGACCCCTGCCGCACCATCAGGCAGATACCGAGAAAAAGCGCCGCCAACACCAGGAGCAACAGGCGAGGGTGTTGCAGCAGCGGCACCCCGCGGGGGTTGGCCACCCGTCGGACCCTGAGCCAGGAGGTCACCGACACCGACTGTCCCAAGGGCAAATAACGGGAGACCAGCATCTTGGTGAACCGGTCAAGGATAAAAAAAACCCCGGCAATCAGCAGCAGCTTAAAGGGCATATCGCCTCCGCGCCGCAGATGGATGGCGCACCTTCAGGGTCGTGGCCTGACACTATCGGCATCGAGAGGGTCAGGAGAGAAGCATTGCCTGTGCCTCGACAAACAAGACTCCCCTCCCCGATCTTTCCTTTTTCCTGA
The DNA here is from genome assembly GCA_041740935.1 of Desulfobaccales bacterium. Classification (GTDB taxonomy): domain Bacteria; phylum Desulfobacterota; class Desulfobaccia; order Desulfobaccales; family 0-14-0-80-60-11; genus JBGSLA01. The sequence goes on along the minus strand of JBGSLA010000270.1, from coordinate 10,002 downwards.
AGGCTGCAGACCGCCCGGCTGATTCTTAACGAACCGCCTCTTTCATCTCGCCGCCCTGCAGGGATGATGATCGCCACGCCTTTCCAGAACTGCTAGCCGATGGGCCTGGGCTCCACTCTCGGCGGCTTCTCAGTTTTCGGCGGCTTCTCTTCGAAGGGCTCCGGCTTTGGACACGGCCGATCCGTGCAAGCCGGCGGCGGAGGTTCAGGCGGGCAGCAAGCCTCAATCTGCCGGCGCAGGTCGGCCTCCCGCTCCAGGGTGACGGCCGCGTCTCCATGAGTGGCGGCGTACAGGTCGGCGAGCTGACGGCTGGCCGCCTTGATGGCCTCCTGGAGCGGTGTCTGGGCATGAGCTTCATTACAGATGCAGCAGGTGTTCACGGAAATCTGCTGCAAGAGGCAGATCATGGTGTCGTTCTGCCGGTTGTTATGGAACAAGGCCTTGTTGGTGTACTGCCCCAGGGTGATGAGTTGCTGGAAGCCCCAAAGGAGCAATTGCTGCACCACTTTTACGTCGGTGTCGATGACATCCAGCTTGCCCTCGATGGTGGCCAGATGATTGTTGACCGTGTCCATTTTGCCGTTGATCTGGGCAGTGTTGTCCCGAACAGCTTTGATGGCATCATAGATTTCTTGTGCTGACGGCATAGATCTTTCCCTCCTTGTCAATTAGTCTCTAAAGATTTCCGCCATTCATCTCATGGGACGCCAGGGTAGATTGCAACCCGGCATTATTCGGTGCCGATAAGTCTCTTTTATAGAGGGCCACCTCCTGGATTTTCCCTTTAAAGGGGTATAGACGCTGGGCCGCGCCGATGAGCGTCAGGTTGCTGCCCGTGCCGATGAAGAAATCGCCCCTGCCGGTAGCAGCCGAATTGTCGTTCCGTTTGAAGTTGGTAACATTAGGGTTCTGCGCGCCGCGCAAGGTTTTTATGCCAATTTCCTGATTCGTATTCGGATAGTAGAGGAACAGTTGCAAGTTTTGACCATCGAAGGTCAGGGCCAGGTAAGTCAATCTGAGTTTGGTTGGGGTATCAGTGCCGTTGGCGATGGCCACCATCTTATAAGCGGTAAGGCCGTCGCCCATCCAGACCTGCCAGTAAAGGGGACCTGAAATACTGGTTATGTCAGCCGGTCCCAGGTAGAGGCCCCAGCCGGTTTTCTTCCCAAAAGTTCCGGGCTTGCCGGTGGATTCCACCAAACAGTAATAAAACTTGGGGTCCAGGAGGGAATCCGGAGAGACCCAGGCTTCAAAAGTGAATTGGGGAGGGTTGAGCGCGTCGTTAAAGGGCACCTTCACATAACCCCCATCCGTTTGAATGCACGGGTTGCTGTCTTGAGGTTTAAGTTCCAAAAGACCGGGAGTTATACCCAGATTGATCTTGCCGGCGGTTGCCGGCGAATGGTGCAGATTATCCGGAATGGTTACCGGATTTAAGGTGAAGTAGTCGCCGTGGAAACCTCCGACCTGGCTCTTGGCCTTGCCCCCACTGGTGGGCACCGGCTGGTCCGGTTCCCCGAGCCGCCAGTAGGCCACCAGATCCGGTGTCCTCGTGATCGTCAAGTAATAGTCCGGCGGAGTATCAGGAGGAGTGGGTGGATCACCAGGTTTGGGGGGCGGCGAAGCCGAGGGGGCCTCACCAAAGGCAGTGCACCCGACAAAACCGAACAATATTAGGGCCACAAGTATGGCCAGAGCACCGATCAAAAAAAACAACCCCATCATGAAAACCTCCTTGTCCAAAACGAAAGAACTGAGAAAACTGTGTTCAGAAAATCTTCAGGCCGCGCTAAGCTCTTTATCGGTGGCTAAAGATTCCCCCCGGCCGTCTCATGACACCTGAGGGTTGATTGGATCCCGGCGTTATTCGGCGCGGATAAGTCCCTTTTGTAGAGAGCCACCTCCTGAATTTTCCCTTTAAAGGGATAGAGACGTTGAGGAGCGCCCAAGATCGTCAGATTGCTGCCCGTGCCGATGAAAAAATCGCCCTGACCGGCAGTCGAGGCATCGTTTCGATGAAAAATAATTGAGGATGGTGGCGTCAGGGCCTGCAGTGCCTCGAAAGTGAGCTCCTGCTCGGTATTGGGAAAATAGAGGAAGAGCTGCAAGTTGGCAATGCCGTCGAAGGTCAGCACCAGATAGGTCAACCGGAGTTGCGAAAAACCAGGTGTGGGAAAATCGGGTTTGGCGATCGCCACCCTCTTGAACTGGTTGCCGTCCCCCATCCAGACCTGCCAGAAAAGCGGGCCGGCAGGGTTGGGGTTGTTGATCTCGGAGGGTCCCAAAAAGAGGCCCCAGCCGGTTTTCTTTCCCAACAATCCCGGTGTGGCTGGGCCGGTGGATTCCACCAGGCAGTAAAAAAATCTCGGGTCTAAGAAGGGGTCGGGAGAGACCCACGCTTCTAAAGTGAATTGGGGAGGGTTGAGCTGGTCGTCAAAGGGCACCTGCACGTACCCCCCATCAGTCTGAACGCAGGGGAACGCATCTTGAGGCTCAAGTTCGAGGAGTCCGGGGGTTACCCCGAGGATGATATTGCCGGTGGTTGCCGGCGAATGGCGCAAAATGTCCGGCGTGGTTACGGGATTTAATTTGAAGTAGTCGCCGTGAAACCCTCCGACCTCGTCTTTGGCGGCGCCGCCGCTGCTGGGGACCGGTGTTGCGGCGGGTTCCCCCAGCCGCCAGTAGGCCACCAGATCCGGGGTCGCCAGGACAACTGCATGGTAGTCCCCCTCACAAGGATTATCAGGATCATCAAGTGGAAATACTAACTCACAGCCGACAAACCCGAATAACAGCAAGGCGACGAGCAAGGCCAGGGCGCCGATCAAAAAATCCAAGCCCATCATCTGAACCTCCTTGTGTAACCTGCGGAGTTATCTGGCCCGCCAGACCACCTGGACAGGCCCTGGCCAAGCCACGAAGGCTAGCGGGGCCACATGAGCCCAAAACTCATCAGGCACAGCGCCACTAAGGCTGCCGAGATGGCGCGGTGCAGGCTCAGAGTTCCAATGGTGTCAATGTCCTCCCGGGTCGATTCGAGCCACCAGCGCCCCAGGGAGTAAGTCGCCACGGTGTACAGGTAGAGCGCCCCTTCAAACGGGAGCCGGTTCCAGAGTCCGACCAGGCCAAGCAAGATCAGCGCGGCCCAACCGGCCTCCAGGAGCTGGGTGGGCAGGCGCCGGCGCCAGACTCCCTGGAGGTTGGGAAGATACAAAGCCAGGGGGCCTGCGGTCGGCCGCCCGGCGCAGCAACCGTTCAGGAGGCATCCCACCTTGGTGAAGATCATCCCGATGAGCAGGGTGATGCTGGCCGCATCCCAGAAACTCCCAATGGGAAGATTCAAGATTGTCAGCAAGGGGAGGGAGACCAGAAAAGAAAGAATGAGACCGCCGTACAAGGAAGATCCGCCTTCTGACTGCTTCCAGACCCGGCGGGGCTCGCGGCGGTAGGTTTGCCTGTGCGGTATGATGAAAAGCAGCCTGGCGCCCACCAGCGCCAGGGGAAACAGCAGAAGCATCGCCAGGTATACCCGGCCCGGATTCAGACCTTGTAACCAGGCGCCGTAGGTTCCAGCCATGATGCCGAGCAAAGTGCCGAGGAAAAGCATGACGGGGTAGGAGTAGAGCTTAATCCCGCGCCACTCGAACAGAACTCGCCGCATTCTCTGCCCTTTATGGTGATGAACCGTAAAACGCGTTTACCTCGGAAAGTTACCCGTATCAATTCCTCTCAACCGTGTCACCTGCGCTTGTAATCGTTAACTTACGGTAATGCTCATATCGAGAAAGTCAAGGTTACATAAAAAATGTCTTGCCCTGGGTGAAAAAATAATGAGATGGCGATTACCCCCCAATAATTGTCAAACAGCCCCTTAATCCAAATTCATCTTTCTCTTTTTGTCTCAGATTTTACAGTTCTCTCAGAATTACCTGATACTGTAAATCAAGGTTGGGAAATATGGCCTTTTTTCAATTAAATGAAAAATTTCTCAAGGTCTATCCGCAATTCAACCTGAAATCAGTGCTAAAAACAAAGGCCTCCCCTTTAATACAATTATTCAGGTCAAAGGTACTATGGTTCAGGTGTTCCTCACTTTGATCCCCTAAACCAGGGTCTTCCTTTTTTTTTCAGGATAAGGTATAAATATCTTTTAAATTTTTTGAGGTCAGCATACCGTGGCGCTCATTGTACAAAAATATGGCGGCACCTCAGTGGCCAATCCCGACCGCATCGCCAACGTGGCCAACCGGGTCCTCAAGGGCTCCATGGACGGCCACAAAATGGTGGTGGTGCTCTCGGCCATGTCCGGGGAAACCGACCGCCTGATCCATCTGGCCAAAGACCTGAGCGACCCTCCCGACCCCCGGGAGCTGGACGTGCTGTTGGCCACCGGCGAACAGGTGACGGTGTCCCTGTTCAGCATGTTCCTGCGTTCCCAGGGGGTGCCGGCGGCCTCGCTGCTGGGCCATCAGGCCTGCATCTACACCAACCGGGCCTACGGCCGGGCCCGCATCGTCGGCATCGACACCACCAGGATAAGGGAAGAATTGAAAAAAGGGCGGGTGGTCACCGTGGCCGGCTTCCAGGGGGTGGACGAAGTGGGCAACATCACCACCCTGGGGCGGGGGGGCTCCGACACCACCGCGGTGGCCCTGGCCGCGGCCCTCAAAGCCGACCTGTGCGAAATCTACACCGACGTGGAAGGGGTCTTCACCACCGACCCCCGGGTATGTCTGAAGGCCCGGCTCCTGGACAAGATCGCCTATGACGAAATGCTGGAGATGGCGTCCCTGGGGGCCAAGGTCCTGGAGATCCGCTCGGTGAGCTTTGCCAAGCAATACCGGGTGCCCCTCAGGGTGCGCTCCACCTTCAGCAATCACCCCGGCACCCTGGTGTGTGAGGAGGACGAAGAAATGGAAGCGATTGCGGTGTCCGGCGTGGCCTTCAGCCGCAACGAGGCCCGGGTCAGCATCACCCGGGTGCCCGACCGGCCGGGGATTGCCATGCGGTTTTTCCAGCCGGTGGCCGAGGCCAATGTCGTCGTAGACCTGATTATTCAGAATACCAGCATCGACGGCTTAACCGACCTGACCTTCACGGTGCCCAAAGGGGACCTGCCCAAGACCCTGGAGGTGGTCAACGCCGTGGCCCGGGATATCGGGGCCGACCGGGTCTTAAGCGACGAACACATCGCCAAGGTCTCCATCGTGGGGGTGGGCATGCGCAACAACGCCGGCGTCGCCTCCCACATGTTCGCCGCCCTGGCCCAGGCGGGCATCAACATCATGATGATCAGCACCTCGGAAATCAAGATTTCCTGCGTCATCGAGGATAAATACACCGAACTCGCGGTCCGGGTGCTCCATGACGCCTTCGGGCTGGAAAATCCGCCGCCAAAAACTGAAAAATAATGGGGAAAAAGGCGAAAAGGGGAAGAAGGGAATTATAATGCGCCAGGTGAAAATCTACGACACGACCTTAAGGGACGGCACCCAGGCGGAGGATTTCGCCATCTCCCTGTGGGACAAAATCCGCATCGCCCAGAAGCTGGCCCAGCTCGGGGTGCATTACATCGAAGGCGGCTGGCCGGGCGCCAACCCCAAGGACCGGGATTTTTTCACCGATATCCGCAACTATGACCTGGGGCTCACCCGGGTGGCGGCCTTCGGCAGCACCCACCACAAGGACCGCCAGCCCGACGCCGACTCCAACATGCAGGAACTTCTTCTCAGCCGGGCCCCGGTGATGACCATTTTCGGCAAATCCTCCCCTTTCCAGGTCAAGGAAGTGCTCAAGACCACCCTCACCCGGAACCTCGAGCTCATCACCGGCTCCCTGGCCTATCTGAAGCCCAAAGTGGACGAGCTCATCTATGACGCCGAACATTTCTTCGACGGCTTCAAGGAAGACCGGGAGTACGCCTTAAGCTCCCTGCAGGCCGCGGTGGACGGCGGCGCCATGATCCTGGTGCTGTGCGACACCAACGGCGGCACCCTGACCACTGATCTCGCGGGCATCATTCAGGCGGTCAAGGAGCGCTTCCCCGGCTTCCCCCTGGGGATTCACGCCCACAACGACAGCGACCTGGCCGTGGCCAACAGCGTGGCCGCGGTGGAGATGGGTTGCGAGCAGGTCCAGGGCACCATCAACGGCGTCGGCGAGCGCTGCGGCAACGCCAACCTGATTTCCATCATCCCCAATCTGCAGCTCAAGCTCGGCCTGAGGTGCCTGGAGGAGGCCAACCTCAAGCGCCTCAGGGAAGTATCCCTGTTTGTCTATGAGCTGGCCAACATGCGCCCCAACCGCTATCAGCCTTACGTGGGCAAAAGCGCCTTCGCCCACAAGGGGGGCATGCACGCCGACGCGGTGAAAAAAAACCCCCGGGCTTACGAACACATCGACCCCCTGGCGGTGGGCAACACCCGCTACATCCCGGTCTCCGACCAATCCGGCAAAAGCAGCATCATCCTCAAGGCCCGGGATTTCGGCCTGGAGCTGCACCCCAACGAACCCAAGGTGCGCCTGGCCCTCGAAAAGGTCAAGGACCTGGAATCCCTGGGCTATCAGTTCGAGGGGGCCGAGGCCTCCCTGGAGATGCTGCTCCGGGCGGCGCTCGGCCAATACAAAGAATACTTCCGCCTCATGAATTACCGGATCATCGACCAGAAGGTGGGGGAAGACGACCCCCCCATGCCCGAGGCCACTATCCGGGTGCGGGTGGGCGTCCATGAAGTGCACACCGCGGCCATCGGCAACGGTCCGGTGAATGCCCTGGACAAGGCCCTGAAAAAGGCGTTGCTGCGCTTTTACCCCCGGCTCGAAGAAGTGCGTCTCGAGGACTACAAGGTGCGGGTCCTGCCCGGCCCCGGCGGCACCGGCGCCAGGGTGCGGGTCTTGATCGAATCCCGGGACGCCCACCAAAGCTGGGGCACCGTGGGTGTGGCCCATGACATCATCGAAGCCTCCTGGCAGGCCCTGGTGGACAGCGTCACCTTCAAGCTCTTCAAGGACGAACAGCGGGCCAGGGGGTAGAGGTTTTAGTCCAGTGGCCAGTGACCAGTTATCAGTTGAGGCTCTTGTGAAAGTGGGTTATTTTGTCATCCTGAACGACGTGAAGGATCTCGACGTTTTGAGAATGCCAGAGTCTTCGCTTGCCTCAAGATAACAATCTTTTATCACTATGGGTTTTGCAAAAGGCTCAATTGTTATAAATTGGCGGCAGTCTTATTCTCCTGATCACTGATCACTGATTACTGGTCACTGTTTACTGATCACTGATCACTGATCACTGGCTACTGGCTATGCCTGCATTCAACCGCGCCCAACTGGGGATTGTCCTGCTTTTGGGCGCGGTGCTTTTGGGGGTCTATGTCTGGAGGGGGAACTTTGTCGGAACCCCCGCGGCACCCACCGCCACCCTCCCCACCCCGGTTTTTGTGGAAGTAACCGGTGAGGTGCCCCACCCCGGGGTCTATGCGTTCCCCGCGCCCCCTACCCTGCTGGAGGTCTGGCGTCAGGCCGGCGGCGTCGAACCCGCGCCCCAGCCGGCTACTCTCCTCTCTTCAGGAACTTTGGTTGAGGTGGACCAGGAAGGCGCCTGGCGTCTGGGCCGCATGTCCGGGGAGCGGCTCCGCACCCTTGGCGCGGCCCTGGACCTGAACACCGCCAGCGCCCGGGACCTGGAGGCCTTGCCGGGCATCGGCCCGGTCCTGGCCCAGCGCCTCATCCAGCACCGGGAAAATCACGGCCCCTTTAAAACCCTGGAAGATCTCCTGGCAGTCCCGGGCATCGGCAAAAAAAAATTGGCCCAAATCACCCCTTTTCTCATGGTCTCATCGCCTTGAAAACCTTCCGGACCCAAAATAAAAGGGGGACTTAAAACGCTGGGGCTTTATGGCTCGCTATTGGGCTTGTTCAAACCTTCCCCCCTTTAACAAAGGGGCGAGAGGGGGATTTTCCATCGCCGCGGGTGAGACTCCGGGGTCTCCTGCGGGTTTCGGACCAGGATCATGATCATTCACACCATCGGCCACAGCAACCATCCCCCGGAAAAATTTCTCGGGCTCCTGCACCGCCACGGCATCGAGGTGGTGGCCGATGTGCGCAGCCGGCCTTACAGCCGCTTTTGCCCCCATTTCAACCGGGAGGCCCTGATGCGCCTTCTGGAAGAGGGCGGTATCCGCTATATTTTCCTCGGTCGGGAATTGGGGGGCAAGCCCCGGGACCTGGACCGGCCCCTGGCCGACGAGGTGGTGTGGGAATATCTCCGCTCCCGGCCCCCGTTCCGGGAGGGGTTGGCCCGGCTGCTGGAGGAGGCCCGCACGGCCCGAGTTTCTCTGCTCTGCGCTGAGGCGGACCCGGCCCGCTGCCACCGGGGGCAGCTTTTGGCGCCGGAACTGGCGGCCCGGGGCGCAGAAGTGCGCCATATCCTGGCCGACGGCGCCATTTTGGAGCATCAGGAGTTGGTGATTCCCACAGAAAAACCGAGCCAGAAACGGTTGTTTTAAGAGAAAACGGCGGGCGGAGCCCGCCCTACGCAACAGCACTGCACATCAGCGCCTAAAACCGGTAGGACGGGCTTCCAGCCCGTCCCCGCACAGGTTGGAAACCCGTGCCACCAGACTTTTCCTGGTTTTGAAAAAGCAAAGAATCAAATAACAAAAAAATCCTATTTATTTTCGTCGAATAGCGAAAACCCGAAATAAAAAATGCTGATCCTGGGAATCGAAACCTCCTGCGATGAGACCGCCGCGGCGGTGGTGGCGGATGGGCGCCGGATTCTGGGAAGCGTGGTGGCCACCCAGTTCGAACTGCACGCGGTGTATGGCGGGGTGGTGCCGGAACTGGCGGCCCGGCGGCATCTCGAGAACATCGCGCCGGTGATTCAGGGGGCCCTGGACCAGGCGGGGGTGAGCCTCGGGGACCTGGACGGCCTGGCCGCCACCCAGCGGCCCGGCCTCATCGGCGCCCTGGTGGTGGGCATGGCCGTGGCCAAGGCCCTGGCCTACAGCCTCGGGATCCCCCTGGCCGGGGTCCACCATCTGGAATCCCACATCGCGGCGCTGTGGCTCACCGAAGCGCCGCCGCCCTTTCCATGTGTGGCCCTGGTGGTGTCCGGGGGCCACACCAATCTCTACCGGGTGGAGAGTCTCCTCTCCATGACCCGGCTCTCCCGCACCCGGGACGACGCCGCGGGCGAGGCTTTCGACAAGGTGGCCAAGCTCCTGGGCCTGGGCTATCCCGGCGGGGTGGTCATCGAAGCCCTGGCCCAGGCCGGCGATCCAGGCGCCTTTGCGCTGCCCCGGCCCCGCATTGCCGCCGAACCCCTCACCTTCAGCTACAGCGGCCTTAAGACTGCGGTGGCCCACCTCCTCAAAAAAAACCCGGCCATCCTCACGGATTCTTCCTTGCGGGCCGACCTGGCGGCCAGCTTTCAGGAAGCCGTGGTGGAGAGCCTGGTCAGCCGGGCCTGGACAGCGCTGGAACTCACCGGCTGCAAGCATTTGGCGGTCTGCGGCGGCGTGGCCGCCAACGGCCGTCTGCGTCAGGTCCTCCAGGAACGGGCCGCCGGCGGCGGCATGGGCCTTTTTTTGCCCCCCCTCTCTCTGTGCACCGACAACGCCGCCATGGTGGCTGCCCTGGGGTACCATCGCCTTAAGGCCGGGGAGCGCCTCGACCTGGCCGCCGACGTTTTTTCCCGGGGCTGAGGCCTGCTTCTATTCTTTTCTGGAAAATACTTAAAATGAATTATAATATGATAAATTTTGAACGGTTGCGCATGGGTCATTGGTTTGGCCCATAAAGCATAAAAAGATCTGGAGGGCGGGCATTGCCCACCGCTGTAACGCGCCGGATGCGGAGCCAAGCAGAGCTTGGCTGACACGTAGGTTCCCAAGCGGGAGCTTGGGAACCAGAACCCAAGCCCATTCGTCCTTTGCCAGGGGCGTGAGGCTCTTGCCTGTGATTCACAGGCTGTAAGTCTGACCTCCCGAATTAAGGGGT
>JBGSLA010000269.1:0-35131 GCA_041740935.1 Desulfobaccales bacterium | reverse complement strand
CTTTTTTCGGCGCCTCCTCGGCCCCGCCGGGGACCTGGGCTGTCGCTACCTGGCCGGCTCCCTGTCCAGGAGCGCGGTCTCCATCGCGGCCCTGGCCTGCGCCCTGGGGATGCTGATTGCCGTGGCGGTGATGATCGGCTCCTTCCGCCAGACCGTCAACCAGTGGGTCAACCGCTCCATCAGCGGCGACATCTTTTTCGGCCCCTCGGTCTTTTCCACCGCGGCCTACGACCGCTTTCTGCCCCCCGAAGTCCTGGCCGAACTCTGCCGGGACCCGGAGGTGGCCGACATTTATCTGTACCGCTGTGTGCGCCTGCCCTTCAAGGACCGCTACGCCCTGGTCATCGGCGGCAGCTTCGAGGTTCTGGCCCGGCACGGCGGCTTGTGGTTTCGAAAGGGCAATACCGACGACATCATGGCGGCCGTGGGCGGGGTGGGCCGGCAGGCCCCCGGCGGCGGCGCGACGTCCACCCCCTGGCCCATCGTCATCTCCGAGCCCCTGGCCGAAACCTTCGGCTTCAAGGAAGGGGATACCCTGATCCTGCCCACCCCCTCGGGGCCGCAGAAACTCCGGGTGGCCGGGGTGTTTTACGACTACCGCACCGACGGCCCCAGCGTCTGGATGGACATCCGCCAGTTCCGCCGTTTCTGGCCCGACACCCGGGTCAACGCGGTGCGGCTCTATCTCAACGACCAGAGCAAAATAACAGAAATGCAGGCGCGGCTTCAGGAGCGCTACGGCAGCCGCTATCAGCTCCTCACCCTGTCCCACGCCGATTTGCGCAACGGCATTCTGCAAATTTTCGACGACACCTTCGCGCTGACCTACGCCCTGGAGGGGGTGGCGGTGGTGGTGGCCATCTTCGGCATCATCACCACTTTCCTGGTGGTCATCATGGACCGGGAGCGGGACCTGGCCCTGCTCCAGGCCCTGGGCGCCTCCCGCCGCCAGATCATGGGCATGGTCCTGGTGGAATCGGGGTTGGCCAGCGTCCTGAGCTTCATGCTCGGGGCCCTGGCCGGGTCTTCTTTGTCGCTCTTGCTGATTTTTGTGATCAACAAGCAGGCCTTCGGCTGGACCGTGCATTTTTTCTTCACCCCGGCCATTTATCTGCAAACCTTTCTGCTGGTCCTGGTCCTGGGTCTGGCTGCCGGCGCCTACCCGGCCTGGCGGGCCATGCAGCCTAATTTGGCCGCCATTCTGAAAGAAGAATGACCGAAGGAGCCCTTGGGGAAAAAAATCAGGCAAAAGCCGCCGGTTGCACCTGGGGGCATGACAGAAAAGGGAGTTGATGGTAAGCTTATAATTTAAATTAGATGCCCATACAAAATTCTCCCACCCCTCTGGCTGAGAGAAAGGATCGGTGATGACCCGACTCTGGCGTTGGCTGAAGCTCCTCATTTTTGCCGCCATCGGTCTGGTGCTGCTCTATGTGGTCCTGGCGCTGGTCTTCATGGACTTCATGGTGGACATGTGGTGGTTCGAGTCCCTGGGTTATCTCGGTTATTTCTTCAGACGCCTGACGTATCGTTATATTATCCTGATAGTCTTCAGTCTGCTGTTTTTCCTGGTCTTTTTCCTCAATTTCTGGGTGGCCTCCTGGTTTTTGGGGACCGCCCCCCCGGAGAGCGACAAACCCTCCCTGGCCCGCTCCCGCTACCGGTATTTCCTGGAAAAATTCCGCTCCGGGTCTCTGAAACTCTACACCCCCTTCAGCCTCATCCTGGCATTGGTCCTGGCCTGGCCGTTCTTTCGGCGCTGGGAGGAGACCCTGCTGTTCCTGTTCGCCCCCCAGGCCGGGGTGGCCGATCCGGTTTTCGGCCTCGACGTCAGCTTTTTCCTCTTTTCCCTGCCCATTTACCTGTCCATTCTCCACACCCTGGTTCTCACTCTTATCCTGCTGTTTCTGGGACTGGCGCTGCTCTACTGGTCCGAAAACCGCTATCTGAGCAAGCAGGAGCGCTCTTTGCCCTGGGGCGCCAAGATTCATCTGAGCGTCATGGTGTTTGTGCTTTTTGTCATGGGCATCTGGGACCTCATCCTGCAACGCTACTCCCTGCTGTACTCCACCTCCCGCCAGGCCATTTTTTACGGGCCCGGTTTTGTGGAAATGCGGGTGATCCTGCCCCTGATCTGGGTATCCATCTTTTTTCTGCTTACCACCGCGGTCCTGCTGATCTATTACCTCAACCGCCGCCAGGGCCTCAAGCTGTTGCTGGCCTCTGCGGTGCTCTTTTTCCTGGCCCTGGGCGCCCGGTATTCCCCTTTTTTACCGAACCTGGTGCAGCAATACATGGTCAAACCGAACGAAATCTCCCGGGAATGGCCGTATATCGACAACAATATCAAGGCCACCCTGGCGGCCTATGATCTGGACCGGGTGGAGCGCCGGGATTTTCAAATTGAGCCCATGGAATGGTACCAGAAGGCGCCCCTCATCAGGACCAATCTCAGGAACATTCCGGTGTGGGATCAGGAAGTTCTCCTGGAGGTTTTCCAACATCTGCAGGAATTGCGGACTTACTATAAGTTTCCCGGCGTTGATGTGGACCGCTATACCGTCAATGGAGTCTACCAGCAGGTCTTTCTGGCACCCCGGGAATTGAGCATGACTGATCTTCCCCCGGCGGTGCGCAACTGGATCAATGAGCGCCTCAAGTACACCCACGGCTTCGGGGCGGTCATGACCCCGGCGGCCCAGGGGGGGGAAGAGCCCATGACCTGGTTCATCCAGGACATCCCGCCCCAATCGGAGTACGGCTTCAAAATCGCCCAACCCGCCATCTACTTCGGTCTGCTGAACTATGGATATGTCATTGCTCCCAACGAGAGCCAGGAACTCAGCTACCCCACCGCCGAGGGCGACCGGCTGAGTAATTATCACGGCAAGGACGGCATCTATGTGCACTCCCTGTTCCGCCGTCTGCTCTTCTCCCTGTACTTCAAGGAACGGGACATTTTATTCACCGGGAAAACCCTCCCCGACAGCCGCATCCTCATCCGGCGCAACGTCATAGAGCGCATCAAGACGCTCACCCCCTTTTTTCTCCTGGACCAGGACGCCTACATTGTGGTCACGGAAAGGGGTCTTTTTTGGATTCAGGATGCTTACACCACCTCAACGCATTACCCCTATTCCCAGCCCCATGGCAACCGCCTGAACTACATCCGCAACTCGGTGAAAATCGTGGTGGACGCCTACAACGGCACCGTGGATTATTACCTGGCCGACGAGCGGGACCCCATTATCCAGGGCTATAACCGCATGTATCCGGGCCTTCTGAAGCCCCTGTCCCAGATGCCCGACGACCTCAAAAAACACGTCCGCTACCCCAAGGACATTTTTGCCATCCAGGTGGATATTTACGCCAAATACCACCAATACGACCCCGGGGTTTTCTTCAGACAGGAAGACTTGTGGGAATCTCCCGAGATCATTCATAATCGCAAACCAGAGCGCATGAAACCCTATTTTCTGACCTTGAACCTCATCAGCCAGGACAAATTTGAATTTATCCAGGTCAGTCCCATGACCCCCATGGCCCGGACCAACCTCAGGTCCCTGATGGTGGTGGGCTGCGACGGGGACAATTACGGAAAGGTCTTTGCCTTTGACTTTCCCAAGGGGATGTTGGTGTTCGGCCCTTCCCAGATTGACGCCTTTATCGACCAAAACACCAAGATCGCCCAGCAGTTTACCCTGTGGAACCAATTGGGCTCCCAGGTGGAGCGGGGCAAGATGATCCTCATTCCGGTCCCCGGAGGGATCGTCTATATTCAACCGGTGTACATGAAAGCAGCCACCGGAGTGGCCATTCCCCAATTGCAGCGGATCATTCTGAATAAAGGGGAAGTGACTGTCATGGAGCCGTCTTTGGAACAAGGGGTGGCAAGCCTGGACAAACGGATGACGGAGTTGTCCGGTCGGGCCAGGCATCGGCTGGACGCGGCCGGGCCCGCGGATATCAAACCGGCGACGCCGGGACCGGGGGAATCCCCTGAGAAGCCGCCGGCCCCGGCTGCCCCCTGACCGCGCCAACCCTCATCAGAAAAGGTGTGAACATGGACGAGGCCTATCTGCGTAAAGGGCACCGCACCATGGGCATCATCCTGGCGCTTTTCCTCTTCCTGCAAGCCGCATCCGGGGCCCTGATGGCCCTGGAGGTCGCCCTCGGCGCCCCCGGGCTTTCCGGGGCCCTCACCAGCCTCCATTTCGGGGGCGGCTTCTTAGGGCAAATCTATCGCATCCTTCTGGGCCTGGGGCTCATGGGCATGGCCGCCTCCGGCGCCCTGATTTATCTCAAGATCAGGGCCAGAACGGGGAAATAGCCGGCCGCCGGGGCGCCGGGGCTCGGCCTCCCAGCAATGCCGGGGCGCCGTGTACTTCCTGAAAAAAGCTTCTGGGGGGAGAGCTTAGGGGAAGCGGCTCCCCCACCCTCCCCCCCCAAAAAACTTTTCAGGACAGCTCTTCATGGACCTGCGGCCCACCCGCAAAGCATGAAAAACCCCCTCACCCCAACCCTCTTCCCCGCAGGCGGGGGAGAGGGGGCTGAGGAGGAACTTGACAAGACAGCCGTGCAGGGCGGGCACCGCCCGCCGCTATGACCTTGGACTTTGGACCCTGGACTTTGGACTTTTCAGGACAGTATCCCTAGACATGATTCCGCAACTGCAGCTCGATGGGGTGGGGGTTCAGATACCACTGGCCCTTGAGGTAGGGCTCGTCGTATTTGCGGACATAATGGTTGATCAGGGTCACCGGCACGATGAGGGGCACCAGACCCCGGTGATAGAGGTCGATGATCTCCCGCAGCTCCTGTTTTTCGTCGGCGCTCAGATCCCCTTTGAAATAGCCCATGAGGTGGTAAAGGACATCGGTGTTTTTCTTGGTGGTGGATTTTTTGCTGAGGGCCAAAAGGAGGAGCTTTTGGTAGGCCTGGCGCAGTTCGTCCAGGGGAAGGGCGGCGGCCTGGGCCACGAGCTTGCCCAACTGGCGCATGTGCTCGGGGCTGTGGGCCCGCAGCAGGAGCTTGTGGCGGGTGTGGAAGTCCACCAGCGCGCCCCGGTCGTGCGGCGCGGCCGGCAGCTCCCGCCAGCGCTTCAGGGTGAAGATGGCCTCGATGAAATTTTCCCTGAGTTTGGGGTCGTGGAGGCGGCCCTCCTCCTCCACCGGCAGCAGGGGAAAATGCTCCATAAAGGCCCGGGCGAACAGGCCCACGCCGGTCTTGACGGGGGAGCCGGAAGGGCCGTAGACCTTGACCCGCTCCATGCCGCTGGAGGGCGAATCGCTCTTAAAAATAAAGCCGCAGAGGTCCTCTGAGTCCAACTCCGCCACCCGGGCCCGGGCCCAGGTCAGCATAAGCGCGGTGTGGTCCACCCCGGAGCGCACCGTGACCAGCCGGGGGTTGGCGGGGTCGCCCACCAGGCGCATGGCCTCCCGGGGAATGCCCAGGCCGCATTCCACCTCGGGGCACACCGGCACGAACTCCACGTATTTCCCCAGGGTGTCGGTGAGGAACCGGTCCCACTTGTGTCCGCCGTCATAGCGCACCTGCTCCCCCAAAAGGCAGGTGCTGATGCCCAGTCTGATCCTGTCGGCCATAAAATCGCGCCCTCCCCTCTGATGTCGGGAATATTATACCAGAAAAAACGGCCCACGGCCTTGGTGGCGGCAGGAAGGTTGGGGCGACTCGGTATGGCGGGGCCTAAAAATGTAACTGGCCGGGTGGGGGAGGTTCCCGGCCAGTTGGGTGAAAGGAGAAAATGGTATATGAACTTCGTTAAGGGGGGGATGTGGGTACCTTACTTTAGGTTCATATACGCCTATTTTATGATGCATTTCTTGTGCCAGGTTTTTCCCTGCTTTATTTGTCAATAAATTCAACAGGTTTAAATATATGTCCCCTTGGGCTGACGGTTTTCAGTTCAAATTTTTTTACCAGCCCTCCTGGAGTCCGGGCTTGGCAAAATTTAATCTATGAGAATCCCTGTATTATTGACGGTGTGATTTTGAGCCCGCCCGGATTCAATTTTTTGTTCGGTTTTTTTGACATGAGGGGGGGCAGGGGCCACAAGTCCAGGAGCGGCGGTTCATCAAAGATGGATTTTTTCAACCAAAGCCCGGAGGCGGGGAAAGGCCCGGCCGCGGGCCGCCAGGCGCCGGCGCAAACCGGCCAGGGCCGGGGGGATGTAGCGGGCGAACCAGGGTTTGCCCTTCACCCGGGTGAGAAAGCCAAAGGCCCCCAGAATCTGCAGATTGCGGCACAGGGCGAGGTGGTCGTATTGTTCCCGGAAATCCTCGGGGTCAAAATCCCCATACTGCCGGAGGAGCCCCAGGTAGAAGTCCAGCAGGTCCTCCTGCCGGGCCGGGCTCAGGTCCACGTAAGGGTCGATGAGCAGGGCCGCCAGGTCATAGCCCAGGGGCCCCCGGCGCCCCCCCTGGAAGTCCAGCACCCGGAGGGCGCTTCCCTGAATAAACAGATTTTTGGACTGGAAGTCCCGGTGGAGGAAAAAGGGGGACTCTTCCGGGCAGGCCTCATGCAGCAGGTGTTCGAAATCCGGGGCCAGGTCGCCTGCTTCGACCTCCAGGCCCAGATAGCCCTGCACAAAGGCCCGGACAAAATAGAGGCACTCCCGCTCCAAAAGGAACGGCCGGGTCACCGCGGGGGTGTCGAAACACCAGGCCGGGTTGAAATCCCGGCTGCCTTCCACCTGCTGATGCACCAATATTGCCAAAGCCTGACGATATAAGGCCACCAGCTCGGCGTGGCCCGGGGCCGCGGCCGCCGCCTGGGCCAGGCTCACGTCCCCCACGTCCTCCAACAGCATCCAGCCCTCTTCTCGGCAATAGGCAAAAATCTCCGGCACCGGCGTTCCTGTCGCCCGCAGGTGGCGGCCGATGAAAAAATAGGAGTCGTTTTCCGAAACCCCGGGGCCGGGTGGCTGGGGGTGATTAAGGAGGACGACACTCGGCTCCCCGGGCACCCGGAAGAAGCGGCGGTCGGAGCCGTCCCCGGCCAGGGGCCGGGCCTCGGCCAGGCGGGCCCCCAGGGCGACGGCTGCGGCTTGAAGGCGCAGGCTGTGGGGAGGTTCCGGGGTCATGCTTCGCCCTTGGACGGCAGGGGAGGCGAGCTCGAACCAGGCGGCAGACTTTTGATATGCAAGTCCATTTGCGGATAAGGAAATTCGATCCCCTGGGCTTGAAAGGCCTCAAAAATGGCGCTGTTCAGTTCATGGGTGGCCGGGATGCGGTCCGAAGGGCTGTGCAGGAAGACCCAGACGTTGAAGTCCAGGGAACTGTCCCCATAGGCCTCAAAGAACACCTGGGGCGGCGGGTCGGACACCACCCGGGGGTTGGCCAGGCAGACCTCATCCAGAATTCCGGTCACCTGGCGCGGGTCGGAGTCGTATGACACCCCCACCTTCAGGTGGAGCCGGTTGATACCGGGGCCGTAATGGGTCCAGTTGAGAATCTTGTTGGAGATCAACTCCGAGTTGGGGATGATGATCACCGAACGATCAAAGGTTTGGAAAATGGTGCTGCGCACCCGAATCTCTTTGACCAGGCCCCACTGGCCGTCGATCACCAGCAGGTCCCCCACCTTGATGGGCCGCTCAAACAGGAGGATGAGGCCGCTGATGAAATTGTTGACGATATTTTGCAGGCCAAAGCCGATGCCTATCCCGAGGCCCCCAGCCACGATGGCCACATCGCCGAAGGAAACCCCGAGGTAGCCCAGCGCGGTGAGGACGGCCACCGCCAGGATGGAATAATGCAGGATGCTGGAGAAGGTGTAGCGCAGACTCTCGTCCCAGTGGGACCGGGGATAAAACCGGGCTTCCAGGAAGGTGCGAAAAAACCCGGACAGCCAGCGCCCCACATAGAGGGTGAGGACCGCCAGCCCCAGATTCGCCAGGCTCAGATGAAAGGGCCCGAGCCGCGGACCCCAGGTCAGCCCTTGGAAAAACCAGGCCACCGAGCTGAGAGGAATACCCCAGAGATTCAAGCCGAAAAGCGTGACCCCGGCCACCAGGATGGTGACCCCCACCTTCATGAGGGCAAGGTAATAGTTCTTGAGGAGTTCCTCCTGTTTCCTGGCTTTCTTGGGGACCCGGGCGCTCCGCTGCTGCAGGGCGTGGTCCAGCACGGCCCGGGCGCTGTGCCACATCACCCAGAACAGGACCACCACCGCCCCGATGAGGGTGGCGCCTTTGGCGATGGCGGCGGACAGGTAGTGGAACCCCAAAAGGCCGGCGATGATGGTCGCGCCCAGGACCATGAGCAGCACGATCCGGAGGGCCGCGTAGAACCCACGCCCCCTGACCCAGGCCGGCCCGGGCAGCGCGGCCCGCAGGGTTTCGAAATATTTCCGGCGCAAGAGCCACAGGACCCAGACCATGAAGCCCACCTGGAGGATTTCCCCGAGCATGTCGTAACTGGGGGCTTCTATGCCCAGGCGCCCCAGGAGGGTGAGCCCGAAAACGCCGAACACCAGCACATAGACCAGCAAGAGCTTGAGGTGGGTGCGGTAGAAGCGGGCGGTGCGCTCGTCCAGGGGGAGGATGCCTCCCTGGTCTCGGCCGGCGAACAAGGCCTGGACCAACTTCAGCCCCAGGCGCAGCCCCACCCAGACCAGGAGGCTGAGAAGCAGGAGTTTGCCCACCCGGGTCTGCCACCAGCCCAGGGTCCAGACCGACAGAGCCAGCCAGGCCGCAAAACTGAGACCGAACAGGTGGGTGACGATTATCTCCCCGGCGCTGAAGATCACCTTGCCCCCCAATTCCGTGGTTTCCGTCTGCCAGAGGCGCAGCTTGGGATGGGCCCAGCGGCGCACCCGGGGGGCCGTCCGGGCCACCATCAGGAACAGGGCCAAAAGGCCCAGGGCCGGGGCCCAATTGGCTTTCAGGGTGGCCGCCACCCTCTGGGGGAGCATGGGGTCGGCGAGATAGCCGGTAAGCCGCTCCGGCACCTCCAGCAGGGACTTCAAAGTCTGCTTGACGATCTGCCACAGGGACCAGGGGGTCTGGCGTTTGAGCAACTCTTCTTTCCAGCCCGCCTCCACGTAGGTCTTGAGCTCGGCCACGACATCGCTGAGAACCTGGCGCTCCTGCTCCAGCACCCGGAGGACCTGGTCCCGGCGCTCCAGGAATTGGGCGGCCGCGGCCTGGTATTGCCTGGCCAGGTTTTGGTGCCGCTCCCAGGCCTGGCGAAATTTCGGCGCACTCCAGGTGGGATGCCGGGAAGCCTTGAGGCGCTCCACCTGCTGCTGAAGGCCGGTGAAGGCCTTGGCGCGGTCGTCGGCTTCTTTGGCCAGATGCTGCCGGCTTTCCTCAACCTCTTTAATCTGCCCCACCACCCGTTCTTCCCGCTGGGAAAAGTCGGCCAGGACTTCCTGGGCCGCCTTGAGCTGCAATTCCCCCACGGTCTGGGAGGCCTTGAGGTTGGCGACCTGGGTCCTAAGCTGCTGCAAACTTTCTTCGGCCTGTTTCAGCCGCAGTTGGGTGGCGTCGGCTTCAGCCTTGACCGCGGCGATATCCTTCTCCAGGGTGGCGGCTCCTTCCGCCAGGACCTTGTCCAAAGATTGGGGGGCCGGAGTTTTGTGCTCCTGGGCCGCCGGCGGCGTCGCGCCCAGGCACCAGGAGACCATAAGGGTAAACCAGCAAATCAGCAGAAAACCTGGATTACGCCGGGTTATGCCAAGCAATATGCCATCCTCCTTCCCTGCCGGGCCCGGAAGCCTTGGCCGGGAAAACAAACCTTTTTGAAACCTTACCCATCTCAGGCCCACCTGTCAATTGGGTCTGCCGGCCCCCGGCCGGAGGAGAATATTTCCGGCGTTGCGCGGCCGGGGTTTTTCTGATAGGTTGTCCCAGGGTTTCAGCCCCCGGTGACGACCGCCGGGGCAGGGCGCCCCGTTTGGAGGACCGGGTTCTCCCCAGGCTTTCCTGCTTTTCTCTGAGGACCCATCTCCAAGACTGACTCCAGCATTTCACTACCGAGGTCCTGTTCTTGGGGGCGCGCTTCGGGAAACCCGGACGCCCCCAGCCCGAGGGGGCGCGCCGCCGGGCGGTTCCAGACCTGTTTAAAAAAAATCGACCTCTCGCCGGCCCTTAACCCTTGGCTCAAAGCTAAGCTTCAAACTCAGGGTCATACACAAAGCGGGTGCATCCATGGAGGAATTCGTCCAGAGCGTCAAGGACCTCCTCGAGGCCCACCAGTGGCAGGAGTTGAAGGCCCTCCTGGCCCCCAAAAATCCCAATGACCTGGCCCACCTCTTCGCCGAGTTCGCCCCGCCGGAGCGGGTGGTGCTCTTTCGCTTGTTGGAGAAGCAGGAGGCGGTGGAGGTCTTCGAACACCTGCCCCTGGAGGAGCAGCAGGAATTATTGGGCAGTTTTAAGCAGGAGCAGCTCCGGGAGATCGTGGAGCACATGTCCCCGGACGACCGGGCCTCCCTCCTGGATGAATTGCCGGCCAAGGTGGCCAAGAGGCTCCTGGCCCTCCTCACCTCGGAAGAACGGGCCGCCACAGCCCTGCTTTTGGGATATGAGGACAACACCGCCGGCCGCATCATGACCCCGGAGTACATCGACCTGAAAAGCTTTATCACCGTGGCCCAGGCCCTGGAAAAAATCCGCCGGGTGGGCCTGGACAAAGAGACCATCTATTACTGTTATGTCACCGACGTAGAGCGCCGCCTCATCGGGGCCGTCTCCCTTCGGCAGCTGGTCCTGGCCGACCCCGACACCCGGGTGTCCGATCTCATGGAGCAGGACCTGATCTTGGCCCACACCAACGAAGACCAGGAAGAGGTGGCCCATAAAATCCAGAGATACGACCTCCTGGCCCTGCCGGTGGTGGACCGGGAGGACCGCCTGGTGGGCATTGTCACCCATGACGATGTCATTGATATCATCCAGGAAGAGGTGACGGAAGACATCTATCGACTGGGCGCCATGGAAGTGCCGGAGCATAGTTACTTTAAATCACGAATGCTCACCGTGGTGACCAGTCGTCTGCTTTGGGTGCTTCCCATGATTATCATTGAAAATTTCAACGGCTATATCATCAATCAGAAAACCGAGATTCTGAAAGTGCTGGTGTCGCTGGCGGCCTTTGTTCCACTCATCACCAGCACCGGGGGCAATATGGGGAGCCAAACTTCCACTGTTTTCGTACGCGGTCTGGCCCTGAAAGAAGTTTCTGCCCGGAATGCCTTGCCCCTCCTTATCCGGGAGGTGGGCATCGGCCTTCTCATGGGCTTATGCCTGGCGGCCTTTGCCACCATTATGGTGCAGTGGATTCAGGGCAATCCCTGGGTGACCCTCATTGTGGGCCTAAGCCTGATTCTAAATGCAACCCTTACCACTCTGCTGGGGGCCTCCTTGCCCCTGGTCTTTTCTAGAGTGGGTTTCGACCCCGCCATCGCCTCAGGCCCTTTAATCAGCACGATGATTGATGTTTTGGGCATTGTTACTTACTTTCAACTCGCGGGGTTAGTGCTATCCCTGACTTCGGTTATTCCGTCATAGGAGGGCAATAATGAAGATTTTCCTCACCGGCGGCACCGGCTTTGTGGGCGGTTTTCTGACCCGGGAGTTGGCCGACCAGGGCCACACTATCACCATCCTCACCCGCAAAAAGGACCCTCCCGCCCCGCCCTCCGACCGCCTCCGCTTGGTCACCGGCGACCCCAAAGAGGAAGGTCCCTGGATGGCGGAGGTGGCCCGGCACGACTGGATCATCAACCTGGCCGGGGCCTCCATTTCCACCAAATGGACCGATGAAGCCAAGCGGGTGCTCTACGACAGCCGGGTGCTGACCACCCGGAACCTGGTTGCCGCCCTGGCCCAAGGCGACCGGCGCCAGCTGTTCTGCAGCACCTCGGCCCCGGGCTATTACGGCCCCCGGGGTGAGGAGGAACTCACCGAGGAATCACCCCCCGGCCGGGATTTTCTGGCCGAACTGGCCCGGGATTGGGAGGCCGAGGCCTTGAAGGCCCAGGACCTGGGGGTGCGCACGGTCATCACCCGCTTCGGCATCGTGCTGGGCCGGGGGGGCGGCATGCTGGAGCAGCTGGTGCCCCTGTTCAACAAGTTTGTGGGCGGCCCGGTGGGCAGCGGCGCACAATGGATGTCCTGGCTTCACCACCAGGACCTGGTGCGGGCCTTTCTGTTCCTGCCGGAGCATCCGGAGTTGACCGGCCCGGTGAACTTTTCCAGCCCCAACCCGGTGCGCAACCGTGACTTCGCCAAGGCCCTGGGGCGGGTCCTGGGCCGCCCCGCCTTCCTGCCGGCGCCGGCCTTCATGCTGCGCCTGGTTCTGGGGGAGTTTGCCGAGGCCGTCCTCACCGGCCAGAAAGTCGCGCCCCGGAAACTGTTGGCCGCGGGCTTCCCGTTTCTCTTTCCCACCATCGACCAGGCCCTGGAGAATATTTTGGGTGAAGGCTGAAACGGTGCGGCCTGGAAGTCAGACTTGGGTTAAAAAGCAGGGAGGGCCCGGCCATCATGGGTGAAAAAGTCTCTGATATGCTCCTTATCCTGGTCGTGGCGGCGTTATCCGTCGTCGTGGTGGCCGGGATGCAGGCAGCCGCTGCCATCCTCAATCTGTTTCTGCTGTCGGTTTTTTTTGCCACCGTGTGCGCCCCGCCGCTCTTTTGGCTGCTGCGCCGGGGCGTGCCCAACACCCTGGCTGTGTTCATTATTATGCTGGGACTGGTGGTGACAGCGCTTTTTCTCATGGTATTTATGGGGAGGTCGGTCAATTCTCTTTCGCAACAACTCCCAACCTATCAACAGCGCCTCGCCGATCTGGTAAACTTTGCCATCATCTGGCTCAACAGCCATGGATTAGAGATAGATCAGACCAATTTGCCGCTGGATGATTACTTCAATCCCAGATTTATTATGACCATGGTTACGTATATCTTAACAATTTTAAGAGTATTGTTTACGAATCTATTCCTAATTTTGCTCACTGTGCTATTTATTCTATTGGAAGCCTCTGGTTTTCACCACAAATTGCAGGCTGCCTTTCCTGATCCGGAAACTCAGGCCCATTTTAAAACCATTACGGCCAATATAAACAGATATATGGGGTTTAAAACGCTCTTCAGTCTGGCCACCGGACTTTTGATCTGGGTGCAGTTGGCCCTGATCGGGGTCGATTTCGCCGGAACCTGGGGATTTCTGGCCTTTTTTCTGAATTTTATTCCGGCCATCGGTTCGATTATCGCGGCCATCCCCGCCATTATCTGGGCCCTGGTGCAGCTGGGCTTCCCTTCCGCCCTGCTGACGCTGCTGGCCTACCTGACCGTCAACATCGCCATCGGCAATTTCATAGAGCCGAGACTCATGGGGCGCAAATTAGGCCTGTCCACCCTGGTGGTGTTCCTGTCCATGATTTTCTGGGGCTATGTGTTGGGTCCCATCGGCATGCTGCTGTCGGTACCCTTGACCATGATTGTCAAAATCGCCCTGGCGTCCGAGGAAAGCACCCAATGGCTCGCCATCCTGTTGGAATAGGGGCCGGTCCTCTGTCCAGAAAAGTGTTTGTGTGGAACCGCCGCCCTCGGCGGTTCATACGAAGGCCAAGGCGCTGGCGCTGCATTTTTCATGCTTTGCGGGTAGGACCAAGGCCCATAAGCAACTGTTATGAAAAATTCCTTAGACGGCCATATTCTGGTAGGGCGGCCGTCCCCGGCCGCCTCTGGTTCAGGCGGGCACGGAGGCCCGCCCTACCGGCTTTTTTCAGGCCGTAGGGCGGGAAAGCGAAGCGCATCCCGCCTTTGGGATGTATTCCGGTTCCCAGGCTGCCGCTCGGGAGCCCGCAGGAGCGCCAAGCTCTGCTCGGCTAAGCTTCGAAAAATAAAAGGATAAACCTTGTCCAAAATCTATTACTTCATCAGCGACCTCCATATCGGCGGGGATGAGGCCCTGGGCGTCTGCGATTACGAGGCGGAGTTGATCGCCTTTCTGGAAGACCTGGCGGCCCGGCAAGAAGACGCCGAACTCCTGATTATCGGCGACATCTTCGGCCTGTGGGAATTCACCGACATCGAAGGCCCGGCCAAGCTCCGGGCCGTAATGGACCAATTCCCCAATATATTCAAAGCCCTCAAAGCTGCCGGGGAAACGGTCAAGATCACCATGCTGCCCGGCAATCACGACTATGAAATCGCCTGCTACCCCGAGTTTGTCGAGATGCTGAAGGCCTACAATATCCACCTGGAGCAGACCCCGGCGGTGACCCGGGAGATCGGCGGCAAAAGAATCTGGATCGAGCACGGCAACCAGTACGACGCCTATAACCGCATGCCCGACTTCGGCAACCCCTACGCCCATCCCATCGGCTATTTCCTCACCAGCAGCGTGGTCAGCACCGCGGGCAAACATTCCCGCTTCGGCAGATATAACTGGCTAAAAGACATCCAGTCGGTCTATCCCAGCGAGCAAATCCCCTATTGGGTCATGTCCAATTATTTTTACCATGAAATGAGTCCCTGGCTGCGCTGGCTGATCCTGCCGTTTCTGCTGTTTTCGGGATTTGAATTGTTCGTGATTGGGGGCGCGGCCCTGGAGTGGCTGGGCGCCACCAACACCAATATCTTCCTCAACAACTGGCTGCTCGCTTCCCTGGGCATCTTCGGCAACCTGGTGCAGCTGATCCTGATCATCAACACCGTGCTCTTTGTGAACTTTCTGGTCCTGGCGACGCCCCTTTATTTTATCTGGCGGGACTTCCGGGCGACCCTGCAGCGGTTTCGCATCGTCTTGAACCCCGCGGAGCTGAGCAGCGAAAAAGAGCAGAAATACCTGGACGCAGCCGCAGAAATCTTCGCCGCGCATCCGGATATGGTGATGTTTATTTACGGCCACACCCACATGCCCTCGGTGCGGCAACTCAACGGCCGCCTGGTGGTCAACACCGGCACCTGGCTGAAAATGTTTGCGGAGATGTCGACCCGCTTCGGTTTTTTGCCGCGCCTTTTTGTGCCCTATTTTAGCCTGAATTATTTCCGCATCAGCCTGGAGGAGGGCGGGATCGCAGTCGATTACGTCAAGATCGACAAGGCCCCCCCGAAAGATCTGGACCTGTTGCAGCGCCTGCTGGTGCCCCGGAAGGGCCGCCCCCTGCCGGAGCCCATTGCCGAACGCACCTGGCTGGAGATCTGATGCCGAGTTGCCGTCAAAGAGGTAAAAACCGGTGACACGGTTTTTCCGTCTTGTACAGGCGCAGGCTGAAGCCTGCGGCTACAGAAAATTGCCCTTGGAACGCTCCCTGGTATTGACAGGACTGGAATCGGGGGTTTCCTGGAAATCAAGCCGGCGAAGGCGGACTCTGAGGCTGAGCAGCCTTGCCTGATGAAATCAGGAGGGAAAGACAGGATTGTTATACCAAGTTCGGATTGGGATGAAACCAACTAAACATCTATCAACCTATTTTTCTTATTATTTTTTACCGAAAACCGTAAACTGCAAACCGAAAACGGTATTATTCATCCCGCAGGCGGTAGCCCACCCCGGGTTCGGTGATCAGATAGTACGGGCGGGTGGGATCAGCTTCGAGTTTGCGGCGCAGATTGAGTATGAAAATCCGCAGATAGGGGTTCTGTCCGGTGTAGGCCGGCCCCCAGACCTCCTTGAGCAGTTGGCTGTGGGTGACCACCTTGCCCCGGTATTTTATCAGGACGGAGAGCAGCTTATACTCAATGGGGGTCAGGTGGATTTCCGCCTGGCCCCGGAACACCAGGCGCCGCTCAAAATCCACTTTCAGATCCCCCAGGGCAAAAATCGGCAGGGGTTTGCCTTCTTCCGCCGGAAGTTTTCTTCTTAAGGCCACCCGGATGCGAGCCAGCAGTTCTGCTATGCTGAAGGGTTTGGTCAGGTAGTCGTCCGCCCCGGCGTCCAGGTTGGCCACCTTGTCCCGTTCCTGACCCCGGGCCGAGAGGATGATAATCGGCATGGACGACCATTCCCTCAGACGCCGGATCACCTCGATGCCTTCCAGGTCAGGCAGGCCCAGGTCCAGGAGCACCACCTCCGGGACCCGGGACGCGGCCAGGGCCAGTCCGTCGTTCCCGGTTTCGGCTTCGATGAGTTCATACCCCTGGACCCCGAGAGAAGTCCGCAGGAACCGGCGGATCTGGGGGTCGTCTTCAATGAGCAGGATGCGCGGTTTCATCAGGCAGGTACTCGTCGAGAGGGGGTTCCTCGTCGAGGGGGAGGGTGAAGCGGAAAGCGCTGCCCCCGTCCGGCCGGTTGGCCGCCCGGATACGGCCGCCATGAGCTTCGATGACGCTCCGGCAGATGGTCAGCCCCAATCCGGCCCCTCGCGTCCGGCCGGGCCACACCTGGTAAAATTTTTCAAAAATCTTCTCCTCCTGGCCGGGCGGCAGCCCCGGCCCCCGGTCAGCCACCTCCACCTCCAGGTCCTTTTCCGCGATGCGGCAGGTAATGTCGATGGGGGTTCCCGCCAGGGTGTGTTTGGCGGTGTTTTCCAGCAAGTTGAGGAATACCCGTTCCAGGAGCAGGGCATCGATCTTGACCAGCGGCAGATCCGCAGGAATTGAGATATGCAGGGGGCGATCCCGCAGCTGGCTGTCCAGTTGGGCCAGGGCGCAGCCGATGACCTCCTCCAGGACATGCCATTCGGAGTGGAGCTTAAATTCTTCGGATTGCAACCGGCTCATTTCCAGAAGATTGTGCACCACCCGGTCCAGCCGCTTGGCTTCCTCATAAATTGTTTGGGCGAATTCCTGTTTCGTGGCCTTATCCAAGTGATTCTCCCCCTCCAGCAGGCTGCTGGCCGATCCGGCAATCACCGTCAACGGGGTCCTGAGATCGTGGGACACGGTGCTGAGGAGGATGTTGCGCATTTTTTCCGCTTCCATCTGAACCTGGGCGGTCTGTGCCTGGGTGACCAGCTCTTCCCGTTCGATGGCCAGGGCCACCTGATTGGCCAGGGCCTCCAACAGGCGCAGGGATTCCGAGTTCAGCGGGCGCTCCGGGGCATGGAGTTCCAGCCGCAGCACTCCAATCACCCGGCTGGAAGACTTCAGGGGCAGATAGATTCCCCTGACATTGGGCAGCGTCCCGGTGCCGAAGCCTGCCAGGTGCCCGTGCCGAAAGACCCAGCCGGCCACGATTTTTTCGGTGACATCGTAATCAGGGATGGGGTTGCCCGCACCCAGAATCAATCGTCCCTCGGGGTCTGGCAGCAGGATGGCCGCCTGGCCCTGAAATATCTGGGAAATCTGCTGCGCGGCCTCCGCCAGCAAGGCGTCGAGGCTATATCTGGCGGTCAGGTTTTGGCTCATTTCAAAGAGGGCCGCGGCCTGGCGCTCCTGCTGGCGGGCCACCGTGGCTTGGTAGCGGATGCGGGCCGTCAGCCCGCTGATCAGGGCGCTGACCACCAGCATCACCACCAGGGTGATGACATACTCGGTGTTGGCCAGGACAAAGGAGAAATATTGGGGCACGAAGAAATAATAGGTGAGGACGACGCTGAAAAAAGAGGAGAGTATGGCCGGCCCCCGGCCCAGGGAGGAGGAAATAATCACCACCGTGAAAAGATACATCATGGCCACGCTGGTGAGGGCCAAATAAGAAAACAGGGCATAGGCCAGGGCGGTGCACAGGCCCACCCCGACGCCGGCCAGGGCGTAGTTGGCCCACAGGGGCTGCGGTCTCGGCCACCGGGTTCTGACCGGCTGCGCGGCTTCGGCCTCCCCCGAGATGGCATACACATCAATGGGGCCACAGTTCCAGATCAGGTAATCCGCCAGCGAAGCCCGGAAATAGCGGCGCCACCTCCTCTGATAGGGTTTGCCCACGAAGATTTTGCTTACCTGGTTTTCCCGGGCAAAAGCCAGAATCTCCTCCCCGACGCGGAAGCCCGGTATCTTCACCGGCTGAGCTCCGAGTTGGGAAGCCAGCCGCAGGGCTTGGGAGACCCGTTCCCGGTCTTCCCGGGGGAGGCGGGCGTGGGCCGGGGTTTCCACGTAGATGGCATACCATCTTGCCTGCTGGGCCTGGGCCAGACGGTGAATGGAGCGGATCAGGGGATGGGACAGGGAAGTGGGACTGACGCACACCAGCCAACTTTCCGGTCTGGAGCCCTCCGGTCCCGAGGCGGCGGGGAATGTCTCATCCCGGCTGGGCTGCTGGTCCATAACCTGCCTATTTCATCAGCTTTTTCAAGCAGGATACCTTTTCCGCCTGCTGCGGTCAAGGGGCGGGGCGGGGGCGCGGTTTTCCTGCCGAGGCCCCGTTAAGGCTGGGCGGAGGAGGGTGGGGAAAAGGGGGGAGGGGGCGCAATCCCGGTAGCACGGGCTTCCAGCCCGTGGGAACGCCCCACCCCCATAAATCTCTTGCAACAGCCTCGGGTTACCAGCCGCTTTTCTGGGCGATCCCCTTGATCTTGGCCTGGAGGATGCGATCTTCGTGCTCGGCCTTGCGGGCGTGGGCCTTGGTGATCTTGGCTACCAGGTCATTGATCTCCGTGGGTTTTATCAGATAATCAAAGGCCCCCAGCTTCATGCCGTCGATGGCCGTCTCCACCGTGGCGTGGCCGGTGAGCATGATGACCTCGGTCAGAGGGCGGAGCTTTTTGATTTCTTTTAAGGTGTCGATGCCGCTTTTGCCCGGCATAAGGACGTCCAGGACCACCACATCCATATCCTTATCCTTGAGGATGGCCAGGCAGCGGTCGCCGTCCAGGGCGGTGTCCACCACGAACCCCCGGGTTTCCAGGCGCTGGGCCAGCATCTCCACGAATTGTTCCTCGTCGTCCACCAGGAGAACTTTGATTTTCATAGGTTTGACTCCTTAATAAAAAAGCAGCAGGTAGGCCGTGCAGAGGCTGACGGTGATCATCATGGGCCACCAGCAGCGCCGCATGTACTCCACAAAGCCGATGTGGTAGCCCGCCTTTTCGGCCAGGCCCACGGTGACCACGTTGGCGCTGGCCCCGATCATGGTGCCGTTGCCGCCCAGGCAGGCCCCCAGGGCCAGGGACCACCACAGCACGTTGTCTTTGGGCAGGCCGAAACTGTCGCTCATGAAGAGCACAATGGGCAGCATGGTGGCGGTGAAGGGGATATTGTCGATAAAGGCCGAAGCAATGGCGCTCACCCAGAGGATGAGGACAATGGCCAGCCACAGCTTCCCCTGGGAGAAATACAGCACCGAGTTGGCGATCTGCTGAATCAGGCCGGTCTCCTCGGCCCCGGCAATGACCATGAACAGGCCTATGAAAAACATCAGGGAGGGCCATTCCACTTCGTGCTCCAGCATCTCCACGATGTCCACCCGGGAGATGGCCAGGAGCAGCAGGGAGCCGATGAGCGCCGCCACCGACACCTGCATGTGCAGGAAGCCATGCATAATGAACAGGAAGATGGTGAAGCCCAGGAGCAGCAGACCGATGGTCATGAGCTTCCGGTCGGTGATCTTATATTCCTCCCTGAGATAGACGATGGTGCGCTCCACATCCGTAACCTCGGCCTTCAGATAGTCCTGCTTGTGCCACCACAGATAGTAAAAGCAGGAGATGATCAGCAGCACGAGGCAGACCAGGGAGAGATTGACCACAAAGGCGCCGAAGGTCAGGCCGGTGTAGGAGCCGATCAGGATGTTGGGCGGGTCGCCGATAAGGGTGGCGGTGCCGCCGACATTGCTGGCAAATACCTGGGGAATCAGGAAATTCAGGGGGTGGACCTTCAGGGTGACCGCAATCTGGATGGTCACCGGGATGACCAGCAGCATGGTGGTGACGTTGTCCAGAAAGGCCGAGATCACCGCGGTGAGAAACTGCAGCACAAAGGACAGCACAAAGACGTTGCCCCGGGCCCAGGCATACGACTTGTAGGCCAGGAACTGGAACACGCCCGTTTTCTTCAGAACCCCCACGAAGATCATCATGCCCATGAGCAGGAAGATGACGTTTAAGTCGATGGCCGCTATGGCGTCTTCGTAGGACAGGATGAAGTAGCCCTTGTCGAAGACACCCGCGGTGTAGCTGATGAACAGCAGGAGGACCGCGCCCAGCAGGGCCGCCAGGGTGCGGTGCATCCATTCGAAGGAGATGATGACGTAGACCGCCAAGAGGATGAAGGTGGCGATCCAGAAGGCCGGGGTAACGGCCCGCGGCATGGTGAAATTGCCGGAGGCCTGGAACAGGCGGTTGCCGGCCGCGTCGGTCCCCGCGTCCACCACCTGAACCGGTGTGGGGGGGATGGCCTTCCAGGAGGGCTTGTGGGCCTGCACCTCCACCCTGGCGCCGGGGAGGGTGCCGGCGGGGAGCGTTAAATCGACCACGAAGCCGCCCTGTTTGCTGGTGACTATCTCACCGTGGCCGTCCTTCTCCCCGGGCTTATACGGCTGCCCGTTCACCAGGACCTCCACCTCCGCCTCTTTGACGCCCTTGCCCGTGGGACTCTTGATAATCCCGGACAGGGCCAGGCGGTCGCCGGGGGCCGCGGCGGGAGCGGCCGCAAGCTCTGAGGCGGCCAGAAATCCGCCGGCGAGCAGGATCACCGCGAGACTCAGGAGAAATAAGGATGTCTTGCGCATGTGCAATCCTTTTTAGCTTTAAGCTTTAAGCTTTAAGCTTTAGGCTTTTCTTTCTGGTTGTTAGCAGAACAGTTATTATTCTCGGGTTATTTTCCTGTTTACAGCTCACAGCTCATAGCTTTTGCTTAGAGCTTATAGCTTATAGCTTATAGCTTACAGCTTTTGCTTACAGCCTACATTTTCGGAAGCACCACCTGCATGCCCATGAGGGGCCAGATGGCGTAGCAGAACACCGTGAGCAGGGTCATCAGCACCAGGCTGGGAATTATGCCGTAGATAAAAAATTCCCCTGCGGTGAACTGCTTGCTCTCGTAAGCGATGGCATTGGGCGCGGCGCCGATGAGCAGGTTAAAGGGCATGCCGGCGGTGGCCAGGGAGGCGAAGACGATGACCTGGGGCGCCACTCCCAGGTATTGGGCGATGACCAGGGACACCGGCAGCGAAATGGCAATGGCCGCCACGTTCATGATGAAGTTGGTCATGACCAGGACAAAGAAGGCAATGGACAGCACGAAGGTCAGCCAGTTGGCCTTCTGGAAAAAGGTGAGCCAGTGCACCGCCAGCCATTCCGCGGCCTTGGTGTTCCACAGGCAAAAACCGATGCTCATGGCGCCCCCGAACAGGAGGATGATGTTCCAGGGGATGGTCTCCAGGTCTTCCACGGTGAGGGTCATGGAGAGGAAAAAGGCCAGGGTGCCGATGAGCATGATGCCGGCCCGGTCCATATCCGCAAAGAACCTGACCGGCAGGAAGGACTTGAGCATGAACAGGACCACAATGAAAATAACGGTGGCCACCACGAATTTTTCTTTTCTGTTCATGGGCCCCAGTTCTTTGGCCAGGGCCCCGGCTTTTTCCCGCAGACCCTCGATCACCGGCAGTTCAGGCTTGAAGAAGGTGATGATTATCAGCCAGATGGCGAAGACCATGAGGAGCCCCAGGGGCAGCATGTACCAGGAAAGCTCGAAAAAGCCGATGTCCTGTCCGGTGAACTGCTTGTACATGCCAGCCGCGGCCACGCCCCGGGCCGCGCCCAGGAAGGTGATGATGGAGCCGGCCCCCGCGGCCCAGGCCATGCCGATGAACAGGCCCTTGCCGAACCGGGTGGGCTGGTCGGAATCGCTGTACAGGGAGTGAATGGCCAACAGCAGAGGGAAAATGGCCGCGGCCACCGCGGTGTGGGCCATAATCAGGGTCATGGCCGCTACCACCAAAAAGACGCCCAGGAGGATGAAGCTGGTTTTTTCCCCCACGATGCCCAGCATCTTGTAGGCCATGCGCCGGGTCAGGCCCGAGGCCGTGAACGCGGTGCCGATGACCACGGAGCCGAAGATGAACCACACCGAGGGGTCCAGGAAGTCGCCCAGGGCTTCTTTGGCCGGACGGATGTAAAACAGGGTCTGAAACAGCCCGATGGCAATGGCGGTGACCCCGATGGGCAGGACCTCAAAAACCCACCAGACGCCGGCCATCAGAAAAAGGCCCAGGGCTGCCTTGCCGGCCCAGGGGAGCTTGAAGACCTTGCCGCTGGGGTCCACCGCGTCCGGGAGAGAGGGGATGGCGTAAAACAGAAAGAAGATGCCCAAGCCCAACAGAATGAAAAATATCCGCCTCCAATTGATGACCTTCTTTTCCGGGGCCAGGACGATCTCATCCGGCATCTCCGGGAGTCCAGCGCTCATGGCCATTTCCTTGCGTTCATCCACCATGATTATGCTCCTTCAATAAAGAACGTTTTCGGTTTTTGTTAAAAGAATTTTCCATGACCCCAAAGGTGGGACTATTCCAACACTATCGTGGTAATTTCCTTGAACACGTCATCCATGCGGGCAATGCCCGCCACGGTGTTGCCTTCCATGACCGGGATGATCTCCAGCCCGGCCTGAACCATGGCGTAAGCCGCCTTGACCACGGGGTCGTCAGCCTTGACCGTGACCTTGACCGGCGTCATGACCTCTTTTACCTGCTTGTTGGCCTCTTCCTTACAGCTGCGGCCACACATGTCTTTCCAGAGCATACCCAGCAACGGGTCCAGGTCGGCGGGTTTGGCCCCCTGCACGTGAGCGGCTTCCGGGCGCCTCAGGAACCGGGGCTCGATGCCCGCCAGCATCTCCTTGAAGCCCAAGTACCCCAGGAGCTGATATTTTTCATCAAATACCAGGACGATGCGGGGTTCCATGTGGGCATGGGGTTCGGCGGCCGCGGCCTTGATCATGGCAATGGCCTGGCGAACGCTGAACCAGTAGGGGATGTGGGGATAATCCACCAGCGGAATCATCAGGTCCTTCACTTTCTTGATGTCTTCCATATCTTTCTCCCGTTTTTTCAGAGTGCTCCTTCCCCCTGGGCGCGGTAGGGCCACAGACCGGGGCCCGGGAGAACGGTAAGCCATCCCTTTTATTGAGACATCTACCAGTTGCTGAATTAAAAAAGGGTTAAAAGAGGGCGGCTGGGTGTAAAGATTTTGTTAAGATGGGGCAAGCCCTGTCAGTGGTGATGCTGCAAAGGCCCGCCGCCGGGTAAACGCGCCGCCTCTGTCTGTGGCAAGGGATTTTTGCTCAAAACGGGCAACGCGGTTTCGGGTATCCAGATAGTTTGGTATGGTATGAATAAAAGATTCGCGGTCATGTTGACCAAAACCTATCCTCGTCCATTTGGAAGCCAATGAGTCCGGATCTTCCCCTGTCGAGGGAAAAGAAAAATATTTTCCTGCCGGGATCGGCTTTGGGGAAAAGGCTGTTCGCGGTCTGGGTCGCCCTCGGCATCGCGTTTTTTGTCACGGTTTACCTGGTTACCTACCAGGAGAAGCTCCGTCTGGATCTGGGCCGCCTGGCGCATATCCGGGAAATCCTCTCCCTGACTTACGATCTGGAGAACCAGCTGGCCGAGGCTGAATCTGCCGCCAGGGGCTATATTCTCACCAAAGATGAGATGCAATTGGCGCGACACCATGCCACGGACAAAGAACTTGACCGGGTTTTCGCCGACCTTTACCAACTGACCAGCGATGACCCGGACTCCCGACGGCTCCTGGATGAACTGAAACCCCTCATCGACAAAAGGCGGGGTCTGTTCCAGAAATTCATCGACCTGGCTCTGCAACCAGACGGTGAGAAGGAAAGACTGGCTGCGGCCCGGGAGGGAGCCAAGCTCCAGAACCGCATCCGCCAGGTTCTGGAAAAGCTGGAAGACAAACAAAACAAAATGCTCAGCCCCCAGTGGGCCCAGGAGCGACAAAAGTCCAGCGCCATTGTTTGGGGGCTCACTTTTGTGTCCTTCGCCAGCTTTACCCTTCTGGTTCTGCTGGTCTATTTCCTAAACCGGGAGATCGGCGTGCGCCAGAGGGCCGAAAGTCAGGTGGCCGGCTACCAGGATGATCTGCGGTCCCTGGCTTCTTCCCTGTCCCTGGCCGAAGAGCGGGAGCGCCGGCGCCTGTCGGTCTATCTCCATGATCAGATCGGCCACACCCTGGCGCTGGCAAACATCAAGCTGGAAGAGCTGCAAAAAAGCCTTTCCAGCCAATGCCCAGGGGTCCCCCGGGCGGACCTGGAAAAGATCGGCGGCCTGTTGGAGCAGGCCATCCGGGATACCCACTCGTTGACATTCAAGATCAGCTCCCCCATACTTTATGAATTGGGCTTGGAGGCTGCCCTGGAATGGCTGACGGAACAGACCCAGAAAGACCAGGGAATTTCCGCCCGGTTCCTGGCCGATGGGGAGTCGGTGGCCCTGGATGACGATGTGCGGGTGCTTCTCTTCCAGGCGGTCAGCGAACTGCTGGTGAACGTGGTGAAACACGCCCAGGCCCGCCATGTGGAAGTCTCCATGAGGCGGCAGGACGGGACCTTGAAGGTGGAGGTGGGGGATGATGGGGTGGGCTTCCAGCCGCTCCAGGCCGAGCCCCGCCGGCGGGAGAGGTGCGGCTTCGGTCTTTTCAGCATCCGGGAACGCCTGCGTCCCTATGGGGGGACCCTGGAGGTGCAGTCCGCCCCCGGCGCCGGCACCCACATCATCCTGACCGTTCCCCTGGCCCGGGCTCTGAGCATGGAGGGCTCATATGAGCATTAAAGTCCTCCTGGCCGATGACCACCAAATCATGCGGGAGGGGCTGGCGGCCCTGTTGGAGCGGGAACGCGGCCTTCAGGTGGTCGGGGAAGCCGGCGACGGCCGCAGCGCAGTGCGGCTGGCCCGGGAACTCAGCCCCGATGTGGTGGTCATGGACGTCACCATGCCGGACTTAAACGGCATCGACGCCACCCGCCAGATTCTCGAAGAGAACCGGCAGATCAGAATCATTGCCCTGTCCATGCACGCCGACCGGCGCTTCGTCAAAGGCATGATTAAGGCCGGCGCTATGGGCTACCTCCTGAAGCATTCCGCCTCCCAGGAACTCATCCAGGCCATCAGACTGGTTATGACCAACAGGGTTTATCTAAGTCCGGAGGTGGCCGGGGTGCTGGTGGAGGAAGTGAAATCTCCGGGCCCGGACAAATCCGCGTTTGCGGTGCTGACTCCCAGGGAACGGGAGGTGCTGCAGCTCTTCGCCGAAGGGCAGACCCCCCGCCAAATCGCCCACACCCTGTATCTGGGGCTGAAAACCGTGGAAGCCCACCGCCGCCAGATCATGGAGAAGTTGGGGTTTCAGAGCTTCGCCGAACTCATCAAATACGCGGTTCGGGAAGGACTCACTTCTTTAGATTCCTGACCCCTCTTTTGGCGTCCCCTTTTCCCTCCATCGGCTCTTAAAAAAAGCTCCCAAAACTCTCCAAGATACCGTTGTTGGCCAATGGCTGCGCCTTGAACCTGTGCCTATAATTTCTCCCAGGTAATGTAAACCAACTGTGGAGGTTCAGGTATCCAGCCATGTCAGTATCAGTCAGTGCAGGTAAGGCTGCGGCCCGAGCCGGTTCGGCGTTGACGGCTCCCCCGCGGTTTAATAGCTTGGATTCCCTGTTGAAATGCCTGATACCCCTGGGAGTCCTGGTTTCCTTTGGAATTGCCCTGAAGATCGGTTCCCTGGACGGCTATCTGGCCCTGTTCTCTCTCAAGACTTACTCTGATCCCCTGATGGCCGTGGGCGCCGCCTATGCCCTGGCCTTTTTAGGCTTCCACGGGGTGCGCACTTACTATTGGTGGAGTTATCGGCCTTTTCCCCTGCCCCCGGGTCCCCTCCCCAAAGTAACGGTCATAATCCCCGCTTATAATGAGGGGGCCATGGTGGAAAAGGCCCTGTACTCCGTGGCCGCGTCTGAGTACCCCGCCGACCGGCTGGAAATTTTTGGCATCGACGACGGTTCCCGGGATGACACCTGGGAGTACATGCAGCGGGCCCAACGCCGCTACCCGGAGTTAATCCGCCTGGTGCGCTTTCCCCGAAACCGGGGCAAGCGTGAGGCCCTCCATACCGGTTTTACCCAGGGCACCGGGGATTTTTTCGTCACCGTGGACTCCGACAGCGTCATTGAGCCGGCCACCCTCAAACAGATCGTGTCCCCTTTACTCCACGATCCCAGGATTGGGGGTGTGGCCGGCAATGTCAAGGTGCACAACCGTACCGCCAACCTGATCACCCGGATGCTCTGGGTGCGCTTTGTGCTGGCCTTCGATTTCCTGAGGGCCAGCCAATCCGGCTACCGCTTCGTGTTCTGCACCCCCGGGGCCCTCTCCGCCTACCGCCGGGAAGCGATCCTCCCGGTTCTGGAAGAATGGCGGCATCAGACCTTCCTGGGGGTTCCCTGCACCATCGGCGAAGACCGGGCCTTCACCAACCTGATCCTGCGGCAGGGATTTGACACCGTGTACCAGCGGACCGCGGTGGTTCATACCGTGGTCCCCGAAACTTATACAGGCATGTGCCGCATGTTTCTCCGGTGGGACCGCTCCAATTTTCGGGAATCCTTCCTCCAGATGCGGTTCATGTTCTCCCGCTACCGGGCCAGACAGCGCTTCTGGCCCATAGTGGATTTTCTCATCCGGGAACTGGAGTTTCCCCTTTCCTGTATCTTCCTCCCGCTCCTCTTCATCTCCATGGTCCTGAACCCCGCAGTAATAGTGAACTTTGTTACGGCGCTGGCCGTGGTGGCTTTTCTTCTCTGTGTTTATTACCTCAAAACGGAGAGGGATATGGATTTTGTCTATGGAGTGCTTTATACCTTCTTTGCCCTCTTCTTGGTAAAATGGATACGGCCTTACGCTTTCCTGACGTTGCGGGACGGCCGCTGGCTGACGCGCTGAAGGCGCCAGCCCACCTTATCTATCCCTTTGCATAAAACTGCTCCAGGATGAAGTTGTGGTGACTGATACCAAGTTGCTATCATACAAGTAAAATTTTACGGCACCTGTTTGCTCATTGGTGCTGGCGCAGGCTAAAGCCTGCGGCTATAGAAAAATACTTCTTTGACGGCAACTTGGTATGAGGTGCCACCCCAAAATGAGACTGTTGTCGTGAGAGGCCCCGACAGCTATCCGCCCTGCTCCACAACTTATCATCCAGGGAAAACCTCCTATATTGAGGGCATATCGACTCTGTTGAAGCTTGGGCATACCCATTCCTGACCTCGCAGGCCTCGCAAGGGGCGGGGACGGTTCTCCATTCACCTTAGGAAGCTATCATAAGACCCTGGGGCGCTTCTCCAGGCGGACCACAACCTCGATGTGGGGTGTCTGGGGGAAAAGATCGAAAGGCTGGATGCTTGAGATCTCGTATTGATCCTTGAGAAGCGTCAGGTCGCGGGCCAGGGTGGCCGGGTTGCAGGAGACATAGATGATCCGCCGGGGGGAGAGCTCCTGGAGGGCCTTCACCACCTGGGGGTGCATACCGGCCCGGGGTGGGTCGGTAATCACCACCTCCGGGAGAGGTTGCGAGGGGCTTCTCAGGATCTCCTGCATACGCTCCTTCAGATCCCCCGCCAGAAACCGGCAATTGCTCAGACCATTGAGTCGGCTGTTGGTGAAGGCATCCGTCACGGCTGCCGCCACCAGTTCAAATCCCACTACCCGACACACCTGGGAGGCCAAAGACAGGCCGATGCCGCCGGCGCCGCAGTAGAGGTCCCAGACGGTCTCACGGCCAGAGAACTCCCCCAGCCGGCTGATGGCGCTATACAGACCTTCGGCGGCCAGGGTGTTGGTTTGCAGGAAAGAATGGGCTGATATCCGCAGGCGCAACTCCCCGATCTGCTCTTCAATATATCCCGGCCCC
The DNA here is from genome assembly GCA_041740935.1 of Desulfobaccales bacterium. Taxonomy (GTDB): domain Bacteria; phylum Desulfobacterota; class Desulfobaccia; order Desulfobaccales; family 0-14-0-80-60-11; genus JBGSLA01. The sequence continues at coordinate 7,358 of JBGSLA010000269.1, read as the reverse complement.
CATAAGGTGCGGCTCACCTCGCCACCGGCCGCCTGAGCCTTTTTCTGGCTGCGGGAGTGAACCAGGGTGGAGATGTCCGGGAACTGGTCTCTCAGGTGGCCGGCCAGCGCCTCCACCGCGGTCGGATCGCCCCGGTTGGTTGATATGATCTGAACCAAGGTCTGGGCGGTGCGCTTCCCTTCTCGCAGCACCAGGGAGCGCCAAAAGCCTCGTTGGGTTTTAGGGTTGTAGGCTGGCAGGCCGCTTTTGTTGCACCAGCGGCGCACCTCCTGCACGATGGCCGCTGACTGGGCTGACTGCAGAAAGCAGTGCTCGAGGTCGAAGATCCGGTCGGGGGAGCCCCCGAGGTGCAGCCCCAGGGCGCAGCCGCCGCCGGAGGAGCGTTTTGCCGCGCCGCGGCCTTCAGCAAGGGGCCATGGCTGGGGGGCAAAGGTGAACTCCATTTTGTTGCGATACCAGCGCTCTTGCGGTGAAGCCACCGTCGGCAGGATAATCCTGGGCCTCAAGCCGGCCAGATGCTGGAGACATTCCTGTACGTGAATCCCCTTCCAGTACAACTGCTCTTCATAGGCTAAATCCTGCCATTGGCAGCCCCCACACAGGCCGAAATGGGGACAGAAGGGGGGCTTATACGCCGGGGATTGCTCCAGGAGACGCACCACCGTGGCTTCAGCGAATCTGGATTTTTTGCGGGTGACCTGGACGCGCACCTTCTGCCCGGGGATGGCGTGATCCACGAAAACCACGAAACCGTCCACCCTTCCCAAGGCTTTGCCGCCGAAGGCGATCTTTGTTATGGAGAGATCGCATTCCGCTCCCTTGACCAGAGGGGGGGCCGCGACCGGTTCTTTCATCAGGGCCATGGAGAAAGACCTTCAGAATAAGATGCGGTGTGGCGCCTGACAGTCGAAGGATGGATGTCCCCGCCTTTCTGCACCACGCCCCGGTTAATGGCCATCGTCTCGTGGCGGACACAGCAAGCATATCACAATTATCTCAAAAATTTCGATAACTTTCTGATCTGGCAAGATAAAAATAGTTTTCTCCCGGATGAGCCTATTCATTTTTGTTTTTTTCAGAATTCTTGCTACTTCCCAATAAGGTAAAAAGATATTAAAATAAATCCAATTGCCTCTGTAAAGGAGAAGGAAAATGCCGAAACAAAAGGTCACAGGTAAGAAAGCTGCAAGCAAAGCATCCGAGACTTTGGGTAGTAAAAAAACGGGGCCTAAATCGAAGACTGCAGCTGGAAGTGCCTTGTCGCAGACCAAAGCTCCCAAAAAAACAACATCTGCAAAAGCAGCAACTGCGGCATCGCAAGTTTTGAAGGATAAACGTACTAGCAGTTCTTCAAAAACCGCCGCAGGAAGCGCCCTCTCCCAAAGAAACCGCGAAGTAAAATCCCCTCCAAGATCCGGCTCTGTGAAAAAATCGGCTGTGGCTAAAGCAGTAGAGGTAGTTTTGGCTAAGCGTTCAAAGAGACATTAAAGAGCGCACAATCATGGGTAATAATGAGTATGCGAGTAACGTTTTTATAAATTGCCCTTTCGACGAGGATTATAGAGGTATTTTCCGTGCTATTGTATTTTCTGTATTTGATTGTGGCTACATCCCTCGCTGTGCTCTTGAACTTGACGATTCTGGGGAAGTCAGGATTGAAAATATCACAAGGATAATTTCTAAATGTAAATTTGGAATTAACGATATTTCAAGAACAGAACTAGATAATAATAACAATTTACCAAGATTCAACATGCCCCTTGAGCTAGGCCTATTTTTGGGTGCAAAGAAATACGGCTCAAGAAAAGACAAATCAAAGGTTTGTTTAATATTAGATCGAGAAGAGTTTCGTTACCAGAAATTTATTTCTAATATAGCTGGTCAAGATATAAAGTCCCATAATAACGACCCATTGACGGTTATTCCAATTATAAGAAACTGGCTACGAAATTCATCAGGACGTGTAACTATACCAGGCGGGGCCGTGATACGTTCGCGTTATCAACTTTTTACAACCGACTTGCCAGATTTGTGTTTAGAGTTAGGACTCGAACAAGATGACCTAATATTTAACGATTATGCTCAGTTGGTATCGGAGTGGTTAAGAAAACAGAATCCGTAATCGACCTCTTATGTGTTCAATTACTGCTCTTTATCAGAACATTTATGGACCCAAGCAATATTTCTCTATGGTTTTATTAGCGCTTCCGGCCGGGGCGGCAGGGCACTAAGGTTCTCTCGGGTTGGCGCGGTTTTCCCGGAGTCATTGCCGCCGCCTTTGGGGTTGGACTCTCCCCGTCCGCCTCACTTCTCCGACATGGTGGTGACCCCGTCCCAGTCCGGGCCGGGGGGCTTTTGGGAGAATTTTTCAATACTTTGCAGGTAATGGGAGCATAAGCAATCGTGGGGGTTGAGGTCACAGGCCGCCTGAAAGGCCTCCTGGGCCTGATCCCAGCGGCGCTCCCGAAACAGGCCCAAGCCTTCCGTATAAAGCGTGAGAAAGCGGGCCAGATCTCCCTCCAGAGGGCCTTCCGCCAGGACCTCAAAGATGGCGATGGGCTGTTTTTTGCCCTTGACCCGCACCAGATCAACCTCCCGAAAAACAAAACCATCGCCCAGATGCTGAACGGTGGCGGCCGAGGCCAGGATCTCGGTGCCGTAATATTTATTTAAGCCCTCGAGGCGGGAGGCCAGGTTGACGTTGTCCCCGATGGCGGTGTAGTCGAACAGGCGGCTGGAGCCCATATTGCCCACCGCCACCGGCCCGGAATTGATGCCGATGCCGACTTTGAGGCTGGGCCGCCCCCGCTCCAGCCACTCCCGGTCCAGGGCCCTGAGGCTCTGCACCATCTCCAGGGCGGTGCGGCAGGCCCGGCGGGAGTGGTCCGGCATCTCCAGGGGCGCGCCGAACAGGGCCATGATGGCGTCCCCGATATATTTATCGATGGTGCCGCCGTGCTTGACGATGATTTCACTCATGGGGTCCAGAAATTCATGAAGCACCGCCACCAGGGCCTCGGGGTCCATGGTCTCGGAAAGCGTGGTGAATCCCCGGATATCGGAAAACAGAATGGACAATTCCCGGCGCTCGCCCCCCAGGCGCAGCTTTTCCGGGTGCCGGATGATCTGGTTGACCACCTCCGGGGCCACGTAGGACTGGAAGGCCTTTTTAAGGCGGACCCGGGCCCGCTCCTCGGCCAGAAAGCGCTGCAGGGTGATGCCGGTATAGACCCCGGCCACCTCCAGCAGGGGATAAAAGACCTCCAATTGGAGGCCGAAATCGCGAAAAGCCAGATAATTGATAATCAGGTAGACCTGGGCCACCATCAGGGTGACGGCGATGGCCCCCACCGCGGACAGACGCGGCAGCAAAAAGCCGAAAATCAGGCCGATGGCCAGGATGATGCTCAGGGTGGTTAAAAAGCGATTGGCGGGAAGGCGGATAAAATCCCGGCGCAGGATATTGTCCACCACCGTGGCCTGAATTTCCAGGCCCGGACAGATGCCCGAAAAGGGCGTCACCCTAAGATCGTAGATCCCCACCGCGGTGGTCCCCAGCATGACCAGTTTGTCCTTCAGGGCCTCCGGGGGCAGGCTGCCGTCCATCACCCGGGCCGCGGAGTAGGAAGGGAAGGCGCCGGGCGGCCCCAGGAAATTGATAAACATCCGGCCGAAGGCGTCCACCGGGATTATGTCCCTGCCCAGGCGGACCTGCCTCACCCCCAGGCTTGACAGGGTGATCCCCAGGGGCGGCTGGTCCCGGTAATGCTGCAGGGTGACCAGGGTCATGGGCGCGAAAATGTCGGGGCCGTAGGCCAGGGCCAGGGGCACCCAGCGCACCGAGCCGTCCGGGTCGGGGACCATGTTGAAGTAGCCGCCGCCCGCCGCGGCTTCGGTTATTTCCGGGAGATTGACCTCCACCCCCTCGGCCCCCATGACGGGCAGCCGCCCCCCGGGCTGCTGATCCAGCCAGCGCACCATGTTGAAGGTGCTGGCTCTGATGGCCTTGGGGCCCAAAGCCTCGCCGATGCGGGGGGCCAGCGACCTGCCCCCCACCTTGACGAAGAAAAAGCCCAGCACCGTGGGCGCGCCCTGGCCGATGACCCGGGCCAGTTGGCGGTCCACATCCGCCTGCCTTTTGGCCTGGTCAATTAAGGCCAACACCTGGGGATTGGCGGCCTTTTTCCGGTCCAGGTCCTGGCGCAGGCGCTGCAGCGCGATCAGGGCCGCGGTTTCCTGGCGCTCGGCAAAGATAATATCCATGCCGATGACCCGGGCGCCGGATTCCTTGATACGCCCGAGGAGCTGGGCCATGACCTCCCGGGACCAGGGCCAGCGCCCCAGTTTCTTGACGCTTTCTTCGTCAATGGCCACCAGGGCGATATCCGGGGAGGGGGACCGGACCCCACGGTAGAGGAATTTCAGGTCGTAAAGCTTGAGTTCGATGAATTCCGTGGCCGGCAGGCGCAGCATCAACAGCAGGATGACCCCGAGGGTGACCCCGGCCACCAGGGGAATGGTCTGGTTCTGCCACAGGGCCCGCCAGCGGGCCCGTTTGGGGGTTTGGGGGGGAGAGGCCGGCTGCGCTTCCATGGTCCTTTCTTATACGGTTTCCTGTTTTCGGTGGAAAAAAAGACAATGGCTTGGGCGTTTCGTTTGGTTCATTTCAATGAGAAATTAGTATTAGCACACTTATCGGCCCAAAAGAAAGCTTATAAAGAGCCGGGGCGGGCCGGCGGCTGTCCCGCCCGACTCGAACTATCGCCTGATTTGAACCAAAGCTCTGCAGGGTGCACCTCACGCACCCTTTTTCGGCGCCTAAGACGCGCCCAACGGGAAACTTTTCAGGACAGCTCTCATGGGCCTGCGGCCCACCCGTAAAGCCTGAAAAGACTTTATGGTGTAGGGACAGCCGCCCCCGGCTGTCCAAACCGGGCCGGCGAGGGCGCCTGCCCCTACACCAAGCAAACTTTTCAGAACAGAAACAGCAAACCACGTCAAACGGCCTTAAGGACATAACGGGGGCGTTGGATGGATTGACGGCGGCAGACCGGACAGCGGGACGGTATGGTCAGGCGCTGCCGCTTGCTGAAGGTGAAGCCGCAGATGCGGCAGACCGCGGGGATCAGGTGAAAGCGCCAGCCGGCCCCGGGGTTGCGGGCCACATGCTGGAGATGGCCATAGACCTCTTTTTCCGGCAGAGAGAGGCGCTGGGACAATTCCAGGGCGGAATGGGGCTCCTCCCGGAGCAATTCCCGGATGGCTTGGCGGAGTGTAAGCATGAAAGGACTGTTTTCGGTTTTACCGTGAAAATCCACCCGGGGGGGCGGGGTTACCCCGCCCCTACAAAAGATTTTCATTTCCGGGGGTGGCCGATTGCGGCCATGATGGTTTCGGTTTCCGGTTTTCGGTTAAAAAAACAGGAAAGCGGTTGATGTTCAGGCCGAAGGTCAGCTTGTCATCCTGAGCGAAGCGAAGGATCTCGTATTTTTAGATAGTTATGAGACTCTTCAGTCGGTTCGCACCCTCCGAACTGTAGGGCGGGCACTGCCCGCCGCTTCATGGTGCCGAAAGCGGAGCCCAGCAGAGCCTGGCGGACAAGCCGGTCCCTAAGCAAGAGCTTGAGAACCAGAATGACATGTGGCGCCAGCGCCCCCGCCGGCGAACGAACCGCCGAGAGCGGCGGTTCCACACAAAAAAACTTTTCATAACAACACTACAGCCTTTGCCGGCCGCGCCGTGGGCCCGCGGGCCGCAATTCCGGAAACAGAATCTTTTGCCCCGCCTTCCGCTCCCGGCCGGTTCCCGGAGACAGCCGCACCGGGTTTACCAGTTCGGCCAGGGGGGACAATTGGGGGCGCCGGCGCCGGCCCCACAGAGTGCGGCTGCGGGCCCGGGTCAGGAACACCTGGCGGCTCGCCCGGGTCAGGCCGACATAAAACAGGCGGCGCTCCTCCTCCGGGTCGGCATCGTCCCGATCCTCCAGCTCCAGGGGCACCAGCCCGGTTTCGCAGCCGGCAATGAACACATAGGGAAATTCCAGGCCCTTGGCGGCGTGCAGGGTAAGGAGCTTCACCCGCTGGGCCTGAAGGTCGATCCCGGTAATCTCCGGGCCCACCGTTTGCCGGGCCAGTTCGCAGGGGAGGCCCGCGGCGCTCAGGGTCTGAAAAAGCTCGTCGCCCTGGGCATGGAGGCGGAAAAGCACGGCGATGTCCTGAAAGCCCGCGGCCCCCGCCGGGTCCTGGTAGCGCAGGCGAAGGTCCTCCAGGGATTGGTGGTCCAGGCCGCCCACCAGGGCCTCGATCTGCCGGGCGATGGCCAGGGCCTCCGCCTGGGGGGTGGCGGCCTCAAGGAGCGCCACCGGGCCGTCGCCCTGCCGACGGCTCACCCGGGGCCCCGCCTCCGCCTCCGGCAGCAGCCGTTGGGAAGCCGCCAGCAACGGCGGGGGCAGGCGGTAGGTTTCGGTGAAGCTCATAGTAACCGCCCCGGGCCAATCATCCTGGAAGCGGCGGAAATACTCCGGCCGGGCGCCCCGAAAGCCATAGATGGCCTGCTGGGGGTCGCCGATGACCATAATTTCCGCACCCGGCCCGGCCAAGAGCTGGAAAAAGCGATACTGCGCCTCGTTTAAGTCCTGATATTCATCCACCAACACATGCAGGAAGCGCTCCCGGCAAGCCTCCCGCAACCCCTGGTTATGCTCAAGCAGCCGCACCGGCCGGGCCAACAGGTCCTCGTAATCCCACAGGCCCTCTTTTTCCAGCCGCGCCTCGTAGGCGGCAAAGCCCCGGGAAAACGCCGCCGGCTCTTCCCCAAGGACATCCTCCGGGCCGAGCAGGGCCTGCTTGGCGCAGGCAAGGCGCCGATCCAGGACGGCCATGGGCAGCCCCGCCTCCTGGGCCGCGGCCTTGAGCAGGGTCCGCCGGCGCTCCTCATCGGCCACCTGCCGATTAAAGCCCTGGTCGGACAACAGCTTGAGGCCCAGGGCATGGAAGGTGCCCAGGGTGAGGCGGTCGAGCCCCGAAAAATCCGGCAGCAGCCCCCGCACCCGACTGCCCATTTCCAGCGCGGCCTGGCGGGTGAAGGTGAGAGCCAGGATGCTCTCGGGCGGCGCCTGCCGGCGTTGCAGGAGATAGGCCAGCCGCTGGGTCAGAGCCCGGGTTTTGCCGGTGCCGGGTCCGGCCTGGACAATGAGGGGCGGGCCCTGATGGGCGACGGCCAGCCGCTGGGCCGAGTTGAGCCCGGCGAGCAGCGGGTCATCATCCTCTGAGGCAAGACAGTCTGACGTTTCGGAAACAGCCGGGGTGGCAACTTCCTCCCCCGGCACGGCCGGCGCCCCAGACTTCTCCACCGGCGGC
>JBGSLA010000268.1:0-3160 GCA_041740935.1 Desulfobaccales bacterium | reverse complement strand
ACCCTCCCCCATCAAGGGGGAGGGAAAAAACCTTTCCGGATAAGCACTTGGCTGAACCTGAGCCTTAGGCTCTCTCAAAGCCAAGGAATCCTGGTGGCACAGGCTTCCAGCCTGTGCGCTGCACCGGCAAGATGCCGGTGCCACCAAAAACATTTCACAAAAATCCTGAATCAGTCAACCCCGCAGCGTTTCAGGTGCTCCCGAAGCAGCCGGTTGAAGGCCGAGGGATTTTCCCGGTGCGGCAGGTGAGCCGCGGCCGGCACCACCCGGAGCGCGGCCCCCTTGATCTGCCTTTCGAGATAGCGGGCGTATCCCGCCGGGGTGGCCTGGTCGTCTTCCCCCACCACGATCAGGGTGGGAACATCCACCAGGGGCAGCATCCAGCGGTAGTCCCCCTGAAAGGCCGCCACCAGCCCCTGCCGGAACACACTCCGGGAAACCGCGGCCGTCACCTGCACCAGCTCCTCCACCAGAGTCGCCGGGGCCTGGGGTGTCAAGAGCCGAGGCGCCATAAACCTGGCAAAGGCCTCCATGTCCATGGTTTCAAACAGACGCAGGAAATCGTCCAGCATCTGGGGCGGCGGGAAAAAGGCGGTGGCATCCACCAGAATGAGAGATTTCACCAGGGACGGGGCCCGGACCCAGATTTCCAGGGCGATCATGCCCCCTAAGGAGTTGCCGCAGACATGGGCCCGCCCCAGGCCCAAACCTTTCAGCAAGGCGACGACATCATCGGCCAGGGCCCGGATGGTGATGGGCTCCTCGGGCCGGTGGCCGGAGCCGCCGTGGCCCCGCAGGTCCGGGGCGATCACCCGGCAGGCGGCGGACAGCTCCGCCACCTGGTCCCGCCAGCCGGTGGCGTTGGCCCCCAGGCCGTGGATCAGGACCAGGACCTCGCCTTGGCCCTGTTCGTGGTAGGCCAGGTCGATGCAGTGACTGTGCCTGAAGCAGGAAACAGCCAGACGGGCGGGCGCGGGGGTGATCTCGGTCATGGTTTATGGTGTTGTCTGTGCCTCTTGCAAAATTTATGGAAAAAAGGGGCTCTCCTCATAGCTGATATATTCACCCCGGTGGCACAGGCTTTTCAGACTGTGCCTGCGCAGGCAAAAGCCTGCGGCTACATTTTGGCAGAGGCTCGTCTGTTTTTGATTTTCGGTTTTTTGTGGAAAATTATAAAGGAAATCAACTGAATATATAACCAGTTATTTCCATCCCGATAAAAACCTGTTTTACTCCCGGCCCTGGCCGGTATCGTCGGGCGGCTGGGTCAGCGAACTGATAATATCCCGGAGATCCCGCCGGTCGGTGTGCTGCATGTCCACCTGGTTGTCCGAAAAAACATAATAGGGCCCCCGGTGCTCCAGGCTTTTGGCGGTAATCACCTCATCCACCCCCAGCCCCACCAGCCACTCGCTCACCTTGAGGCCCTTGGCCTTTTCCTCGGTCTGATAGGGGTTGGCCAGCCATTTTTCCTCGGAAATCCGAGTGTCTCCCCTTTTCAGGGTGATCACCAGAAAATAGGGGGCTTCCCCGAAATGTTCCGACAGCCGCTCTTTGTCGGCGGCCGCGGGCAGGGCCACCACCCGGGTGTCCCTGGCCACCGGTTCATAGTGAATCAGGACATGGTCCACGTGGGGGACCTGCTCCTTCAGGCGCTTTTCGATCTGATTGGCCAAAAAGTGAGCTTTATCCAGTTCCTTGACCCGGAGGGCCAGGTCGGCTTCGATGAACTTGAAGCGCCCGGAGTTGCGGCCGGTCAGCGCGATAATTTTATCCACCTGGGGGATATCCAAAATAATGTCCCGGATGCGGCTTAAGGTGGGAAAATCCAGGGACGCGTCCAGCAGAACCCGGATGGCGTCCACCGCGATCTTAAGGCCCACCCGGGCGATGAGCACCACGATGATCACCGCGGCGATCTGGTCCAGGGGAAAGCCGGGCCGCAGGTAAGAGCCGGCCAGGCCCACCAGGATGACCGCGGTGGAAAACAGGTCGGTGGTCAGGTGTTGGGCGTCGGCCTTGAGGCTGGGGGAGTCGAGCTTTTGGGCCTGCCGCAATTCATACCGGGAAAAGACCAGAAGAATCAGCCCGATAAGGACCACCCCGGCGATGGCATAGGGCAGGCGCTCGGCCTTGAGGTTTTCCCCGCCGGCCAGCACGGTGCGGAAAATTTCATAGCCCGCCAACAGGATGAGCCCGGCAGTGCCCAGGGCCACCAGATTTTCCACTTTATAGAGGCCATAGGGAAAGCCCTTGGATTTGCGGCGGGAAATCCGCAAGCCGGCCCAGATGGTGGCAGAGGACACCACATCAGCCAGGGAGTGCACCGCATCAGCCATGAGCGCCAGGCTGCCGGCAAACACCCCGAAAAAATATTTAAGGCCGGTCACCGCCAGATTGACGGCCACCGAGATCAGGGCCAGCCTTTCCCCTGGTTCCATAAAGAAATGGCCACACAAGGAAGACGGCGCCGCCGCGGAAAAGTGTTGCCCTCCTGTCGGCGCCGCTTCCCTTAAGGTATCCTTTTATAATTCGCAATATTTCTTAAAGACCACGCTGGTGACATAGTCGCCCCAGCCGATGCCGATGGTGAGCAGGTCGCAGGTGTCTTTGCCGCTCACCGTATCTTTCTTGCCAACCTGGTAAATCAACAGCTCTTCGTTGCCGATTTTCGTGGTCTTGGTGGGTTGGTCGAAAAGAGCGATCACATCCTTCTTTTGGCTCTTCATGAGTTCCAATTGGTCGAGGGAATCAGAATCGATGGCCTTTTGGGCATACACCACACCGACCGCCGGCAATACGGCAACTCCCAGGGCCAACACCAGGCAGAGGGAAACAGGGACAATTTTTTTCTGCCAACCTCCTTTCTCATTCAGATCCGACGCCATTATAGCAGATCAGCTACATTTTCAGCACCTTCGGGGCTTGTTCAGCGGGAAACAAGAAAGCCCCTCCCGCCGGCCTGGTTGGCGGGAGGGGGTGAGAGGTTAGGGTTGGGAACCCTCTAGTTCAGAGAGGCGTTGTTGGACGGCATCAAGTTGGTTTCTCAGGTAAGCTTGTTCATCCCGGAGCGCCTGGGCCTCATCGGGCGGGGACCCGTAAGCTGCGGCCCCGCCATAACCGGAAGGGCCATAGGCCCTGGGGCCGAAGCCCCGGCCGG
>JBGSLA010000267.1:0-25528 GCA_041740935.1 Desulfobaccales bacterium | reverse complement strand
GCCGGGGGCGGGGGCGGCGGCGGGGGAGAGACCAGGCTGGGCTGACAGGACAGGCACAGCATGAGCAACAGGAAGCCCAGAACCCACTGCCATCCGGAGCAAAAACCTTTTCTCATCGTTCCCGCAGGTTCCTCCCGGCTTGAGGTTTGGAAAAGTCCGCAGGTTGCAGGGGCAGGCGCCTCCGTCTGCCCTCAGTGGACAGCCGAGGGCAGCTGTCCCTGCACCAGAAAAGACTTTTCATAATTTGCGGCTGAGCCGCCGGCTCTCGCCCAACCAGCATTATATATTGGAGTGCCGGGGCCCGGCAGTTGTTAAGGGCCCGGCGGATTTTCTGAACCGTTCCCGCAACCCTGGGCCGTCAGCCTCAAGCCTTGGGCTCGACCTCTTCTTTACTCTCCCTGATTTTCCAGTCGCCGTTGGCTTTCTCGAGGGTGATGCGGTAGCTCTGCCGCAGCAGCTGATAATCGTGGTGGCGGTGGTCATAAATCTGAAAACTCCAGACCACCACGGCGCTGGCCCGCCGCTCCCCCAGGCGCTCCACGTTGTTGATCCGGTAGGACACCTCTTTGACGTCGTGATTTTTCCATAACTCAAGAATGGAGTTCTCCAACTGGCCCAGTTGGGGGTAGTTGGAGGCATAGCAGCCGAGCCATTTGTGAATGTCTTTATTGAGATGGGCGGCGCGGATTTTTTCCGCCAGCTTTTCCACTTCGGGTTTCAGGGTGTCCGGGGGCTTGGAGATGGGAATTTCCTGGGACGGTCCAGACCAGGTCGTGGCAACATAGGCGGCCGCCTTTTTGCCGACCCAATAGAGCCCCCACCCCACCACCAGCAGCAGGACAATGGCGACAAAAGCCAGCAGGGGACGGCGCCGCCGGGTGGGTCGGGCTTCGGGGGACCGGGGATAAAACAAAGGCGCCCGGGGGGCCGCCTCCTCCCTAGGCGAGGGCATCACCCGGAGGGGCAAACCGCAGTCGGTGCAAAATTTTTGCCCCGGCAGGGTGTGGGCGCCGCAGCGGGCGCAGGCCCGGACCCCGGCATGGGAGCGCTTCAACAGCTGTCCGCAAACCTGGCAGAACCGGTGTTCTTCCCCATGCACCAAGTCACAATGGCTGCAATATGTCATAGTTGTTGATTCTGCCGGTTAATATTCTCAAGCATCTGTTTAACATAAACTCTTATCAAAGGGAAGAATATTTGGGGCCGGCGGTCACGGGGCGGGGGGGGGGCGGCTTCTTCTGCGCTGCTGTAAAAAACTTCAAGTTTTAAACAAGTTAAGGAAATTTAAATTTTTTTTAATTTTTTTATCATTCTCCTTAAAGTTTCTTCCAACGGATGTCGAATTCAAGGTGCAAAGGCGGGAGACCTCGCCTCGGCGTCCCAGGTATCTGGTTGCTCTCCGGTTTGCTGAAGTCCGAGGTCAGGTCTTTCGTCCAGGGGGTCAGGGAGACAGCTCCGGCCCGGGATTGAAGGTTTAAAGGACGATGGAGGTTTGACACCATGAAAAGCAGAAATGCGGCACTGATGGTCATGGCCTTGGCCCTTTCGGCGGGGTTGGTCCTGGGATGCGGCGGGTCCGCGGCTCAGCTTCAGCCTGAGCAGGTATTGTCCCAGGTGGAAAGGGTCAAAAGTGAGCAGGATCGGCGGCAGCTTCGCCCGGCGGCTTCGGGTCGGGCGAGTGTGGGCCCCAGCCGGGATTATGCGGTGGGTCCCGAAGATTTGCTGGAAGTCCAGCTCTTTGGACAGAACAACCTGGATCGGCAGGTGCGGGTGAGCGGGCAAGGAGAAATCACCCTGCCTTTGGTGGGGGAGGTCCAAGTGGAGGGGCTTACCTCCAAGTCCATCGAGGGGCGGCTGAAGGAACTGTATGGCGCCAATTACCTGAGGAATCCCCAGGTGAGTGTGGCCGTCAAGGAATACCGCCATCAGCGGGTGTCGGTGACCGGGGCGGTGGATAAGCCCGGCTCCTATGAAATCATCGGGCCCAGAAACCTGCTCGAGGTGTTGGCCATGGCCGGCGGCCTCCAGGAGAAGAGCAGCGCCAAGGCCGGGGACATGGTGCACATTATCCGGAACCAGAGCGCCTATCAGACGGCCAAGGCCGCGCCGGCGGCCGGGGCCGAGGGCGAAACCATGCTCATCGATCTGAAGCACTTGTTGGCTCATAAGGACACTGCCCTCAATGTCCCCATCCGCCATGGGGACGTGGTCCATGTTCCCTTTGCGGGCAACGCCTACGTGGTGGGCGCGGTGCGCAAGCCGGGGAGCGTGGCGGTGCGGGACAACCTGTCCCTGAGCCAGGCCCTGGCCATGGCCGGGGGGGTGGACCCGGTGTTGGCCATCAACCAGGTGGCGATCATGCGTTTGGACGAGCACGGCAAACCTGCGACGATTACGGCTCGCCTGGACAAGGTGTTCGGCAAGCAGGAAGCGGATGTGCCCCTCAAGGACAACGACGTGGTGGTGGTCAATGTGGGCAATCTGAAGAAGCATTTGTACGTGTTCAAACAGCTTTTACCCGGGGGCTCCTCCAGCGCGGCGTATCGCGCCGTGCCCTGAGGAGGGCGGCCGAGGGGAAGGAAGTCGCCAAGCCTGGCGAAAAGGATTCCTGATCGCCAGCCTGTTTAAAAATCTTGCGCAGCCTTTTGGGCAGCATCCCTAAATTAGAGGAAAATAATCATGAAAAAGGATCAGACCCCCTCCCTGCTGGCGCCTCCTGCAGGCGCCGTGGCGGCCCGGGAATATGACCACTACGAGGTGGAACCGGCTGAGCGGCCCCATCCCCGGGACCTGTGGCACATTTTGTTAAAGAGAAAACGGTGGATCATCGGCACCACCGTGTGGGCGATGTTCATCGCGGTGTTGTTCATCCTGGGCATGACCCCGGTGTACCGGGCCACCACGGTGCTGCAAATCACCCAGGACAATTCCGGTCCGAAAATCAGCGAGGCCCACAGCCAGCCTTTTCCCAGGAGCGCCAAGGAGTTTGGCAAATTCCAGGAAACCCAATACAAAATCCTCACCAGCCGGGGAGTGGCGGCCCGGGTCATCGAAGCCCTGAATCTCCAGGACACTCTGGAATTTAAGGCCATTGCCGCCCAAGACCCCAAGGCCCCGCCCGAGAAGGTGAGGACCGAGATGATCGACCTGTTCCTGGATAAACTGGTGGTGAACCCGGTGAAGGACACCTATCTGGTGGAAGTGGCCTTCAAGTCCCAGGACCGGGCGCTGGCCAAACAGGTCACCGACGCGTTGGCCCGGGAATACATGCAGCTGGTCATCGACAGCCGCAGCCAGTCCTTCACCCTGGTGAAAGACTGGCTGGGAAAGCAGTTGGAGCAGATGACCGACAAGCTCCAGGCTTCCCAGAAGAAGCTGTTCGAATTCGGCCAGCAGCATGATTTTTATGCCCTGGAAGATAAGGACAACACCATCATCCAAAAATACATCGAGTTGAGTGGTCTGCTGACCAAGGCCCAGTCCGAGCGCATGGCCAAGAAGGCTATTTATCAGCAGATTCAGGAAAAAGGTCCTGACGCCCCGACGGTGACCAACAACCAGCTCATCATGACCCTGCGCCAAAACCTGGCCACGCAAACCGCCAAAGTTTCCGGGCTCAACCGCACCTTTCTCCCCGGTCACCCGGAGATGCAGGTGGAGCAGGCCAATCTGGCGGGATTGCGGGGACGTCTGCAGGAGGAAGTCCAACGTCTCCAGAAGACCATCGCAGCGGACTACGAGTCTGCGGTGAAGGCCGAAAAGCTCCTGACCCAGGCTTTGACCGAACAGAAGCAGAACCTGGCCAATTTGCAACACAATCTGGCGGATTTCCAGATTCTCAAACGGGACGCCCAGGCCACCGAGAAGCTCTATAAGGCCCTTTTGGAGCGCATGGGGGAAACCACCGTGGCCAGCACCATGGTGGCCGGCACCGTGGCGGTCATTGATCCGCCGGAGGCGCCCTACGATCCCTATCTGCCCAGGCCTTTGATGTTCCTCTCCCTTTCCGGCATCGCGGGTTTGTTTCTGGGGGTCGGCTTGTCCTTCCTGGTGGAGTACACCGACGATTCCATCAAGAGCATCGAGGACGTGGAGCGCCGGGTGCAGCTTCCCCTGCTGGGGGTGGCGCCCCTTTGCCTGGATCACCACCGCAACGGCATCAATGGCGAGCTGCCCACAAATATTCGGGACCTGACGTCATGGCTTAAAAACCGCAACGGCCAGTCCCTTCCCACCCGGGAGCTGGATTTGATCATGCTGAAACAGCCCCGGTCGGCCATGGCCGAAGCCATCCGGCACCTGCGGACCTCCCTGGTGCGGTCCCTTCCGGAAGGGCCCCCCGAAGTCATCGTGGTGGCCAGCCCCAATCCTCGGGAGGGCAATTCCACCATCGCAGTGAATCTGGCCATAGCCCTGGCCCAGGATGGGCGGCGGACGGTGATTTTGGACTGCGACTTGAGAAAGCCCCGGCTCCATGAAATTTTCCAGACGGAGAACACCTCGGGGCTCACCACCTGCCTGAACGGCAATACCTCCATGGTGGAGATCGTCCAAGCCACCGGAGTGGACAACCTGTTTTTTATTCCTGCGGGTC
The DNA here is from genome assembly GCA_041740935.1 of Desulfobaccales bacterium. Taxonomy (GTDB): domain Bacteria; phylum Desulfobacterota; class Desulfobaccia; order Desulfobaccales; family 0-14-0-80-60-11; genus JBGSLA01. The sequence continues at coordinate 20,934 of JBGSLA010000267.1, read as the reverse complement.
CGGTTCCAGTCAACCCGGCGGAATTGTTGAATTCCCAGTCATTCAGGAATCTCCTGCAATACCTGCGCCGGGATTTTCACCACCTGATCATCGACACGCCTCCCACTCTGGGGTTTGCGGATGCCAGGGTCGTGGCCATGCAGTCAGACGGGGTGTTGCTGGTGGCCAAACACCAGGCCACTTCCCGCAAAGCCGGCCGCCTGGCCCGTCAGCACTTTGCCCAGGTGAACGCCCGGATCCTGGGCATGGTCCTCAATCAGGTGAGCGCCAGGGACATCCGGCGCTATGCCCTGGACCATCAGGACTATGATGAATACTACGCCGACCACCAGGCCCGGTCCCCTCAACTGGCCCACCAGGATGAGGGTCCCAGAGCGCCCCTGAATTAAGGGCATGAGAGGGGCGAGATCGTTCGCCCGAAGGATCAGAAGTCGAAGGATACCTGCATGTGTGAATTCTTCCGAAATAAAGTAGTCCTGGTGACGGGAGCCGCCGGCTCGGTGGGCCAAGAGCTGGTCCGGCGGCTCCTGTCCGCCAAACCGGCCGAGGTTCGGGCCCTGGACAACAATGAGACCGAACTTTTCTTCCTGGGAGAGCGCTACCGGGAAACCCACAACCTGTCCATTCACCTGGGGGATGTGCGGCGCCTGGACAAACTGGAGGATGTTTGCCAGGGGGTGGACATTATCTTTCACGCCGCGGCGTTTAAGCACGTGGGGCTGTCCGAATACCACCCCTTTGACGCGGTGCAGACCAACATCCTGGGGGTGGAAAACGTCATCCGGGCCGCCATCCGCCAGGGGGTGGAAAGGATCCTGTTCACCAGTTCGGACAAAGCCGTGAACCCCACCAATGTCATGGGCACCACCAAGTTGATCGGGGAGCGGCTCATCACGGCCGCGATTTTGGTCAACCGGGGCTCCCCCCGGCGGTTTGCCAGCGTCCGTTTCGGCAATGTCATGGGCTCCCGGGGTTCGGTGCTGTCCATCTTTGCCGAACAGATTCAGCGGGGGGGGCCCGTCACCATCACCGATCCGGAAATGACCCGGTTTTTCATGACCAGGGAGGAGGCGGTGCAACTGCTGCTCAAGGCCTGCGTCATGAGCTGCGGCGGGGAGGTTTTCGTCACCAAGATGCCGGTGATGCGGATCCAGGATCTGGCCCTGGCCATGATTGCCCTTCTGGCTCCGGCCTATGGCTATGACCCCCAAAAAATCCCCCTCCGTTTTGTCGGTCCCCGGTCAGGGGAAAAACTTTACGAAGAACTTCTCACGCCCGAGGAGATGGGACGGGCCCTGGAAACCGAGGATATGTTCGTGGTGCCGCCCACCCTCCAGGGCTTGCCCCCCCAAATCCATTACAGCTATAAAGGTCGGGTGGAGCGCGCCTCCCTCCAGCGACACTATCGTTCGTCGCAGGAAGTCCCCATGACCGTGGAGGAAATCAAGCACTTTCTGCTCAGCCATCAGATTTTGAGGGATATGGCCGCGGTGGAGCAGCAGGATGGTCCGCCCTGGCAACCATTTCGCCATCTCCGTTTGGTGAACGACATTCCGGTGGGATTGGCGGCCTATGGGCAGGAAAAACTCTCGCCTGCGGCTGCTGATCTGGCGGCCTACGGAGAGTGACTGGTCGGGTAAGATTCTTTGCCTCCAAAACTGGATATTTTTCGATGAAAACCACGAACCCCCTGCGGCGACGGCTGGCGGCCGAGTCCATCCTGGTCCTGGGCATCAAGCTCATCTCCCTGCCCCTGGTCTATGTCAGCACCCTGGTGATGGCTCGTTTTTGGGGCGCCCCAGGACTGGGGGTTTACAGTTTGGCGGTATACCTTGCCACCACCCTGTCGGTGATCTGCCGGCTGGGGTTGGACACCGGCATTTTGCGGTTCGGCGCCGGGTTGCAGGCGTCCGCCCGGAGTGGGGAGCTCTCCGGTTTGTTTGGCTGGGGTTTGGCCCTGGTGCTGGGCCTCAGTCTGGTGGCTGCGGCGGGATTGTTCCTGGCCCGGGGTTGGCTGGTGGAAGTTTTTCACGCCCAAGACTTTCGGGATATCCTGCCCCTCATGGCTCTGGCCCTGCCGGTAATAGTGGCCGCGGCCTTCTGCGGGGAAACCTTGCGCTCCCTGGGGGGAGCCCGCGCCGTGGTTTTCCAGCAAGACCTGCTTACGCCTTTAGGTTTGCTGGGCATGGTGGCTTTTCTGGTCTGGCGGGGACAATCCTCTTCTCCCGCGCCCCTGGCCCTGGCGTATCTCGCCAGCGGCCTTTTGGGGCTCGGGTTTTTGACTTTCAGGTTGGCAGGCTCTTTTAAGGGGCGGCGGGAACCGGGGACAGGAGCTTCTTTGGGGGATCTGGTGCGCTATAGTTGGCCTCTTTATCTGAGCGTCCTGATCCTTTTGGCCTTCGGCGCCCTGGACAGCCTGGTTCTGGGCTTTTTCACCGGGCCCTCGGAGGTAGCCTATTACGAGGCCGCCGGGCGCACCGCCCTGTTGGTCAGCCTGCCTCTCATGGCCATAAACGCCATCGTCCCCCCCCTGTTCGCCCGCCTGCATCAGGAGGAGCGCCTGCCGGAGCTGGAAGAGCTGGCCCAGGCCGGCACCCGCTGGATGTATTACGGCTCACTTCCCCTGGCTTTGTTCATGGCGGTCCTGGCCCCGGACATCCTGGGGCTGTTCGGCCCGGGCTTCGGGGAGGCGCGCTGGGCCTTACAGATTTTGCTTGTGGCCCATCTGGTCACTGTCGCCTGCGGGTCCGTCGGTTTTTTGTTGGCCATGACCGGCCACCAGATCACCCTTACCGCCATCCTGGCCCTGGCCGGGGTGATCGGCCTTCCCCTCATGGCTGTGGGCGCGGCGTATTTTGGCTTAAACGGCTTGGCCCTGGTCAAAGGCCTGTGGCTGGTTACGGTGAATATTCTCCTGAGCCTGGCGGTCTGGCGTCGTCTGGGCCTCAAGGTCTTAGCCGCCGGGGTCGGCTGGGCGCATGTCAGTGGAGTGGCGGGCTTGGGCCTGTTCTGGTTGTCCCGGCCCTGCCTGGGAGCCTGGGGGGCGGCGGGGGCGGGAGCCCTGCTCTATCTTGCCCTCATCACCAGATCCCTATATAACGAGTTTACCGGTATGCACTTTCACATCCGCTGGGAGGCCAGCAAGTGAGCAGAAAACTCCCCAACATTATACTCCTGGTCCTGGACACGGTGGGGGCGAAACATCTTTCCTTGTATGGTTATGAGCGGCCCACTACCCCCAACCTGGAGCGGATTGCCCAGGAAGGTTCGGTCTTCACCCGGTGTCTGGCCCCGGCCTGCTGGACGGTGCCCTCCCATGCCTCCCTGTTCACCGGCCTCCTCCCCAGCCAGCACGGCGCCTTCGAGAACAACCTGGTGCTCCGGGACAACCTGCCGCACCTGGTGCCGATCTTAAAGGCTTCAGGCTACACCACCTTCGGCATTTCCGCCAATAGCCTGGTGAGTCCGGCTTCGGGCCTTTGTCCCGGTTTTGACGAATTTTATGACCTGGGGTTCCAGGACTCCTCCCCCATCCTGGCCGTGCTTAAGGGGCTTGAGGCCAATAGCCGGGGTGCCCTGGCAACGCGCTTGCAGCAGACGTCCAACGTGAAAAACGTCGTCGGCGCCCTGCTGTCCTACCTTTGGGAGACCGGGCGGGCGCAGGAGGTGGCCACAACTTTCGGGGAGATGGCAGCTAACCAGCTGATGAAATGGCTGAAGCCCCGTCCCATTGACAATACCGCGCCCTACACCCGGAAAACCGTCCGCTTGATTAGGGACCTTCTTAAACGGCGGGCCTCCCAGAGCACCCCGTTTTTTCTCCTGGTGAATTTCCTTCAGGCGCACCAAACCTATTGTCCCCCCCGGCGCTGGCGCCGGTTCTCCGGCCTCGCTGACCGGGCCTGGGTCAGTCCCCAAAAATTTTATTTCCACCGCGATTCTCCAGAACTGGCCAGGTTGGTGGCCACTTACACCAATCTCTATGATGACGAAATCCGCTTTCTGGATGCGGTCGTGGGCCGCGTATGGAACCTGTTGCGGCAAGCCGCTCTACTCAAAGACACCGTGGTCATCATCACCAGCGACCACGGCGAGCACCTGGGGGAGAGGGGGCATTACACCCATATGCTGTCCCTTTACAATGAACTTCTCTGGGTGCCCCTGATTATCCGGTTTCCCCGCAGTCTGGCCGCCCCTGGCCTGGACCGGCGTCTGGTGTCCTTGACTGACCTCTACGCCACGATGCTGGATCTGGCGGACAGTCCCATGCCCCGCCCCGAGACATCCTGTTCCCTGGTGGCCCCGCCCCAACGGGAGCTGGCCGTTTCCCAGTGTGTTGATCCCGACATGTGGCATCCCTATCTTGTCGCCAAACAGGCGGCTTGCCGGTCCCGGGGCGAGACCTTTTCCCCTCCGATGTTTGCGGTGACCACAGATAAGGGGGTCAAGATCATCGAAACCAGGGACCGCGGCCTGGAAGTCTATCACCTGCAGGACAGTATGATCGAGGCACAGGACTTGGCTCCGGCTCTGCCCCCGGATGTCTTACGGAATTATCGGTATCTCCTCGAGGCCTTGAAGGCTGAAACCGGATTTCAGGAAGCCAGCGCCGCCATGCTGGCTCCGTGCGGCCGACAGGCCGCCTGACCCGTGCCCGGAGAAAAATAGCCATGTGTGGCATTTTCGGCACCTTCACCACCGGTCGCCCCCTTGATCCCGACCTCTGCCGGGAGCAGACGGACAGCCTGGCCCATCGGGGTCCGGATGGCGCCGGCTATTTTTGGGCCTGTCAAGCTTCCGGAAAAGTTTTTTTGAGTTCACCCCGGAATGGGCTGAAGCCTCCACAGAACAAAGGCTGGGATATGTTCCTGGGGCATCGCCGCCTGGCTGTTTTAGACCTCAGCCCCCGGGCCGCCCAGCCCATGTCCGATCCCAGCGGCCGCTACTGGGTGGTGTTTAACGGGGAAATCTATAATTTCGCCGAGCTTCGGCGGGAGCTTGAATCTCAAGGGGTGGTCTTTCGCACCGACCATTCCGACACGGAAGCCCTGCTGTTGGCCTATGTGCGCTGGGGCGAGGACTGTTTGGACCGTCTGCGGGGCATGTTCGCCCTGGCGGTCCTGGATCTCCAGGAGCACAAGGTATTCTTGGTCCGGGACCGGCTGGGAAAAAAGCCCCTGTATTATCGGGTCACAGCCGAGGGCCTGACCTTTGCCTCGGAACTCAAGGCCATCCTGGCCGACCCCCGGACGCCCCGGGAACTTGATACTGCGGCGTTGGCCCAATATCTGGCTTATGGCTATATTCCGGCCCCGGCCACCATTTATCGGGGCATCGCCAAGCTGCCGCCGGCGCACTTCGCCCGGATTTCCCTGAAAAATCCTCAGGAAGCGAGCCTGAGGCGGTATTGGGACGTACCCGACATGTCGCCGTCTCCCTCGGGCCGGGATGGGCAGGAGGAATTCCTGGCGGAATTGGCGGAGGCGGTGCGCCTGCGGATGATCAGCGACGTGCCCCTGGGGGCCTTTGCCTCGGGAGGGCTTGATTCGACCCTGATCATCCGCTTGATGAGGCAGCTTTCCGCCGGGGCGGTGCGCACCTTTGCCATCGGTTTTGCTGATGCAGGGGCGAACGAACTTCCCTTCGCTTGTCAGGCGGCCCGGCGCTATGACACCGAGCACCATGAAGAAATCGTGCGTCCCGATGCCGTGTCTCTGCTGCCCCGCCTGGTGCGGCACTTTGACGAACCTTTCGGGGATTCCTCAGCGCTCCCCACCCTGGTGGTGTCCGAGGCGGCCCGCCGCCGGGTCACCGTGGCTTTGAGCGGGGACGGCGGCGACGAACTCCTGGGAGGCTACCGGCGCTACCGGCACGCCCAGCGGCTGGAGCAACTTGTTGGTCCGCTTCCCCCGCCATTGCGGCCCCCGGCGCTGCTGGCCCTGGGGCGGCTGTGGCCCCGGTCCTGGCGGGGTAAGGGCATCGTCTCCCGGGCAGCGCAGTCTCCTGAAAATCTTTACCGGTCCCTCATGGCCAGGGATGACGGCATCGCCCTTTTGAATCCGGACATCCAGCGGGAACTGGGAAACAACGGCCGGGTGCATGGCTTTTTTCAGCACGTTTGGGAGCGCGGCCCCCGGGATTATCTGAGCCGCCTCCAATATGTCGATTTCCACACCTATCTCCCCGAAGACATTCTGGTCAAGGCGGACCGGGCTTCCATGGCCGTGGGCCTGGAGCTGCGCTGCCCGCTTTTGGACCACAGGGTGGTGGAACTGGCGGCCCGCCTGCCGAGGGACCTGAAATATTTTCGGGGGGAGCAAAAGGTGCTCATAAAAAAGACCCTGTTGCCGGACCTGGGCCGCGAATTTGTCCAGCGGCCCAAAACAGGTTTCCAGATGCCCCTTCAGGGGTGGTTCAGAGGAAATCTGAAGCAGATGGTCTCCGAGCGCCTGCTGGACAGGCAAAGCCCCATGGCGGATTTTTGCCGGCCGGAGGCGGTGGCGGCCCTGGCCCGGCGTTTTTTTATGGGACAACAGGATCTGGGCGAAGATCTCTGGCGCCTGCTGGTCCTGTCCGAGTGGCTCGCCCTGGTGCATCAGGGAAAAGGCCGTGAATAAAAAGCCCGGTAAAATTTCTGATCGCCTGTACAGCAGGATGTGCGGCCGGGAACTCGGGGCCAATCTCCTGCACTTCCAGTTTTTGCCGGCGTTTTACGCCCGCCGGGATATCCGCCGGGATGGGCCGGGGCTCACCGGCAGGCTCCTGGACCTGGGCTGCGGCAATCAGCCCTATCGGCCTTTTTTGCCGCCTGGGGTGGAGTATATCGGGTTGGACTACCCCCCTACCCGGGCAGCCCTCCACCCCAGGGTCCGGCCCGAGATTTACGGCGACGCCCGGAACCTGCCCTTTGCCGACCGAAGCTTTGACGCGGCCCTGTGTTTCCAGGTGCTCGAGCATGTGGACCGGCCCGAAATGGTAATCCGGGAAATCGGACGGGTCCTGAAGCCCGGCGGGTTGGGGCTCATGTCCGCGCCTTTCTGCTATAACCTGCATATGGAACCATATGATTTTTATCGCTTTTCTCCATATGGCCTTAAGGACCTGCTGGAAAGAAACGGTTTTGGAATTCGGCAGATACGGGGGCAGGGGGGCATCGGCACCCTGGTGGTGCAGATGTTCCACAACTGGCTGTTTTCCGGATTGTCCCGCAAGGCCAGGGGCAATGTGTTGCTGGGGGGGGTGCTGGCGCCGGCATTGCCCTTGTTGCTGCTGCTCTCGGCCCTCAACAACCTGGCCGCCCTGGCCCTGGACCGTCTGAATGGCGACGACCTGCGTTTCACCCCTAACCTTTGGGTCATCGCCGCCAAGAACATGGAAGCATCATGAATCATTTCGCCCCTAACCTCCACTGTTCTCGGGACAAAGCCGGGGAGCCCTATTGGACGTCGTTCTGGCAGGGGCAAAGGCTGCCCCCGGCCGTGCGGGTGGACGGCTGTGGCCCCAGGGCCTGGTTTTATCGGGAATTTCATCAAATCTGGCAAAGTTGGCTCCCCCGGGCAGGCGAGGCGCCTCTCCGGTTGCTGGAGATCGGCTGCGCCCAGTCCCGCTGGCTGCCCTACTTCGCCCGGCACTGGGGCTGCCGGGTGGCCGGGTTGGATTACTCCGACCTGGGCTGCCTTAAGACTCGCGCCTTGTTGGCCCGGGAAGGAATCGCCGGGGAAATCTTTCACCAGGACCTGTTCTGTCCTGAGCCCGCGCAATTGTCCAGGTTCGATCTGGTCTTCTCCAACGGGGTGGTGGAGCATTTCGAGGACCCCGGCGCGGTCCTGGCCCAAATGGCCGTCTACCTCAAGCCGGGGGGCCTCATGATTACCGTGGTGCCTAATTTGGCGGGATGGTTGGGGAGTTTACAGAAGTGGGTGAGCCCTGGGGTCATGGCCACTCACACTCCCTTGACCCGGGAAGAGTTGGCTTGGGCTCACGAAAAAGGTGGGCTCCAGCCTTACTGCTGCGCCTATCTGGCCTTTTTTCACCTTTCGGTGGTGAATCCCGGGGATAGCTGGCAGGGGTGGCACAAAGTGGGTTTTTTAAAAGGTCTCAAGCTGGCCTCGGCCCTGGCCGGGGCCGTGCGCCGGGTGTGCCCCGGGCTTCGGCCGGACCGGCGCACCGCAGGCTATATTGTCTGTATCGCCGTGAAGCCTGATTCTGGACACACTGCCTCCGGGCAGGATGAGGGCCTGGCTGCCTGTTATGATAAGTCCAAAGTCCAGGGTCCCGAGTCCAAGGTTATAGCGGCGTGCGGTGCCCGCCATACGCGGCTTTTCATGCTTTGTGGGTGGGCAGCCCAACCATGAGGAGCTGTCCTGATTAGCTGCCGGCTGGGCAACAAAAAAGTTCCCTCAGTTGTTCAAGAAAATTCTGCACTTATTAAAAATTCCCGCTTTTGGGTTCACTTTTTCTAAAGTTTTTTTCAGCAAAGTTCGATGGGGAAGTTAGCAGGCTCGACAGCTTTCTAAGTTGGGCCAGGGCTGTTACATATTTCCCCTGTTTTTTTGGGAGGACAAAGGTGGATGCCACAGCCAAGCCCCTGCGCCTGGTGCACCTGATCACCAGTCTGCAGGTGGGCGGAGCCCAGGCGCACCTGGTGAAAACGGTGAGCCGTTTCCGCACCGACAGGATTGCCTCCACGGTGATCTCTTTGGTGCCGGGGGGCAGGATGGCCCAGGAGCTCAAAGCTGCGGGGGTTTCGGTCCTGAGCCTGGGGATGCGTCCGGGCTGGCCCGGCCCTCTGGGATTTCTGCGGCTGGTTTTTCTCCTCAGACGACTCCGGCCCCACGTGGTGCAGACCTATCTGTACCACGCCGATCTGGTGGGTTTTCTGGCTGCCAGGGCGGCCGGGGTCCCGGCAATTTTTTGGAATGTGCGCCAATCCTCCATGGAATTCAGCCGGTACGGCCGCACCACCGGGCTCACGGCGCGGCTGTGCGCCCGGCTCTCCCCCCGGGTGGACCGTATCCTGGTCAACTCCCGGGCGGGGCTTGCGGCCCACGCCCTGCTGGGCTACGACCCGGAGCGCATGGTGGTGATCCCCAACGGCTTTGAGCTCTCCCGCTTTCGGCCCCACCCCCCGAGCTCTGGGGAGGTGCGGCAGGAGTTGGGCCTGGGACCCAGGGCCCGGCTGGTGGGGATGTTGGCCCGGTTTGATCCCCAAAAGGACCACGAAACTTTTTTGCACGCGGCCGGGCTGCTCCAGGCGCGACATCCGGACGCCTTCTTCCTGCTGGCGGGAAAGGGCGTCACCCCTGACAATCCGGCCTTTGCCCGGCTTGTGGCCGCAGCTCCGGTCGATCCTGAACGGCTGCGGCTTTTGGGAGAGCGCCCCGACCCGCCCCGGCTGCTGGCGGCCCTGGAGGTGTATGTGTCCTCCTCCGCTTTCGGGGAGGGCTTTGCCAACGCCATCGGCGAGGCCATGGCCTGCGGCGTCCCCTGCGTGGTCACGGATGTGGGGGACTCGGCCGACATCGTGGGAGATACCGGTCTGGTGGTCCCGCCCCGCCGGCCCCAGGGGCTGGCCCATGCCCTCGACGCGGCCCTGAGCTGGCCGGAAGTTTCCCGGGCCGCCCGGGGCGTTGCGGCCCGGGCCCGCATCCGGGAAAACTTCGACATCGACCGGATCGCGGCCCAAGTGGAGTCATTATACCTGGATTTTCCCGTTCCCCCAGGCGCCAACGGAGAGGATTCCCCCTTTCCAGTAACTCTTTTTAAGAAAGGAACACCGACATGGACGGATCTGCCGCGCCTTTATTGAGTTGCCTGGCCTTTGCCGCGATCATCACCGCCTTTTTGCTGCGGTTTTTGCAGAAACAGGTCGGCATGCTGGCCGGGACGCTGCTCGGGTATTTCGCCATATGTTCGGCCCTCATCGTGCTGAGGTGGTATTTCCAACCGGATTTGGCCATCTACGATACCGCAAAATATCAGAATCTGGCGGCCCAGATTGCGGCGTTATTGAGGGCCGATTTTTGGGGCAATCTGCCCTATATCATCAAAGCGCACGCGGCCTATACCCTCCCCCTGGGTCTGCTCTACTATCTGTTCGGCACCTCCGAACCCCTCGGGCAACTCCTGAACACCGCGCTGGGGTTGGGGGTCATCCTGAATCTGCATCGTTTGGCCGCGTCCTGGTTTACCCGCCGGACCGCGGACCTCACCGCCCTGTTCCTGGCCCTTTACCCCACCGGCTGGATACTGGGCAGCACCCTGAACCGGGACATGATGGTGGCCTTCAGCATTACGCTCCTGTTCCGGCTGCTCTCCAGTTTATCGGAGCGGCAGGGGGCGGGGGCCAGGGTCGGGCTGGGTGCGGCTGCCCTCGGCAGCCTCGTCTGGATGGCGCTTTTGCGGCCCCCTCTCCTGATGTTGGGCGCCCTGGCCATCATGGTTTACTGGATGGTCAATCCCCGCCGGGGCGCGTCCGCCCAAGGCTGGCTGTATCGCACCCTGAGAGTGAGTTTCATTCTTTTCATGCTGATCCTTGGGGGGATCGGTTTTTCCTGGGTGGGCGACCGGTATCTGGCCGAGTCCCCTTGGGAATACGAGGTCACCAGGTTTGCGGAAGTGGAAAGCATGAACCAGCGCCTCGAAATCTCCGAGGAGGCCGGCTCCGTGTATGAGAGGCGAGGCCCCTATTCATCCTACTGGGAGGTTGCCAAGGCCATGCCCCTGGCTGTGGTTTACTTCCTGTTCTCGCCGCTGCCCTGGCAGGTGACCACCTACAAACAAGCCTTGGGAATAGTGGATTCCACCTGGATGATGCTGGTCCTGTGGTTTTTCCTCAAAGGGATCAGGCCGCTGTATCGCCGGCGCCGCAAAGTTTGCCTGGCGCTGCTGGCCTTTCTGATCGTGGGCATCTCCGGCAGCAGCATCCTGCAGGCCAATGCCGGTTCCGCCATCCGCCACCGCCTGATGTTTTCCCTGCTCATGGTCCCCGTGGCCGTTCAGGGCATGACGGTGCGCCAGGGGTCGAGAGCCCTGGTGGCAGTGAGATACCAGACCTCGGGCTGACCGGACCGACCCAAGAGGAGATGCGGGTGAAGGCGGGGTGGAAAATCATTCCGGCAATCAGCCTGGCGGCCGTCCTGACTATGACGGGATGGGGGGAGGGGGCGCGGCGGTTCGGCGCCGATTTTTTCGGCCACCCGGCCGTCGCCCTGCACGGGCGCGGTGATCCTGCAACCCTCAAAACCATCACCCTGGCCGGGGCGAAAAACGAGCACCTGTTTCTGCCGGTTCTACTGGAAGGAACCTCCCTTCCCCTTGAGGCCCAGGCGGAAGGGTTGACCCGCGGCCTCACCGGCGCTCTCTTCCGGGCGATAGCCGTTCCTTCCGCCCCAAACGGCGCGTTGCCTCCCGATGCCCTGGTTCCCCTCGATGATGCGCTGTCGGGCTCCCCCGACGCCCCTTTTCTGCTTTGGGTTTCCCTGAAGATCGCGCCTGACTGCCCCCCCGGCCGCCACCTTTTCCATGTGGTTATCAAAGACCGGCGGCAAACGTTCCGTCTGGCAGTCGATCTCCGGGTTTACCGCTTCTCCCTTCCGGACGATCTGCCCATTGCCCTCTTTGCCGGCTTCTGGCCTCTGGGGGGACCATGGTTAGGGGATGCCGACAGCCCCCCGGAAGCCGGGGTCGAAATCATCAAGAGCTATTACCGGAGCCTGCGGGCGTACAAGTTCAATGCCCTGGGAGGCTCCCAGCCCCTGCCCCTGGGCCGGCTGCGGCCGGGGGACCGGCTGGAGGATTTTTCCCAGTATCACCAGCTGTTGAGCTATGCCCTCAAGGAATTGCGGTTCTCTTCTTTCCAGATTCCCAAGCTTAAGGGTTGGGAGTCGGCGGCCGCGCCGGACAGCGCCTTTAGCCGCCAAGCCCGCATTTTTTATCCGCTGTATGCCGATTATCTCCGCCGCCAGGGCTGGGAGAAGCGGGCCTTGAATTATCTGGTGGACGAACCGCGTCCCGCTCAAAGGGAGGCCGTGGTGCAAGCTTTTTCCCTGGCCAAGTCCCTGGCCCCGGGGATACGGACCCTGAGCGCCGGGTGGAACGCTCCTCCCAGGTTTGCGCGGGTCATCGACATCTGGGCCCATCAGGCGGCCCATTACCGGGCTGCCGAGGACCAGGAGACCCAGCGGCAGGGACAGGAGGCCTGGCTTTATGCCAACCGCCTGCACAGCCTCGGCAATCCCCTGGCCCAGCCGCGCCTCATCGGCTGGCTCCTCTATCGTTACCGCTTTTCAGGCTATCTCTTTTGGGGAGTAAACTATTGGCCCGAGAATCCCTGGACCACGCCCTCCGGTCCCCGGGACTTTTTCCGGCGGGGGACCTTTTACTATCCCCACCCCCGGACGGGCTGGCCATTGCCCAGCCTGCGTCTGGAGGCCCTGCGGCGGGGATTTCAGGATTACCAATATTTTCGGCTCCTGGAGCGGGCCGGCCAGCGGGGTTTGATCCCGCCTGAAAAGCAGGCGGCCATTGTCGCCGAAGTTCACCGCCTGACCGAAAATCTGCCCCACAACGCCTTTCCGGCGTCCATGGCCGAGTTGGAAGCCCTGCGGCTGCGAATGGGGGAGATGCTGGATGGCGTGCCGGCCCCGGAAAAACTCAACGAATGATGACGACGATATCTCAACCAAATGCGGCCCCAGCTCCGGGGAGGAGAAAACAGTGAAGATTGCCCATGTGGTCACCACGTTTTATGACACCAATGCCGCAGGGTGGGTGATAGCCCTGGCCCGGGACCAGTTGTCCCGGGGCTGCCGGGTGACCCTGATTGTCGGCCGCAACGCCTCCCCTGAATTGATGGCGACAATGCGGGCTCAAGGGTTTGAGGTCGTCCAGCTGGCGAGTCTCAGGAAGTATGTGCGGCCCTTTGAGGAAATTCGGGCCCTGACGGACCTTTACCGCCTGTGCCGCGCCGAGGGCTACGACCTGGTGCACACCCACCTGGCCAAGGCCGGGGTCATAGGGCGCCTGGCGGCCAGCCTGGCGGGAGTTCCCCGGGTGGTGCACTCGGTTTATGGCGCCACTTTCGCCCCCACCCAGTTCTGGGGCCGCCGGGTGCTTTTCCGGGATCTGGAGCGCCTGGCCGGCAGGGCCACGGACACCTTTATCTTTGTGGGTCGGGAACTGCGGGAGGCCTATCGCCGGGCCGGCGTCTGTCCGCCGCATGAAGGACGGGTGATTTATTACGGCAAAGACCTGTCACCCTTTTTTGCGGTGGCCGGCATGTCCCGGGAGGAGCGCCTGGCTCGGCGGCAGGCCTTGGGGCTGGGTCGGGATGACCTGGTGCTGGGAAACGTATCCCGGATTGTGCCCTGGAAAGGTCTGGATTATGCGGTGGAGATTATCGGCCGTCTCAAAAAAATCTTCCCCTCTCTGAAGCTGGTGATCGTGGGGGATGCCAAGACCCCCTCGGAGCAGGGCTATAAAAGACGTCTGTTGGAGAAGGTGCGCCGACGGGGACTGGCCGGGGACATCAGGTTTCCCGGCTGGGTGCAGGATCCGGCCCGTTACTTCGCAGTATTTGACCTGTATCTGCTCACCTCCATGCCCCTGGAGGGGGTGCCGGGAGCCGTCATCGAGGCCGCGGTTTCGGGAGTCCCGGTGGTGGGCTTTGATTGCTTCGGGGTGCGGGAAATTCCGGGGGTCCTGGCCACCCTGGTTCCTCCCCAAGACGTCCGGGCCCTCACTGCAGCCCTCAAAGAAAAACTCCACAGCCTCCCGGCCGCCCCTAACCCCGGCCCTGACCCCCGGGTATCAGCGGTGCAGCATCAGATCCGCCGCCAATTCGACCTGGGCAGGATGGTCCGGGAAACCTGGGAGGCCTACTCCTTAAGGAACTGAACCATGCCCGAATATATCCTCAAAAGCGACGTGTTTCCAGGGGACGGGCCGGGGTCGCCGGATTTTGGCGGGAGGTTGGCGGACTCGCCGGCTGAGATCCCCTTGCCGCCGACCCTGGCCGAAGCTGATCTTTGCCGGGGGAGGTTGCCTTATTTGAACGGGGGCTGGAAACGCGCCCTGGATGTGCTGCTGGTGTTGGGCACGGCCCCCCTGGCGGTGATTCTGGTGGGCCTGGCGGCGCTGGCCATCAAGCTCACCAGTCGGGGGCCGGCGCTTTTCGTCCAGGAGCGCCTGGGGCAAAACGGCGTCCCCTTTCCCTGCTATAAGCTGCGCACCATGATTGTGAACGCCGAGCAAGGCGTCCCCCGCTGGGCCGATGACCATGACCCCCGCATCACCGGGGTGGGGAGGTTCCTGCGCCGGACCCGTCTGGACGAGCTGCCCCAGCTTTACAATATCTGGCGGGGGGACATGAGTTTTGTGGGGGTGCGGCCCATACGGCGCTATTTCGCCAGGGTCCTGGCCGCAAAAGAGCCGCTCTACACCGTGCGCTTTCTGGCCAAGCCCGGCCTCACCGGCTGGGACCAGGTAAACAACGGCTATCCCAACACCCTGGAAGGCCAGCTTCGCAAGTTCCGCTATGACCTTTTTTATTTGAAAAAGGCCTCGTTCTGGCTGGACCTGCGCATTTTGGGGAAAACCGTTCTGGTGATGCTGCGGTGCAAAGGACGCTAAATCACTCCATCGGATGGCTAGAATCGTTTTCGGTTTACGGTAAAAAAATATGAAAATTTAGATTATTCGAAGTTTAGCAACCAAGGCGGGAGGGGCGGCGCTTTCCCGCCCTGCCGGCCTGTGCAGCACAGGCTGGAAGCCTGTGCTGCCGATTTATGGGGGAGGGGGCAGGGGTCCACCGACCCCGGTAGCACGGGCTTCCAGCCCGTGGGAACCCCCCTCCCCCAAAAAAACCTTTTCAAGACAGTTGCTTATGGTCCTTCGGCCCACCCGCAAGGCATGAAAAGGTTTCCCCCCTCACCCCAACCCTCTCCCCCCGCCAGGGGGGGGAGAGGGAGAAGAGGAGGAACTTTTCAGGACAGCAACACTACTTTAAGGCCAACACTTCCTGAGCCCGGGGTACAGTGTCTTCGGGTTTCACCTTATACCAGGCCCCCACAATCCTGCCCTTTTCGTCGATGAGAAAAGAAGAGCGGATGATCCCTTCCAACTTCTTGCCATACATGGTCTTTTCCCCCCAAGCGCCGTAGGCCTGGGCGGCGGTATGGTCCGGGTCGGACAACAACGGAAACCCCAAGCCGTATTTGTCGTCAAACTTCTTCTGGGAGCCGGGCTTATCGGGGCTGACGCCCACCGCGGCCACGCCGGCCTCCGCCAGTTCGGTGCGGGCGTCCCGTATCTGACAGGCCTGTTTGGTGCAGCCGGAGGTGTTGGCTCTGGGATAGAAGTAAAGCAGAAGTTTTTTGCCCGCAAAATCAGCCAGGGTTAAGGTATTGCCGTCCTGATCGGCCAGCGCGAAGTCCGGGGCCAGATCGCCGATGTTGAGATGCGCCATGGGTGTCCTCCCTGCCCAAGATCAAAAACGACTTTGCTCCGGGGGCCGGTTTTGGATTTTTCCGGGGGTCAATGGTATTTTAATAATCAATTCGGGTTGAACTGAAAAGCCTTGAGCTTAATTTTTGCTGTTATAAAAAGTTCACGCCTCAATCTTTGCGCCTCAGCGCCTTTGCGTGCGAAATTAATCACGCCAAGACGCAGATGGGAACGCCTGCCCCATAAAAAATCCCTGTATCTGAGCCGATTCTGCCGGGGCCGAACTGGACAAGCCCGCCATCAGGTGACTATATTTTGGAGGAGCAGGACCGGGGGCTGACCCAAATGCAGTCAGACAGGTTATGTGGTTGCAGCCGCGAGCCTTAACGTGAAACCCGAGGGAGATGGAGAGCAGGCGCCCTCGCCGGTTCTTTTAAAGAACAGTTGCTGTTGCGTCCCGGATGTATGAGTCAAAATTTTTTATGGGGGCGCACCCGCGGGTGGGCTCTCAAACAGGGCGGACATCTGGGTCCGCGCCTAATGGAAATGGCAAGAGGTGACTGGAAAATCGAGAATCACAAACCGATACCGTTAAAGGGAGAGCGCTATGGCGGAAAAAGTGCCGGTGATTGATGAAGAGGCCTGCATAGGGTGTGCGGCCTGCGAGGAGATATGCCCCGAGGTTTTTCAGATGAACGAATCCCTGGGCTTTGCTTTGGTGGTAAACCCCGGCGGCGGCCAGGCCGATAAGATAGAGGAAGCCATGGAGGCCTGCCCGGTGCATTGCATCACCTGGTCGGAGGATTGAGATGGCCGCGAAAATTCCGGTGATCGACCGCGACGCCTGCATCGCCTGCGGCAACTGCGAGGCGGTATGCCCGGAGGTGTTTCGCCTCAATGAAAGCCTCGGATATTCAGAGGTGATTGACCCCGTCGGCGCGCCGCCGGAGCGGATCCAGGACGCCATGGATCAATGTCCGGCCCAGTGCATCTCCTGGCAGGAGAGCTAGCCTTAATTCCCCGTTTCCTTTCTGAAAAACTATGTTAAGGTAACACTTACGCTTAGTTAAACGAGCTTTTAATGACGGGGGTATGGTTCTCGCCGGCCGCGTCAGTTTGGTCAGCGGGGAGTCTGGTTCAAATATGAGCGCCACACGGAAACTTTTCGGCACCGACGGCATTCGGGGGGTGGCCAATGTCCATCCCATGACCGCGGAGGTGGCCCTGCAGTTGGGACGGGCTTTGGCCCATGTCATCAAGTACGGCCCCGGTCGTCATCGCATCGTGGTGGGCAAGGACACGCGCCTGTCGGGTTACCTGCTGGAATATGCCATCACCGCGGGCATCTGCTCCATGGGCGTGGATGTCCTGCTGTTAGGCCCCATCCCCACCCCGGGAATTGCCTATATCACCCACTCCATGCGGGCCGACGCCGGGGTGGTCATTTCCGCCTCGCATAACCCCTACGAGGACAACGGCATTAAATTCTTCAAAGGGGACGGCTACAAACTGCCGGACGAAATCGAGGTCCACATCGAGAGCCTGCTGGCCCAGCCGGATTTCGAGGAAGCCCGGCCCACGGCCACGGAGATCGGCCAGGCCTTTCGCATTGACGACGCCCGGGGCCGTTATATTTCCTACCTCAAAGGCACCTTTCCCAAAAACCTGGAATTAGACGGCCTCAAGATCGTGGTGGATTGCGCCCATGGCGCCACCTACCGGGTGGCCCCGGAGGTCCTGGTGGAATTGGGGGCCGAGGTCATTCCCATCGGGGTGCGTCCCAACGGCAGAAATATCAACCGGTTGTGCGGGGCCACCCACCCTGAGGGCCTGGCCCGGCTGGTGGTCCGGCAGAAGGCCGATCTGGGCATCGCCTTTGACGGCGACGGCGACCGCTGCATTCTGGTGGACCACGCCGGCCGGGTGGTGGACGGCGACCACATCATGGCCATCTGTGCTTTGGACATGCAGAAACGGCAAACCCTGAAAAAGAAAACCGTGGTGGCCACGGTGATGTCCAATTTGGGGTTGGAAATGGCCCTGAAAAAACACGGTTTGAAGCTGGTGCGCACCCAGGTGGGGGACCGCTATGTCCTGGAGGCCATGCTCCAGGGAGGATACAACCTGGGAGGGGAACAGTCCGGCCACCTGGTATTCCTCGACCGCAGCACCACCGGGGACGGCATCCTGACGGCCCTGTGTCTGTTGGAGGTCATGATTCGGGAGCAAAAGCCCCTGGCTGAGTTGGCCCGGTGCATGGAGGTTTATCCCCAGGTGCTTTTGAATCTCAGGGTGCAGGAAAAACTGGATTTAGGAACGGTGCCTCAGGCCCAGAAGGCCATCCAGGCCGCGGAAAAACGCCTGCGCGGCCGGGGCCGTTTGCTGGTGCGCTTTTCCGGGACCGAGCCCTTGCTGCGGGTCATGGTGGAGGGGGAAAAAACCGCCGAAATCCAGGCGGTGGCCCAGGAACTGGTCCATTCCCTGGATACCTGTTTGAACCACCAGGGGGGCGGTCCATGCTGATCGTCATGGACGTGGGGAACACCAACACGGTGATCGGCGTTTATCAGGGAGACCAGCTCCTCAGCCACTGGCGCATCCGCACCGAAAAAGAGGTGACCATCGACGAGTTGGGCATCCTGATGAAAAATCTTTTTGCCTCCCAGGGCCTGACACTCGCCCCTGAAACCGAGCTGATCATTTCCTGTGTGGTGCCGCCCATGATCAACACCCTGGAGGGTTTTGCCCACCGCTACCTCCAGGTCAAGCCCCTGTGGGTGGGGCCGGGGATCAAGACCGGCATGCCCATCCATTATGACAATCCCCGGGAGGTGGGGGCCGACCGCATCGTCAACGCGGTGGCCGCGTACGACCAGGTACAGGCCAGCGTCATCGTGGTGGATTTCGGCACCGCCACCACCTTTGACATTGTCTCCCGCCAGGGCGAGTATCTGGGAGGCCTCATCGCGCCCGGCGTCATGATTTCCTGTGAGGCCCTGTTCATCAAGGCTTCCAAGCTGCCCCGGGTGGAAATTTTCGCCAAACCGAAGAGCATCATTGCCAAGGACACCATCAGCAGCATGAACGCCGGCATCATTTTCGGCTATGCCGGGCTGGTGGACGGCATTGTGGAGCGCATCAAGACCGCGCTGGGAGACAATCCCACGGTCATCGCCACCGGGGGCTTGGCCTGCGTGGTGGCCTCGGAAACCAAAAGCATCGACCGGGTGGATGATTACCTGACCTTGAAGGGGCTGAAAATTATTTTCGAGCGCAACCGCCAACGCCGGGAAGAGCAGCGGGATCGGGGGCAGGCATGAGCCAGGACGCCTCCGACCCCATCGGCCGCCGGTATCTCAGGGAGACCCGCTACACCCGGACCGGCATGGGCGACCGGGGTCCCGCCCCTCCCCGGGGGTCCCAGTTTAAAGAATATAAGGACGCGGTGACCCGCCGGCCCCTGCGGCTCTCCCAGGAGCCCCGGGGGGCTGACTTCTGGCAGACCCTGGCCCGGCGGCGGTCGCGGCGGGATTACCAGGACCGCTATCTCACCCAGGAGGAGTTGGCCCTCCTGGTGTGGGCCACCCAGGGGGTCACCCTGTCCACCCAGAATTATCTGCTGCGCACCGCGCCCTCGGCCGGGGCCCTGTACCCGGTGGAAACCTATGTGGCCGTCCAGAAGGTGGAGGACCTGGAGCCGGGCATCTGGCACCTGTACCTGCCCGATTTCTCCCTGGAGTTGGTGCAAGAAACGGACACCCGCCAGCCCCTGGTGCAGGCCTGTCTGGGCCAGCGCTTCATGGGGGAGGCCTCGGTGAACTTCATCTGGACCGGCATCCTGGACCGCTGCCTGTGGAAATACCGGGAGCGGGCTGTACGCTACCTTTTTCTGGACGCCGGCCATATCTGCCAAAATCTGATGTTGGCCGCCACTGCCCTGAATGTGGGGTGCTGCCCGGTGGGGGCCTTTTTTGACGAGGAAGTGGAGGGTTTGGTGGGGGTTGACGGCGTCGAGGAGATGGCCCTTTATCTGGCGGCGGTGGGACCGTTGTCGTAAGCAGCCCAATCAGTCGGGACCGGATCAGCGGCCCCTGATTCCTAAACGAGACCAAGGAGGGAACGATGCGACATATCCTGATGGCGGCTCTTCTTATCCTGGCCGTGGCGGCCGGCCCCCTGGCGGGCCAGGCCCAGGTTGCCGATATCGTCAAGCAAAAGTCGGAAGCGGCCTACAAGGAATATATGAAGGGCGGCAATTACCTGGCAGGGGAAAATAATTACGACGCTGCAGTGGAATCTTACCGCAAGGCCATCAGCATGAAACCCGATGCGGCCGAGGCCTATAGTTTAATGGGGTCTGCCCTGGCCATGGCCGGCAGGGACCGGGAGGCCGAGGAGGCCCTGCGCAAGGCGGTGGCCCTCCAGCCCACCTACGCCGAGGGCTATTTCCACCTGGGAAATTTCCTGAAATCCAAAGGCAAGATGAGTGAGGCCGACGCGGCCTTCCGCAAAGCCAAGCAGTATCAGCGGTAATACTGAGACTGCTAGGAAGAATTCCTGTAGGGTGCGCTCTGCGCACCATCACAAATCGATCCGAAAAGTCTGCGTTGGCACAGGTGAGGACACCTGTGCCACCGGGCTTTTTCTGGTTTTGGGAGACCCATAGGCTTACAAGATGCTGTCCTGAAACGTTTCTCAGGCAGCCAGATTCCGGTGGGGCGGCCGTCCCTGGCCGCCCAGGGTTCGGGCGGGCACGGAGGCCCGCCCCACCGAACTTTTCCTGGTTTTTAGAAAGCCTCATTCAGGGGGGAGGCCCTTCCCGCTTCCGGGGCCTTTGGTAGCGCTCCCGTTCACTGAACACGCAACCGCAGTAGGGCTGGCGGTAGAGGCCCAGGGCCTTGCTGCGGGCCACGCCCTCGTCCCAGCCCCGGCGAAAATCTTCATAATAAAAATCCACCCCGGCCTCCGCCGCGGCTTGGCGGGCCACCTCCTGGATCAGGTCCTGGGGCTGATAGCGGCTGTAGAGCAGGGTAGAGGTAAAGGCCTCACAGCCCCCGGCTTGGGCCGCCCGGGCCGTGCGGTTCAGGCGCAGATAATAGCAAAAACGGCAGCGCTCCTGTTCCCGGAAGGCCACCAGCCGGAAAAATTCCTCGATGTCGTAGTCCCTGTTCCAGGTTACCGGCAGGTCGGCCTGGGCGGCATAGTCCTCCAGGGCCTGCACCCGCCGGAGATACTCCTGATAGGGGTGGATGTTGGGGTTGTCAAAATAGCCCGCCACCTCATGCCCCGCGGCGCGCAGGGCCTCCACCGGATAAATGGCGCAGGGCCCGCAACAGATGTGCAGAAGGATCTTCATGGTTTGCTTTTTGGGGAAGGGGGCCAGGGGTCGAGGAACCCCTGCCCCCTTCCCCAAACCCCATCCCCTTAATGTGGCAAATGAAGCAATTATCCAGAGCCGGTGCCGAAGGCCCGGCTATAGAATCCCATCAA
>JBGSLA010000266.1:0-5455 GCA_041740935.1 Desulfobaccales bacterium | reverse complement strand
GGGCTGGGGTCGACGGGGCCGAAGCGGTGGGCGGCGGGGCCGGGGGTGGGACTACCAGAGAGGTGAGCGGCGGGGCCGGGGTTGCGGCCACCTGCGGGGGGGCCTTAAGGGCAGGACTGAAATAATTCAGATACACATAGGAGCCCACCAGACCCACCAGCAAAGCCCCCGCCAGGAAGGTGGAAATCTTCAGCAGTCTCCAGCGCGGCGGGGGCGTCAGCGATTTATAGGGGCTGTCGGGCTCTTTTTTGCTCAGCAGGTCCCGGCTCACCCGGGGGCGGTTGGCCTGCCAGGCCCGGGTCAGGGCCTGGTCGCATACCTGGTTGATGCGGCGGGGGATGCCGCCGGTGCGGGAGAACAGCTGGCCGGTGCAGCCGTCGGCGAAGCAGGCCTGGTAGCTCGAACCCACCTGCTGCAGGCGGTGGTCGATATAGCGGCCGGTTTCTTCAAAGGGCAGAGGGGGAAGGACAAGGTTTTTCTGAATCAGCGCCTGAAGGCGCCGGTTGGCGGTGCTGGCCAGTTTTTGCACCAGGCCCTTGCGGCCCACCAGAATGACGGGCAGGAGTTGCTGGTCCTGGTAGGCCATCTGGGAGAGGACATAGATCTCCTCCAGGTGCTGGTCGGTCAACAGGTGGGCATCGTCCAGGAGCACCACAAAATTGACCCCCTGCCGGGCGGCCGCCTGAACCGCTTCCGTAAGGGGAGTCAGGTTCACCACATTTCTTTCCCGCAGATTGATGGCCAGGGCCTGACCGATCAGCAGAGGGATGGCCAGGGGTTCGGCCTCCGGACGGGCGAGGGCCAGGAGCTGACAACCTGGCGGTAATCTCTGGATCAGGGCCTGGGCCGCCATGGTTTTGCCGACCCCGTCTTCCCCGCTGACCACCGCAATCCCCCGGCGGGCGCTGATGAAACCGGCCAGCTCGGCCAATAATGCTTCATGATCTTTGGTGAGATAGAAAAAACGTAAATCAGGAACATCAAGAAAAGGTGAATCGGAAAAGCCGAAAAAGCTGTTATAGTTCATATTCCGCCTTTCCCTGTTGCCAGTGTTGAAGAATTCTTGAAGGTACGCTGAAAATTACTCTTGTTGTGCAGGAGCCTTTCGGTTTTTTCTTTTGGCTGCCTCTCTCATCACCCGACAACTGGTCAAAATCCTTTTTAATATTTAGATGATGGCGGAATTGGGGCAAAAATTCAACAGTTGTTTTTTTGAAAACTGGTTATTCTTCCGGGTCTATTTCATTAATTCAGGGAGGGCCTGGTCATGCGGGTCAGGGGTCGCATCAGGATTCCGGGGGAGCCCCCATGGGCCTGCGGCCCACCCTTAAAACCTGAAAAATGTGGCGCCGGCGCCTCGCCGGCGATCGAACCGCCGAGGGCGGCGGTTCCACACAAGAAGGTTTCAGGATAGCAGGGAGGTTCCCGGACAGGGACGGGCGGATTATGAAAATAAAGGAATACGCGCTTAATACAGCAAATATTTCTGGCGCTTCTGGTTAAAGGCGGCCAGGCCGGCCTGCCACTTTTGGCGGATCCTGCCGGCATCTTCGCCGTTTTTGATGGCCTGCAGGACTTCCCGGGAGCCGATCATGGTCAGGGTTTGATCCAGCCAGAATTTTCCCGGAAAGAGGCGGTAGAGCGCCGCGGCCAACTCGATACCCAGGGCCGGGCCGTCGAATTTTTGTCGATCCGTGAGGCGCAGCCGCACCCCCTGGCACTTTTGGCCGCGAAAACGGCTGGCCTGAGGCACAAAGGTGGCGGGCTCAACGGCCACCCCGGCAATATTTCGTTTTTTCAGATAATTCGCCAGCCGCGGCCCGTCGATCCAGGGAGCGCCGACGACCTCAAAGGGCGTGGCCGTGCCCCGGCCGACGCTGAGGTTGGCGGATTCCACCAGGCCCACGCCGCTGTAGAGGGTGGATTGGGTCAGGTTCCTGAGGTTCGGGGAGGGGTTCACCCAGGGCAGGCCGGTTTGGTCGAACCAATACTCCCGCCGGTAGCCTTTCATGGGCACCACCTGCAGCCTGACGCCGATGCCCGCTTCCCGGTTGAACAGCTGGGCCAGTTCGCCGGGCGTCATGCCGTAGCGCACCGGCAGGGGATAATAGCCGATGAAGGATTTGAGAGTGCGGTCCAGCACCGGCCCCTGGACCAGCGCCGCGGTGATGGGGTTGGGCCGGTCCAGGACGATAAAATCGAGGCCATGGGCCGCGGCGGCCTCCATGGCATAGGCCATGGTGGTGATGTAGGTATAGAAGCGCACGCCCACGTCCTGAATGTCGTACACCAGGGCATCGAGGCCCCGGAGCTGATCTTTGGTGGGCTTGAGGTTTTTGCCATACAGGCTGTACACCGGCAGGCTGGTCCCGGGATCGGTGCCGGAGGCCACTTTTTCGTCGAGGGTGCCGTCCAACCCGTGTTCCGGGCTGAAGATGGCCCGCACCGTAACTCCCGGGGCCTGCCGCAGAAGCCGGAGGGTGGAGCGCCGGTTTCTATCGATACCCGAGTGGTTGGTGATCACCCCCAGGTTTTTCCCCTTGAGGGGGGCAAAGCCGGAGGAGGCCAGCACCTCGAGGCCCGGCTGGACCGGGGGGCCTGCAGTGTCGGCGGCGCCGTAGCCCGCCATGAGCACCTCCAGGGCGTCCCACTCGGCGATGCGGGCCGGCGGTCCCAGCGAGTAGGCCGCGGCCACCGCATTGGCCAGCCGGGCCCGGAGGAGCTTCACATCGCCCCGGCCGTCAGGATGCAGGCGGCTGGTGAGGATAATCAGGAAGGTCTGGGAGCGGGGATCAACCCAGATGGAGGTGCCGGTATAGCCCGTGTGCCCGAAGGAGCCCTTGGGAAACGCGGCGTTGAACCCCTTGCTGTAGGGCGACTCGATATCCCACCCGAGGCCGCGCAGCACCCCGGTTCCCGGAATATGATGCGCTTTGGTCATAGCGGCCACCACCTTGGGGCTGAGCAGACGTTTGCCCCGGCTTTCGCCGCCCTCTAAAAGCATCTGCACAAAAACGGCCAGGTCCATGGCGGTGGAGAACACCCCGGCGTTGCCGGCCACCCCGCCCATGCGGTTGGCGGTGGGATCGTGGACCTCGCCCCACCTGAGGCGTTCCCCGTGAAAATCAGCCGGGGCTATTTTCCCCTGCCAGTTCCCCGGCGGTCTGAAGGAAGTCTGACGCATCCCCAGGGGTTTGAAAATTTTTTCCTGGCAATACACCTCCAGGGGCAGGCCGGAAACCCGGTGAACAATCTCCCCCAGGGCAATGAAGTTGGCGTCGCTGTAATGGAAGGTGCTTCCCGGCGGCCGGACCGGCTGGTCCTGGGCGATGGCCCCCACCGCGCCCATATAGCCCTGCCAGCCCACCCGGGGGTTGACGTCGGCCCGCAAGCCGGAGGAGTGCAGCAAAAGCTGCCGCACGGTGACGGCGCGCTTGCCGTTTTTGTTGAATTCGGGCCAGTACTTGCCGGCCGGCGCGTCAAGATTTATGCGGCCGGCATCCACCAATTGCATGATGGCCGTGGTGGTGGCCACCACCTTGGTCAGGGAGGCGATGTCAAAAATGGTGTCGGGGGTCATGGGCTGCCGCTGGGGCAGGACGGAGCGGAAACCGAAGCCCTGGTGATAGACGATCTTGCCCTGGCGGCCCACCAAAACCACGGCACCGGGGAATCCTCCGGAGGCCATCTCCTGCTTGGCTATGGCATCGAGGCGGGCCAGGCGCGGGTCCGGTTTGACGGTGAGGGGCGCCTCCGGGGGAGGGGGCGGCGGAGGCGTGGGCTCGATGGGGGGCTTGACCACCGGGGGCGGCGCGGATTTACAGGCAGGGAAAAAACCGACGAGGACAAGGACAAGGATGGCAGCCAAGGCTGCGAGAGCTCTTGCGCGTGGCATCTGGCGCCTCATGGGTTGAAAGTGGAGTAAAGCAGAGCTTTACATCCAATTGTGTTCCCAAGCGGGAGCTTGGGAACCAGAATGAAGTCCTCCGGGGGGAGGGCAGGGACCCATGGCCCCGGTAGCACGGGCTTCCAGCCCGTGGAAACCCCCTCCCCGCCATCGAACTCTTGGGGCTCGTTCCCAAGGTGCACTTGGAAACAAGACTGGTAATGCCTTATTCAGAACCGGTCTTGGCCGCGGGAGCCCCCTCTTCAGGGACGGGGGCCGACGCGGGCGCGGGTTTTGGGGCCTGGCTGCTGCTGGCCTGCTTTTTGCCGTTGCCGCGGTTAAACACCCCGGTGGGATAAATATTCCGGGGATTCCAGAACATATAGCCGCTGGCCCCGAAATCATCGGCGGCCTTGATCTGGATGCGCATCCTGTCTTCGGTGAAATCCCCGCCTTTAAAGGCGTAATCCCGGAAGGCCTGGAGCCAGGGCCGGAACTGCAGGGGCGAACCCTGGGTGCGCTCCAGGGCCTTTTTGTGGGTCAGGTAGACGATTTCGTAAGGATGCTGGACCGGGTTGCGGTATTTGGGGATGCCCAGGTGATAGCCGGAGGGGTACACCATCAGGGAGACGATGTCCACCGCCTCGGCGATGGGTTTGACTTGCTGGCCGATGTCGGTGTCGTTGACGTTCCAGGGAACGTAGCCGAAGACGTCGGCGCTCACAAAAACGTTGTAGGGGATGAGGGCCTTATAGGCCGCCTCCAGGAAGCCGGTGATGGCCCTGGTGCGGCTCTCCACGGTGGAGGGTTTGGCCAGGGCCACCCCCCGGTTGTCGGGGAAGCGGACGTAATCGAACTGAATTTCGTCAAAGCCCAGTTCGGCCCCGATCTTGGCGATGGCGATGTTGTAATCCCAGACCTCTTTGTGAAAGCCATCGGTCCAGCGCAGTTTCTCCCGGTCGCGAAACACCCCGCCGCCTTTGGTTTTGACGGCCCATTGGGGTTTGGCCTCGGCCAGCGGGTCATCCTTAAACACCACGATGCGGGCGATGAGGTAAAGATTTTTTTCCTTCAGACTTTTTATAAAAGCCGGGTAATCTTTGAGAATAATGGTTTTCTGGGCGCCGGCCTCTTCGGCCAGGGGCAGGTCCACCTTGAAGGGAACAAAGCCCCGGTCGCCTTTGATGTCGATCACCAGGGCGTTCATGTGGTTGCGCTCCAGGGTCTCGAGGGCCGCCTCCCGGATTTTTTTGCTGGCGCTGCCCCACACCGTGAGATACAGGGCCTTGACCTTTTGGGGCGTGAGAGTAATCTCGGCGCCGGGTTGGCTCAATTCCGCCAGGGGCACATCCCGGCGCTGGTAGCCCACCGCCCGGAGTCTCAGGACCTCCCCGGTGCCCTCGATGCTGAAGGCCCCGTCCTGGTCGGTGCGCACCATGCGGTCGCCCAGGGTGACCGGCGCGCCGGCCAGGGGCTTTTGGGTGGCCGCGTCCACCACCTTGCCGGTGATGGTTTTGGAGACGCCGGCCGGCTGGGGCGCGTTGGTGGCCCCGATTGGGTGCAGTGATA
>JBGSLA010000265.1:0-31587 GCA_041740935.1 Desulfobaccales bacterium | reverse complement strand
TGGCCCTGGCCGTGCTGCTGCCCTCCCCCTGGCAGGAGGGGCGGGTGCGCCTCTGGACCCCCCTGCCGCCCAAGCGCTTTTCCCAAGTGAAACTCCTGAGCCTGGGCCGCCTCAGGCTTGCCCTGACCGGCCGGGAACTCCCCCCGGACACCCCGTCTGCATAGAGAACGGCCCTTGAGCTTAACTCCATGTTTGTTGGCCGGCGGTGTCGTCAGGATTATGGAAAAAAATTTTGAGTTTAAGGTTAATACATGACAGACTAACGATATCTAATAAGATGAAAATAGTTCCGACAACCATTATGATGAACCACAGGGGAGGCTGATTCCAGCCTTCCCGGCCGGGTCTAGGCCGGATTTTTCGGGAAAACCGGAGCGCTGTTCAGGGCATCCCGAGTTCCACCCCGGCGGCAAGGAGACATCGTATGCACATAGGTCAGACATTCACCAGATGGGTGGTCATGCCGACCCTGGCGCTGATGCTGCTCGGCGCGGTCTTGGCGGCCCGGCCGGCGCAGGCTTCCATGGAAGACGCGGCGCTGTTTTATGACGAGCTGAGCCAGCACGGCGAGTGGGTGGATTATCAAAATCACGGGCCGGTGTGGTATCCCACCCAGGTCCAGGAGAACTGGCGCCCTTATGTCGAGGGCCGCTGGAGCCCGGCGGAGGAGGGCCAGGTGTTCGAAACCCAGGAACCCTGGGGCTGGGCCACCTACCACTATGGCAACTGGATGCCCACCGAGGAGTACGGCTGGGTCTGGGTGCCGGGACGCACCTGGTATCCCAACACCGTTACCTGGCGGACTTCTCCGGAATCAGAGTCCCCGGAGGCCTCCTACATCGGTTGGGCCCCCGTCCCGCCCCCCAACTATACGCCCCAGCCGGGGTATTACCCGGAGGGGTATAACGGCGGAGGCTCTTATGGTGGACCGATGGAGAACCTCATCACCACGCCCTTCTGGATTTTCGTCAAGGCGGCCAGCTTCCTGTTGGGCTTTTCCCAGCCCTATGCGCCGTCGTATTCCTATGGGGGCTGCAACTGTCTGATGCCGCCGCCGGTGGCGCCCTATTATTTCAGGCGCACCGTCATGGTGCACAATTACTATGCGCCGAGCTACTACCCGGTGGGCTACATCGGGGCCGGGCGGGCTTATTATAACTATGGTCCGCCGATTCCCTATATCGCCCGGGTGACCCGCATCAAACAGGTGACCATCAATAATTACGTAAGGAATGTAAATATATACCAACGGGCCAATGTGGTGCCGCCGGCCGCGGTTATGGCCCGCCGGGCCCATTTCCGGGAGGTGCTGCCGCCGGCCATGGTCCAGCGTCAGCCGTTGCCCCGGGCGGTCCATGTCCGGGATATCCAGGCAGCCAGGGGCCATCTGGTGGCCCCCAATCTGGTGGACGCCAGGTACGTAAAAAATGTCCCCCCCATCCCTGCCGGTCTCCCCAAGACCCGGGGGGACCATGGTGAGCCGGGCCAGTGGCGGCGGGGGGTCCCCGGCGCGGCCCTGCCGGCCAGCGCCATGATGCGGCCCGATGGCAAGATGGAAAAAACCCTGGCCAATATTCCGGCAGCCCAGCGGCTTGAGCCGGTATCGCCCCGGGCCCGGAAATGGCAGACGCCGCCGATGCCCGGGGCCGGCGCGGGTCAACCGGCGGGGATGCCCAAGACCGGAGGGCCAGGGCCTGCTCCCGACAGGGGCAAAGTCCAAAGTCCGATGGCTCCCCAGGCCGCGCCTGCCGGGATGGGGCCGGGTCCCCAAGGAGCCATGAAGACCGCGGCCCCCGGCCCCTCCGGTTCTCTTCAGCAAACCAAGGGGCCGCAGCAGCAGCAAACTCCGTCCATCGAGGTGTTAAAACCGCGCCATCCGGGTTCCTCCCAGGCTGGCGTAACAGGGGAAAAGTCCAGGTCCGGCGCACCTCCGCCGGGATCCTGGGGGAGGTCCGAACAAACGCCGCAACCCGGCATGAGCTCCATACAAACCCCGGGCAAAGGGCAGAAGCAGCGCTATCCTTCGGGGACACCCTCGACCATGTCCGGGGCTCCGGTCCAGGTGCAGCCGCAGCCTCAGGCTGCCCAGCCGCAGAAGCAGCAGCCTCAGCCGGCAGCGCGACAGAAAAAGAAATATTCTCCTGATCAATCCCAGGGCTTGGGCTCCGGCGGTCCCGGCCTGACCGGGCCTCCTTCCCAGTCCGGGCAGGCGCCGCCATCGAGGCAACCCCAGGCGCAGCCGCAGCCCCGGATGCAACCGCAACCTGGTTTCCAGCCGCGGCCCCAGATGAAGCAGGCCCCGTCACCCCAACCGACGGTGCAGCAGCAACCTCGTATGCAGCCGCGGCCCCAGGTGCAGCAGGCGCCCCCCCAGGTCCAACGCCAGGTGCAGGCGCCGTCCCGGCCTCAGCCACAGCCACAGGTGCAACGGCAGCCGCAGCCCCAGGCTCCCCAACCGCAACAGCAGCAGCAGAAGGCCAAACAGAAACAACCTCAACAGAATCAATAAGTTGATCACCAATGGGGCATTCTCGCCGCCGGGTTGCCTGGTCTGGGACCGGGCACCCCGGCCGGCGGGCAAACCTTTCATGCCAAGTTGCAGCCAAACGGCAGCAAATCACTCCCGAACCGTGTAGGCGCAGGCTGAAGCCTGCGGCTATAGAAAGTCGCACTTTGAAAGCAACTTTGTATCAGCAGGGCCGGCAACGGCCCTGTTTTTTTGGGGAAAACGGCCGGAGGTTATTTTTTGACCGGGTAGGAGATATTGAGCTGCAGCGGGCAGGAGCAGTCCGCCGGGTCTTGGGTCTGTCGGCGGCGCAGGCACGGTTCCGGGTGAATGAAGATGCGGGCCCCGGGGAAGCGCGCCTGAAGGCGCGCCTCCAGGTCGTCGCAGAGGCGATGGATTTCCTCCAGGGTCTCCCAGCGGCACACGGTCAGGGTGAGGTCCAGATAGCGCACCGGCCCGGCTTTGCGGCTGACCAGTTCTTTTAATTCCAGATGAGGGGTGACCTGGGAGACGATGTGCCGCACCGCGTCTTCCTCTTCGGCGGGGAGACGGCTGTCCAAGAGGCCATGCAAGGCCCGGTGGGTGACCTTGATGCCGATGCCGAGGATGATCACCCCCACCGCCAGCGCCGCGCCGGTGTCAAACAGATGATGGCCGGTCAGATAATAGCCCGCCAGGCCCGCCAGGGCCCCCAGGGAGGTATAGACGTCGGTGCTGAGATGGGCGGCGTCCGCCTCCAGGGCCACGGAATCGAAGCGCCGGGCAGCGCGCCGCAGGGCCTGGGACACCACGAGGTTCACCAGGGCTGAGCCGCCCAGCACCGCCATGGCCAGGTCCAGATGAGTGAGCGCCACCGGCGTGAAAAGCCGCTGACCCGCCTCATAAAACACCCACACGGCCACCCCGAGAATGAGCAGGCCCTCCAGGAAGGCGCTGACATTTTCCCACTTGCCGTGGCCGTAGGGGTGCTCCCGATCGGGGGGATGCGCCGCGAACTTGAGAGAAATCCAGGCGATGGCGGAGGCCAGCAGGTCCAGGCCGCTGTGGAGTGCCTCGCTTAAGAGGGCGGCGCTGCCGCTTAGAGACGCCACCACGATTTTGGCCGCCACCAACAGCGTATTCGAAAAAACGCTGATCAGGGCGGCCCGCTGGGGAGTGGAAAACAACATGCTTTGGTTTTCGATTTTCGGTTTCTGTCCTGAAAAGTTCTGGTGTGGAACCGCCGCCCCCGGCGTTTCCTGAAAAGAGCAGGCGAGGGCGCCTGCTCCACCTATATTCTGGTTCCCAAGCTCCGCTTGGGAACCGGCTTGCCCGCCAAGCTCTGCCTGGCTCCGAAGCTGGCTCCTGAGAGCGGCTGGCGGAGCCCGCCCTACAGCTTTTCATGCTTTATGGGTGAGCCGCAGGCTCATGAAGAACTGTCCTGAAAAATTACTCAAGCGGCTATATTGGGGTGGGGCGGCCGTCCCTGGCCGCCCATTGTCCTGGCGGGCGCGGAGGCCCGCCCCACCGAATTTTTCCTGAATTTGACAGAGACGGCGGTTCATGAGCCATTGTGGCGAAACAGCCCGGTGAACAGCCTAGTGTTGCGTTTCAGGAATATGTTAAAAAAGTAGTTCAGCCCCAAAAAGCTTAGAAAGTGTAGCCGCAAGCTTTAGCTTGCGAAAATAATTAAGAAGAAAGGCGCAGGCTAAAGCCTGCGGCTACAAATAAATACGAAGATTTTTTTAAATTATTCCTGAGACATGACCCTAGTTCCCGCCTGGCCTTGGCTGCCGCGGTTGCCCGGCCTTGAGAAGTTCTGTGACCTTGTCCGCCTCCCGGCTCTGGCCCCGGGCCTGATAGAGGCTCACCAGACGCTCCCCGTAGATCTGGGCCTCGGAGCGGTCATTAAGCGCCAGGGCCAGGTTCATCAAGCCGTCCAGGGCATCGATTATGCCGCCGGTCATCTCCTGGCGGCGGGATTCCTCCAGGGCCATGAGGAAATACCGGCGGGCCGCGGCGTAATCCGCCAAGGCCAGGTAGGTCCGCCCCAACCGGCCCCAACGCACCGCCTGGCCGGCCCGGTTTTTCCGGGCGGTATCGATGGCCAGGGCCTCGTTATACAGGGCCAGGGCGCGCGGATAATCCCGGTGATGCCGGGCCGCGTCTCCCTGATGGGTGAGGGTCAGGGCTAAAAGGGGGCCGGAACGCGGCGTGCGGACATAAGGCAGGGCCTCGGCGTACAGGTTTTCAGCCTCGGCCCAACGGCCCAGACCGGCGTACACCGAACCCAGATTGTTGAGGGCTTCCCCCACCCCGTCGGGGTCGCCGATTTCCCGCTGGATGGCCAGGGCTTCCCGATATAACCGCTCAGCCTCGGCCAGGTTCCCCTGCTCCTGGGCGATGGCCCCGAGATTGTTCAGGTTGGCGGCGATGCCCGGACGATGGTCGATGAGGCGGTTGACCTTCAGGGACTCGGTAAACTTGTTTTGGGCCAGGCGCCATTTGGACTCCCGGTAATACTGATAGCCCTCGTCGTTGAGCTTCACCGCCTGCTGACGAAGGTCCGGCAGCCGGGACTGGGCGGCGCCGCCGCACCCCAGGGCCAGACACCCGAACAACAACAGACACCACGGTCTCCACTTCACCATAGGTCCATCCACGCCGGCGGCGCCTCAACCAGCGGCTCACCCTCTCACTTAATGTCCCGCTCCATCCTGATGGTGCGCTCTTTGGGCTGGGGGATATGGCGGCGCAGCAGCCACATTTTCTGGGCCGCCTCGGCCGCCTTGTCGGCGTCGCTCAGGGCGTTCTGGCCCGTGTCCACCAAGTCCGGCAGCCCCACTCCGGCTTTGTCCAGATTTCCGAGGAAATTCTGCACCTTTTCCACAATGGCGGGCAGCTTGGCCAGGGACTCGGTCAACGGCCGGGAACCCTGGCGCAGATTTCCGGCCATCTCACTGATATCCTTGATAATTTTATCAAGATCGGCCTTCATGGCCGGATCGTGGAGGATCATGCCCAGGGCCCCCCGGGGGCTGTTCAGACTGTCCACAAATTTCCGGGCCCCGGCCACGGTTTCCAGAACATCCTTATACAGTCTCGGGTCGCTCACCAGCGACCCCAGGGTGCCTTCGCCGGCATTGATTTTCCGGGCAATATCCCTGATATTGACGATGGCCTGCTTGAAGTCCCCTTCCTGGTCCACCATGTCGTCGGTGATTTTGGACAGATTATCAAAGGCCTTCTGGATGCTTGCCAGCGACGGCGCGGCCCGGGCCAGCAAATCCTGGATATCCAGAGGATCCACCGCCCTCACCAGGCCCCCCGGGGCCACGATGGGCTTGTCCGGGTTGCCCGCGGTGAGGTCGAGACTCCGGTCTCCCAACAGGCCGATCATGCCAATGCTGGCCTGACTGTTCTCCCGGATCTGGTTGCCGTAGCGCTCCGCCACCTGGAAGGTCACCAGGATTTTGCCATCCGAGCGCACCGTGGTGTTGGTGACGCTGCCCACGCTGACCCCGGCCAGACGCACCTCGGAGCCCCGCTTGAGGCCGCTGATATTGGTGAACACCGCCTGATATTCCAGGTAATTTTCCCACAGACCCTCCTGTTTGGCGATGATCAACACCATGACCAGGAGGGCCGCCAGCGCGGCCACCACAAAAAAGCCCACCACGGTTTCATATTTCCGGGAAATCATCCGGGGGCATCCCCCCCGCCGTTGCGGTGCAGGAAACGCCGGGCCTCCTGATTGGGGGACCGGATAAATTCCTGGAAGGCGCCCACAAAAACGAGCCTCCCCTCAAACAACAGGGCCAACCGGTCGGCGATCTGCTCGGTTAGGCGCAAATCATGGGTGACCACCACGGAAGTGACCCCCAGGTTGGTCTGGAGGCCGCGGATCAGATGGCCGATTTCGTCCCCGATGATGGGGTCCAGCCCGGCGGTGGGCTCGTCGTAGATGATGATCTCCGGATCCAGGGCCAGGCTCCGGGCCAGCGCGGCCCGCCGCTTCATCCCCCCGGAAAGTTCGGCCGGATTGAGCTCAACGGCCCCTTGCAGGCCCACCGCGGCCAGCTTTTCCCGCACCCGGGCAGCGATTTTCTCCCGGGGCCAGTCGGTGTGCTGCTCCATGGGGAAGGCCACGTTTTCTCCCACGCTCATGGAATCATAAAGCGCCGATCCCTGAAACAGGTAGCCGGTTTTGAGGCGCAAAGCCCGCCACTCTTCGTCGGTTTGCAACTGGGCGAGATCCTTCCCCCCCACCGTGATGGTCCCCTCATCCGGGATATTGAGCCCCACCAGCATGCTGGTCATGACCGTTTTGCCGGAGCCGCTGCGGCCCAGGATGGCCATGGTCTCGCCGGGGAAAACCTCGAGTTCGATGTCCTGCAAAACCACCCGCTCGTCGAATTTCTTGCCCACCCCCCGATAGACAATCAGGGGCGCGGGGGCGGCGGCCAATCCCGGCCCGGCCCCGCCCGCTGGCTCAACCCCAGATGAGGATGGTGAGTTT
This sequence comes from Desulfobaccales bacterium, assembly GCA_041740935.1. Taxonomy (GTDB): domain Bacteria; phylum Desulfobacterota; class Desulfobaccia; order Desulfobaccales; family 0-14-0-80-60-11; genus JBGSLA01. The sequence continues at coordinate 24,583 of JBGSLA010000265.1, read as the reverse complement.
GGTGAGAAAAACATCGGATACGAGAATAAACAGCACCGACACCACCACCGCGGTCTTGGTGGACTGGCCCACGCCAAAGGTGCCCTTCTCGGTGTTGAAGCCGTGATAGCAGCTCACTGTGCCGATAATCAGGCCAAAGACCATGGTTTTGGCGATGCCGGGGAGCACATCTTTGAGCTGCAGATACTTGAGCGTTAAATAATAATATGAGGTGGTGGACATGCCCGCCTGGGTGACGCCGATGAGCATGCCTCCCAGGATGCCGACAATATTGGCAAACACCGTCAACAGGGGCAGGATCAACACGCAGGCCAGGATGCGGGTGATGACCAGATATTTGATGGGGTTCACCGCGGACACGGTGAGCGCGTCGATCTGGCTGGTGACCCGCATGGAGCCCAGCTCGGCGCCGATGCCGGCCCCGCCCCGGGCCGCCAGCATGATGCCGGCGATGATGGGTCCCAGTTCCCGCACCATGGACATGGCCACCAGGGTGGCGACATAATTAGCGGCCCCGAACCAACTGAGGACTTTCAGGCCCTGCATGGCCAGAACCATCCCCAGAGCGAAGGCCGCCATGAGCACCAGACCCAGGGACTTGACCCCGAGTTGATACATCTGGGCCACGGTTTCCCGCACGAACCAGGGGGGGAAAAGCAGGCTGCGGCAGGCTTCCCCCAGAAAAATGGTCATATTGCCCATATAATCGAGGAAAGCCACCGCCTGATGACCGGCCAGAGTGATGAAGCTGGATTTTTCGTGGCTGTGCTCTGCCATCTCGACTCGCACTCGGAGGTGGGAAAACTCCGGCGCCGTCCCCCCTCCCCTGGGCGGCAGCGGCGTCCTGCACGTTTTCCTACAAATTACAATAATTTGAATATTGGGTGGTGTCAAGGAGAAAGCCCCGGCCGGCTTTGCCCGGTTTTTCCGGGGGGGGGGAGGAAATCTGGACAACAGGCATCTTGCCTGTGAGGCACAGACCTGTAGTGGGAAAGCGCCGCGCCTCCCGCCTTTGAAGAAGCCTGGAATCCCAGGCGCCTCGTCCATCTGAAGAATTTGCGGAATATGGAGCCAAGCTGAGCTTGGCGTTCAGATGGGTTCCCAAGCGGGAGCTTGGGAACCAGAAATGAAGGGAACGCCTCCCGCGGTTCTCGTTCCCAGGTTGCACCTGGGAACGTAATTTGGCGTCCAATCTCTGCTTGGACACAGAATTCACGAGTCCTCGGCAAAGCTTGGGAATGAGACTAAAAATCTCGTATTTTCAAAAGCTTGAGATCATTCACTTCGTCCAGGATGACAAAACCAACCTTTTTTCCAAGTATCCCCTGCACTTTTCCCTTCCTCTCCCCCCCCTTTTCCCTGGCATTATTTTAACAAATATGTAAAAATAATTTCCAGAAAGGGTCACAGTTCGGTAAACAGATAACAAGTTTGGGAAGAATTTTTGCCATTTTGGTGATGGCATGACTTTTGCTCAATTTTTCAGTGAGGTGGGTCTCCCGTGCCGGAATTAAAGCCTTTGACGCCCCAGGAAAAGAGGTTCACAGGGACCCCGGAGGAGCTCGCCCTGCTGTTCGAAATCACCCAGATATTGAACGCCCCGGGCACCCTGGCCAGAAATCTCCAGCAGATCCTGAAAATCCTGGCCCAGACCCTGGGCATGGAGCGGGGCACCATCACCATCCTCACCCCCGGGACCAATGAAATCCAGATCGAGGTGGCCCAGGGCCTCACCGCCGAAGCCCGGCGCCGGGGCCGCTATAAGTTGGGGGAAGGCGTCACCGGCCGGGTGGTGGAAACCGGCGAGCCCATGGTGATCCCCCGGGTCAGCCAGGAGCCTCTGTTCCTGAACCGCACCCGCTCCCGGGGCAAGGCCAAAGAGGATCTCTCTTTTATTTGCGTGCCCATCAAAATCAACCACCAGACCATCGGCGCCCTGTCCGTGGACCGGCGCTATGCCGAGCTCAATTTCGACCGGGACGTGCGCCTGCTCACCATCATCGCCTCCATCATCGCCCAGGCGGGCAATAACCTGCTGCTCATCGACCAGGAAAAAGAAGCCCTGCGGGATGAGAACCTGAAGCTCAAAGGCGCGCTCCAGGCCCGCTATCAAATGGGGAACCTGGTGGGCACGAGTTCCCGCATGCGCCAGGTCTTCGAGATGATCACCCGGGTGGCCCCCAGCAACGCCACCATCCTGATCAGGGGCGAATCCGGCACCGGCAAGGAATTGGTGGCCAATGCCGTCCACTACAACAGCCAGCGGGCCGATAAACCCTTCATCAAGGTGAACCTGGCGGCGCTCCCTGAGACCCTGGTGGAAAGCGAACTGTTCGGCCACGAAAAAGGGGCCTTCACCGGGGCCTTGAGCCGGAAAGCCGGACGCTTCGAATTGGCCCAGGGCGGCACCATTTTTCTCGATGAAATCGGCGACTTGAGCCCCACGGTGCAGCTTAAGCTCCTGCGGGTCATCCAGGAGCGGGAGTTCACCCGCCTGGGCGGCGCCGTCACCCTCAAAGCGGACGTGCGCCTGGTGACCGCCACCCACCGGGATCTGGAGCGGTTGGTGGAAGAGGGCATTTTTCGGGAAGACCTTTATTATCGCCTCAACGTCTTTCCCATTTATCTGCCCCCGCTCCGGGAACGCAAGGCCGACATTCCGCTCCTGGCCGAGCACTTCCTGTCCCGGCAGGCCGCGGAACAGGCCAAGCCCACCCGGCGCCTGTCCCAGGCGGCCCTGGATCTGTTGATGCAATATCGCTGGCCGGGGAACGTCCGGGAACTGGAGAACGTCATCGAGCGGGCTTTGCTGGTGTGCGACGGCGACACCATCCTGAGCGCCCATCTGCCCCCCAGCCTGCAGCCGCCGGCCTGCGCCTATCCGCCGCTGGGCGCCCCGAGCGCCTCCCAGCTCAACCGCCTGAGCCTGGCGGCCCAGGTGGAAAGCCTGGAGCGGGAACTCATCGTGGAGGCCCTCACCGCCACCCGGGGCAATCAGAGCCGGGCGGCCGCCTACCTGGACACCAGCCTGCGCATCCTGGGCTACAAGATCAAGATTTACGGCCTCGACCCCCGGCAATACCGGAATTCCTGAGCATCTGGCTTTATGTATTCCAGCCCACCCTTATACCCGAGAAGCCGCGCCGTGCCTTCTTCTGGTCCCCATAATAGGCGCGTCTGTCCCGCTGTCGCGGGGTCCCCTAAACTGTCATTCTGATCCACCACAGGCGGGAAAGAATATCTTCCGGGCGACCGGGCGTCCCGCCCGATTTTGCCACATCTTTCGGAAAACGCTCTTCCCTTGCAAACTTTGCACTTTGAACCTTGAACCTACCGGATCGTCAAATTCGGATGAGAGGAGGGCACAAAAATGGCTTTTCTTTAGAAAAATTGTACATATTTGGCAAATTGGGGTTATTTTTTTGACAAAAATGTATCAACTAAGAATGGGAAGCGCGCCCACCAGCGCCCTAGCTATTGATTTTCAAGGGAAAAAACTTCAGGCACGCTCTTTGCTTATCACCCAGGCAACCTGAACTATTTCCTCGCAAGGAGGCCATTGTGAACTGCCAAAGTATTGAAGATGTTTACAAAGCGGTAAAGGATCATAATGTCAGCTTTATTCAGATCTGGTTCACCGACGTCCTCGGGGTCCTCAAAACCTTTGCGGTGCGCCCCTCGGAGCTGGAAGAGGCCATGACCGAGGGCATGGGCTTTGACGGCTCCTCCATTGAGGGGTTTGCCCGCATTGAAGAAAGCGACATGATCGCCAAGCCCGATCCCACCACCTTCCAGCTTTTGCCCTGGCGCCCGGAGGAGCAGCCCGTGGCCCGCATGTTTTGCGACATCCTGCAGCCGGACACCTCCCCCTACCCCGGCGACCCCCGCTATGTCCTGAAGCGCATGCTGGCCAAGGCCGCGGAAAAAGGCTACACGCATTATTTAGGGCCGGAACTGGAGTACTTCTATTTTAGATCGAACGCCGCCCCGGAAATCCTCGACAGCGGCGGCTATTTCGACGCCCCGCCCCTGGATTTGGCCAACGACTACCGCCGCCAGACCATTTTCGCCCTGGAAAAGCTCGGCATCCGCATCGAATACAGCCACCACGAAGTGGCCGCGTCTCAGCATGAAATTGACATGCGCTATGACGAGGGCCTCAAGATGGCCGACAAGACCATGACGCTCAGGGCCACGGTCAAGGCCATCGCCATGGTGAACGGCATCTATGCCACCTTCATGCCCAAGCCCATTTTCGGCATCAACGGCAGCGGCATGCACACCCATCAGTCCCTGTTCAAAGGCGGCAAAAACTCTTTTTATGACCCCCTGGACGAGTACCACCTGTCCGCCATCGGCAAAAGCTACATTGCCGGCCTGTTGAAGCACGCCCGGGAGATCACCGCCATCTGCAGCCAGTGGGTCAACTCCTACAAGCGCCTGGTGCCGGGCTACGAAGCCCCGGTCTATGTCTCCTGGGCCCGGCGCAACCGCTCGGCCCTGGTGCGGGTGCCCATGTACAAGCCCGGCAAGGAAGCGGCCACCCGCTGCGAGTATCGCGCCCCCGACCCGGCCTGCAACCCCTACCTGGCCTTCGCGGTCATGCTGGCCGCCGGCCTCAAGGGCGTTGAGCAGAACTACCCCCTCCCCGAGCCGGTGGAAGAGGACATCTACCATATGTCCGAAGCCGACCGGAAGGCCCGGGGCATCGCCGAGTTGCCGGGCAGCCTCCACGAAGCCATCGAAGCCGCGGAAAACAGTTCCCTGATCAGGGAAACCCTGGGCGACCATATCTTCACCAAATTCATCGAAAACAAAAAGATCGAGTGGGACCGCTACCGCATGCACGTCAGCACCTTCGAGGTCGAGCGCTACCTGCCCATCCTCTAAACCGGCCGGGCCCTCCCGGCTCCCTGCCGGGAGGGCGGCCCCTGTCAGCCAGGACCAGGAGGAGGCCCTTCTCCTGGCCCTGGTTTTCAGGGTTGAGGAAAACAGGCCGGAGTGGTCCTGTAACCCACGAATCATGGGTATGGGTGCAAAGGGCCAACTTGCTCAGGACCTTCAGCGGTAAAAATATATGTCGAGCAGGCGTTCTCGCCTGCTCCTTTCAAGAACAGCCGGCCGCGGCTGTCCTACATCTGAGATTTCAGGGGAATGGGACTTTGGCCATCAATCCCTGCACATCAAGGCAATACCAAGGCGTCGAGCATTCCATGGGATGCGAAACTTGATCAGGCGCCAGGCTTCACCTCCGGACTGAGGGCGCTCACACGGCTGCGCCCCCAAAAATCTAAGGCAGGTCTGACCTTAAGGTGCGCCGCTGGGCATCACCCCGCCTGGGGCGATTTTGGCATAGGGGGATGAAAAGATGAACAACGCCATCAACTCTGGCGACACCGCCTGGATCCTGACGAGCTGCGCCCTGGTCCTGATGATGACCCCGGCCCTGGCCCTCTTTTACGGCGGCATGGCCCGGCGGAAAAATATCCTGTCCACCCTGACCCTGAATTATGTGTTCATGGCCCTGATCGGGGTGCAGTGGCTGCTGTTCGGCTACTCCCTGGCCTTCGGCCCGGACATCGGCGGCTTCATCGGCGGCCTGGACTACCTGGGCTTTAAGGGGGTGGGCGCGGCCCCCAGCGCCGACTACGGCAAGACCATCCCCCACAGCCTGTTCGCGGCGTTTCAGATGATGTTCGCGGTGATCACCCCGGCCCTGATCACCGGCGCCTTTGTGGAGCGGGTGCGCTTTAAAAGCTTTTTACTTTTCAGCCTCATTTGGGCCACCCTGGTGTATGACCCCTTGTGCCACTGGGTCTGGGCCAGCGGCGGCTGGCTGATGAAGCTCGGCCTTTTGGACTTCGCCGGGGGCACCGTGGTGCACATCGCCGCCGGCTTTTCGGCCCTGGCCTTCGCCCTGGCCATCGGCCCCCGCAAGGGCTTCGGCAGAGTCCCCATGGAGCCCCATAACATCCCCCTGACCGTCATCGGCGCGGGGCTTCTGTGGGTGGGCTGGTTCGGCTTCAACGCCGGCAGCGCCCTGGCCGCCAACGGGGTGGCGGTCAATGCCCTGTTGACCACCAACACCTCCGCCGCGGCCGCCGGCCTGGTCTGGATGCTGCTCTCCTGGCTGGACGGCCGGCCCAGCACATTGGGGCTGGTCACCGGCATGGTGGTGGGCCTGGCCGCGGTGACCCCGGCCGCGGGTTTTATAACGCCCATGGCCGCGCTGGTGGTGGGCGCGGTGGCCGCGCCCATCGGCTACTACGGCATCCGCTTCCGCATCCGGCGCAACCTGGACGAATCTATGGACGTCTGGCCCTGCCATGGCCTGAGCAGCCTCTGGGGCATGATCGCCGCGGGCCTGTTCGCCACCACCGAAGTGAACCCCGCCGGGGCCAATGGCCTGTTTTTCGGCAATCCCGCCCAGCTGGCGGTCCAACTCCTGGGCATCGCGGTGACCATCGTCTTTGTTTTCGGGGTCACGTTTATCCTGGCCAAGGTCCTGGATTGGAGCATTGGCCTCCGGGTGACGCCCATGGAAGAGGAAGTGGGCCTGGACATCAGCGCCCATGGGGAGAGGGCGTATAGTTAGGAGCTTTAAGCTGTAAGCTATAGGCTTTAAGCTTTAAGCCGCCAATATTTGAAACAAGGCGGCCACTTGTAAATATCGTCGCTTCTGTCATTCTGAGGGAGCGAAGCGACCGAAGAATCTCCTAACAACCTGTAACTACGAGATGCACAGCAAAGCTCAGCATGACAAAAAGGCTTTGTGCAAGGTTGCCAAAAGAACCCCTTATACCAAGTTGCCGTCAAATAAGTATTTTCCTGTAGCCGCAGGCTTTAGCCTGCGCCAGCACCGATGAGCAACCGGTGTCAGTAAATTTTAACTGCATGATAACAACTTGGTATTAGGTAATTTTAAGCGGATTGCGGATTTGATAGTAAATTCCAACAACATTATCCGCTTTTCGCCAGTCGGATAATCTGAAAATTGAAAGCTTAATCCCAAAAGCTTAAAGCTTATAGCTTACAGCTTACAGCAGAAAGAAAGCCATGCTTAAAAAAGTCGAAGCCATCATCCGGGAAGACAAGCTCAACGACGTCAAAGAAGCCCTGCGGGAGATCGGCATTGTCGGTCTCAACAGCTTCGAGATCCGGGGCCACGGCCGCCAGGGCGGGGTCAGGCTCGCCGGGCGCTCCGGCACCTACCAGGTGGATATGCTCTCCAAAATTCAGGTCAATATCATCCTGAGCGAACATAACCTGGAGGACACCATCGAGGCCATCCTCACCGCGGCCTACACCGGCGAACCGGGAGACGGCCTCATCTTTGTCTATACGGTGGAGGAGGCCATCCGCATCCGCACCCGGGAGCGGGGCCACGAAGCGGTGATGTACCCCGGTGACATTGATGAGCGCAAAGGCGGCGGGGTTAAGGCCTGACGGCCTCCGAGGGATACGCCTTTAAGGCTTCCGCAAAATTTGGTACACCTAAAGAAAAAAATTCTGCGTGCTTCCGGGCTTGATTTCAGGTAAAAAAACTGTTGCATGTTCACTTGAAGCCAAGACTCAGGGGAGAGACAACCAGATATGCCTCAAAATTTGACCATCGTGGTGATGGCCTGCCGCCAGGCCGTGCCTGACCCGGCCCTGTTGCTGGGGGCTTTGCAGACCTCCGGCCTGAGCCCCCGGGTGATCCCGGAACCCTGCAGCAGCAAGGTGGAAGTCTTTCAGATGCTGCGCACCCTGGCCGACGAAGCCGACCTCCTCTGGGTGGTGGGCTGCCCGGAAGGCGCTTGCCAAATGGTGGAGGGAACCTTCCGCATGGCCAAGCGGGTGGGTCATGCCCGGGAATATCTGCAGGAAATCGGCCTGGAGCCCGAACGCCTGGGTATAGCCCAGTTCTTCGCCGACAACCAGGAGGCCGTCGCCGCGCTGATAAGTGAAATAAAGGAGCGGGCCAAGACCCTGGGCGCCAACCCCGCCCGGGCCCAAGCCCCGCCGGCAAAGGAGCAACCGTGATTATTGGAACCAGAAAACCCCTGGCCGAAATCCAGGACATGGTAAAAAAATATGACCGCCTGTTGGTGGTCGGCTGCGACACCTGCGTGGCCGAGTGCGCCAGCGGCGGCCGCCGGGAAGTGGCCGAACTGGCCGCGGCCCTGGACATGGCCTTCCGGTTGGCGGGCCGGGAAAAGAAAATTCAGGAAGCCAGCGTGGATCGCCAGTGCGTCCACGAATTCCTCTTGGACGTGGTGGAAGCGGCCCAGGACCAGGACGCGGTCCTGTCTCTGGCCTGCGGCGCCGGGGTCCAGGCCCTGGCCACCCGGCTCCCCGAGACCCCGGTTTTCCCCGGCCTGAACACCCAGTTCATCGGCGAGACCGCCCAACGGGGCCTGTGGCTGGAAAATTGCCGGGGCTGCGGCAACTGCCTCCTGGGCCTCACCGGCGGCATCTGCCCGGTGACCCGCTGTGCCAAGAGTCTGCTAAACGGCCCCTGCGGCGGGGCTCGGGCCGGCCTGTGTGAAATCACCTTTGCCAAGGGCATCGACCGGGAGGTGCCCTGTGCCTGGCTGCAGATTTACGACCGTTTGCTGTCCCTGGGGGAAGTGGACCGGCTCCTGGAAATCACCCCCCCCAAAGACTGGTCCACCGGAGGGGGCGCCGGCCCCCGCCAGGTGGTGCGGCCCGACCAGCAGGCCTGAGGTTAGACCATGCCCGCCAAATATCACATCCATGTGCAGCCCACCGCGCCCCGTTTCCCGGCCCACGGCAAGAGCACCATCCTGGACTGGGGGGAAGGCTGCATCCGCTGCACCCGCTGCGTCAAGGAGCTCTGCCCCTACCACGCCTACGACCAGCGGGGCTTTGACAAGACCAGTCTGACCGACACCATCGACAGCATCTGCAAAAGTTGCTACCGCTGCGTTCAGGGCTGTCCCCGGGAACTGGTGGTCAAGACCCTGAATCCCCAATATGACCGCCTGGGGGACGACTACTGGACCCCGGAGATCCTGCTGACCACCTGGTATCAGGCGGAAACCGGGAAAATTCCGGTCTCCGGCGCGGGCTACGGCGGGCCTTTCTCGGGGGACGGCTTTGACTCCATCTGGACCGACATGTCGGAGATCGTGCGGCCCACCCGGGACGGCATCCACGGCCGGGAGTACATCAGCACCGCCATCGACCTGGGGCGGCATCCCCTGTTTCTGGTGTTCGACGACAAGGGCGGCCTGGCCGTTGATCCGGCCCCTTTCATCGAAATTCCCCTGCCGGTGATCCTGGGCGAACCCCCTTTCGGCGCGGGCCTGCCCAAAGTGCTCCAGACCTCCCTGGCCGCGGCCCGGACCCTGAATACGCTGCTGGCGATTTCCCGGAGCCGCATCACTCCGGAAATGACCCAGGCTCCGGCGCATCTGGCCCCCAGCTATCCGGCCGGCACTCTGGAATTGGACGACCCGCTGCTGCCCAATGTTCGTCTGGTGGAAATTGTGGATTTCGAGGGCGCGGTGTCCCAGATCGACGCCCTGAAGGAACGCTTTCCCCGGTTGGTCTGCCAGGTTAAGGTCATGGCTGACGGCCGGTCCGCAGACCGGGTGGCCGAGTTGGCCGCCGCAGGGGTCGAAGTGATCCACCTGGCCGCGGGGGAGAACGCCCGGGGCTATGGCGACCTGAGCGGCACCCACTTAAAAGACCTCATCCGCCAGACCCATCTGCGTTTGGTGGAACTCAAACTCCGGGACACGGTGACCCTGTTGGCCTCAGGCGGCGTCGCCATGGCCGAACATGTGGCCAAGGCGGTGATTTGCGGGGCCGACGGTGTGATGGTGGACATCCCCCTGTTGGTCGCTTTGGAATGCCGGGTGTGCCGCAGGTGCCTGAAGGGCGAGCCCTGCCCGGTGAGCATGGACCGGGTGAATGTCAAAAAGGGCGCCCAGCGGATGGTGAACCTCATGGGGGCCTGGAACAATCAGCTCTTAGAGGTCTTGGGCGCCATGGGCCTCCGGGAAGTGCGCCGCCTGCGCGGAGAAGTGGGCCGGGCCATGTTCGTGGAGGATTTGCAGAGGGAAATCTTCGCACCCCTGTTTGCCCGGCCGGGCAATGAGTCCGGACGCCGGGAAGGAGAATAAGAGGGGCTACAGGCTATAAGCCTTAAGCTTTAAGCTTTTTGAAAAATGGCAACCCTCACCCTTTGGCTGAATATTAACTCAGATGTACATGGAATAAGAACAGCTTTTTGCTTTTAGCTTATAGCTTATAGCTTATAGCTTACAGCTTACAGCTTATAGCTTACAGCCCTCAATTTACGGATCTAAAAATGTCTAACCAACCAGCCTTACTCCAAGAAGAGCCCGAGCCCTGGCGCCCCGGTCCCTGGGTGCCGGTGCATACCCGCTGCCGCTTTAAAAACCCCCTGTCCAAGTACCGCGTCTGGCGCAACGAAGCCCTTTGCATCCAGTGCGGCAAATGCGTGGAGGTCTGCCCCTACGGGGTCCACACCAAGGTGGGGAGCTTCATCCGGCGGCCCAAAAGCTATCTGTGCATCGGGCCGTCGTGCGAAAAAAACGACTTTTACTGCGTGGCCAACTGCCCCACCCAGGCCCTGGCGGTGCGGCCTCATCCTTCTTATACCACCCTGGGGGACAGCCGCTGGCCCGCGGACCTGCTGCTGGCCACCTGGTGGATGGCCGAGTTCGGCACCCTGCCCTACAGCGACCTGGAATTCCGCACCGGCGCCTCGGGGGGCGGCTTCGACAAGATGCGCTTCCTGTTTCCGCCCCGGGGCCGGGACGCCAAGCTCAGCCATGACGACATTTCCCTGGAGCTGGACCTCAACCGCCGGGCCGACGGCCGCCCCCAGGTGACCCTGGGCGTCCCCTGGTACGGCGGCGGCATGTCTTTCGGGTCGGTGAGCCTGAACACCATCCTCTCCCGGGTCAGGACCGCCATGCGCTACAACACCCTCATGTCCACCGGCGAAGGGGGCTATCCCGAAGCCTTGCATCCCTATGACCACCACGTGGTCACCCAGGTGGCCACCGGGCTGTTCGGGGTGCGGGAGGACACCATCCAGCGGGTGCGCATGGTGGAATTCAAGTATGCCCAGGGGGCCAAGCCGGGGCTGGGCGGCCATCTCCTGGGCGACAAGGTCACCCCCGCGGTGGCCCGCATGCGGGAATCGGTGACCGGCAGCGCCCTGTTTTCGCCCTTCCCCTTCCACAGCGTCTATTCGGTGGAGGACCACAAAAAGCACCTGGACTGGATCAAGGAAGTGAACCCCCGGGCCCTGGTGTCGGTGAAGGTCTCCACCCCCACGGACGTGGACATGGTGGCCGTGGGCAGCTACTACGCCGGGGCCCACGTGGTGCAGCTGGACGGCAGCTACGGCGGCACCGGCGCCGCGCCCGACATCGCCAAGAAAAATATCGCCATGCCCATCGAGTTCGCCATCCCCAAGGTGCATCAGTTTCTCCAGCAGGAGGGCATCCGGGATCAGGTCACCCTCATTGCCAGCGGCGGCATCCGCACCGCCTACGACGTGGCCAAGATCATCGCTTTGGGGGCCGACGGCGTCCAGATCGGCACCGCCGAGATGGTGGGCCTTGAGTGCCTGCGCTGCCACCAGTGCGAATCGGGGCGGGGCTGTGTGCGGGGCATCGCTACCACCGACCCGGAACTGGTGGAAATGATGACCGTGGATTGGGGTACCAAGCGCCTGTGCAACATGTACCACGCCTGGACCTGGCAGTTAAAGGAAATCCTGCGCCGCTTCGGTATGCGCAGCATCCGGGAACTGGTGGGCCGCACCGACACGTTGGTGCATCTGGATTACTACAATCTGCCGGTGGATGATGATGTAAGGCGGGGGAGTTAAGATGGTTCTGGGTTCTGGGTTCTGGGTTTTGGATTGTTTTGAGAATGCAACAGGTAATGCCTTAAGGAACCATGTAGCAGGATTGGGGAACTAAAATCAAGAAAGCCCGGTGGCACAGGCGTCCCGCCTGTGCAATTATGTAGGGTGCGTCTTACGCACCACATTACATTATATCGGGTGAGCACGGCGCACCGACAATGGCGCGTGAGACGCGCCCTACATAATACGGACTGTAGCCGCAGGCTTCAGCCTGCGCAAGCTAAAGCTTGCGGCTATATTTAAAATCCAAATTAAAATATCTTTATATTGAGACGCTATCATATTTGAATGGCGAAGACAAACTCTGAGATAGTATTTGAAAATTACTGTAAGAATGGCGGGATCACATGCAAACGCATTCTGGAGGGGGGCAGCAAATCTCCTGATTATTTTCTAATAATTGATGGTCTAAAAATAGTTGTAGAAGTCAAAGAGATTGTCCCAAATGAGGCTGAGAGAGAAGCAATTCGGCTTGCAGAAGAAGGCAATGCCTTAATCAATCCGCCTGCTTGTACCCCTGGCGAGCGGGTGCGAAAGAAAATCAAGGAATCTTCTGCTCAAATCAAAGCGCGAACGGAAAAGGTTTACCCAAGTCTTTTGGTCCTTTTCGACCGTGGTTCCCCAGTCGGTCACCTCGACCCATATGAAATTAGGGTTGCAATGTATGGCCTGGAGCAAGTTCACGTAGCCGTGCCGAGAAATTACTCGGTTAGACCCTGTTTTACGGGCATGAGTTATGGCCCGAAACGTAAAATGACTGAAGGGCACAATACATCAATAAGTGCCATCGGAGTCCTCTACACTCCCAATCGAGATGAAATCCTCTTGGATGTGTATCACAATAAATTTGCAGCAGTGCCGCTTAATTCGAGGTTGTTGGCAAAATACGGAACTTCGCAGTTTGAATTGGAAGACGGGGTTATTGGTAATACTGCCAAATGGAAGGAAATTTCTGCTCATGATCTCCCTTAACTAAACCATGGTATAAAGATATTTCTTCTCAACCTTGAACCTTAAACTTTAAACTTTGAACTAATATGGAAGCTGAAATGCAACAGTCAGATACGAATCAACATCATGGCTTAAAACTTTGGAACACCCGGCGGGACTTCCCCCGCCCCTACGAGGCCGACCGGATCGTCAAAGGTGAAGACGAGGGCGGCTGCGGGGTCACCGGTTTTGCGTCCAGCGTGCCGGTTTCCGGGAAGCACATCTTCCTGCCCTCCATCCAGATGCACAACCGGGGGAACGGCAAAGGCGGCGGCATCGCCGCGGTGGGCCTGGACGCCGACTCCCTGGGGGTTTCCCAGGAGGTCCTGGAAGAGGATTACCTCATCCAGGTGGCCTATCTCGACCCCGAGGCGCGGCGCCAGGTGGAAAGCCAGTTCATCACCAGCGTCTTCCGGGTGAAGCATCAGGCCAAGGTGCCCACGGTCAGCGACTGGCGGGACCTCCCCGGCCTCACGGTGCAGCCCCCGGACGTCTGGCGCTACTTTGTGCGGGTTAAGCCCGAGGTCCTGCAATACTTCGTGCACACCCAGCGCCTGTACGAAATCCCCCAGCGCCTGGTGGAGGACGAATTCGTCTCCCAGAACTGCTACAAGCTGAATCAGGCCTTTTACGCCTCCCTGGGGGAGAAGAAGGCCTTTGTGCTCTCCCAGGGGCGCAATATGATGATCCTGAAAATCGTGGGCTATGCCGAGGAAGCGGCGCTCTATTATCAGCTGCTGGACTTCAAGGCGCACATCTGGATCGCGCACCAGCGCTATCCCACCCGGGGGCGCGTCTGGCACCCCGGCGGCGCCCACCCCTTCGCGGCCCTGAACGTGGCCCTGGTGCACAACGGCGATTTCGCCAACTATTTTGCGGTGAGCGAATATTTAAGCCAACGCCACTTTTACCCCCAGTTCCTCACGGACACCGAGGTGGCGGTGCTGCTCTTTGACCTGTGGCACCGGCTGTACGGCTACCCTCTGGAATATGTCATCGAAGCCCTGGCCCCCACCACGGAGCGGGACTTTGATCTGCTGCCGCCGCAAAAACAGCGGGTTTACCGGCAGATCCAGTCGGCCAGCATCCACGGCTCCCCGGACGGGCCCTGGTTTTTCATCATCGCCAGAAACGACACCGCCAACCAGCGCCTGGAGCTCATCGGCATCACCGACACCAGCATGCTGCGGCCCCAGGTGTTCGCCCTGTCGGAGGGGGAAGTGCAGATCGGCCTGGTGTGCTCCGAAAAGCAGGCCATTGACGCCACACTGGCCAGCCTGGCCGAGGAAGACCCCCGCTTCTGCCCGGTGGCCGACCTCTACTGGAACGCCCGGGGCGGCAGCCACACCGACGGCGGCTCCTTTATCTTTTCGCTGGAGAGCCAAAACGGCAAGAAGGTCCTGTCCTGCCACGACAAGTTCGGCAAACCCAAGACCGTGCCCTGGTTCCAGAAACCCTGGGCAGGCGACGTCCCCGAAGTGGATGCCGAGCGCTTTCACGAGCTGGCCCCCGAGGTGCGGGAGCTCCTTGCTGACGCCAGCGGCCAGGCCCTGTTCGATTTTGTCACTGACCGCCTGCCCCAATGGCCCTATGCCCGCTTCCTGGAAATTCTCCAGGTCGCCGAGGAGTTGGCAAAGGAGAGCGATGAACTCAAAGCTGCGGTCATTGCCGGGTTGACCTTTTTCCTGGATCGCCGTTTCGACCCGGGGGAAAAGAAGCGCAGCCATATTATCCGGCTCACCCAGGACGCCCTGGCGCGCCTTTTTGCCGCCGCGCCCCGGATGGGGAAAAAGCACGCCAGCCGCTACCGCCACCTCGATTGGCAGAGCCGTGAGAGCTTAAGCGCCCCGCCCCGCCCGGACGCGGTGCTGGTCCTCAACGCCGGCGAGTTCCCCCCGGAGGGTGAGGAGTGCGATGCCCGGCTGCTTTGCGCCGCGTGCGAGCTGGGCTGGAAGCGCTTCATCTGTTACGGCTACCGGGGCCAGCGCTTCCTGGGCTGCGGCTTCGGCCTGAACACCGACCAGGTGCGCTTCGACGTCTACGGCAGTTCCGGGGATTACCTGGCCTCCGGCATCGACGGCATGGAGATTTACGTCCACGGCAACGCCCAGGACCAGCTCGGCCAGATCATGAAACGGGGGAAACTGGTGGTCTTTGGAGACGTGGGCCAGACCTTCATGTACGGCGCCAAGGGCGGGGAAGTCTATATCATGGGGAACGCCGCCGGCCGCCCCCTGATCAACGCGGTGGGCCGCCCCCGGGTGGTGATCAACGGCACCGCCCTGGACTTTCTGGCCGAATCCTTCATGGCCGGCGACGCCCTAAACGGCGGGGGCTTCGTCATCGTCAACGGTCTGGAGTTTGACCACCGGGGCCGGGTCCGCATGCAGGCCAGCCCCTATCCCGGCTCCAACCTCTTTTCCCTGGCCTCCGGCGGGGCCATCTATATCCGGGACCCTTACGGCCAGGTGGTGGATGAACAGTTGAACGGCGGCGAACTCGTACCCCTTGCCGAAGCCGACTGGCAGCTGATCCTCCCTTATCTCCAGGAAAACGAGCGCCTTTTCGGCATCTCCCTGGAAAAACACCTCCTCACCGTGGACGGCGAACTGCGGGCCCCCGAGGAGGTTTATCGTAAGGTCCAGCCCGTCAAACTGGCCGTCCTGGCCCAGGTGGTGGAAGAATCGGGCCTGGAGGAGATCGGCTGGGGGGAGAAAATCGGACATTGACCGCGTCAGTCAATAAATAGCGAGTTAAGACCTCTGGGAAAATCATGTGGAACAGCCGCCCCCGGCTGTTCTTCGAAAGAGCAGGCGAGGGCGCCTGCTCTACATTTCTTTTCTCGTTCCCAAGCTCCTGCTTGGGAACGCCTGTTTTAGCCCCAAGCTCTGCTTGGGGACATCTCCAGGTTTTTTTCGGGATACCCCGGACCGACGCTATCGGCCTGCACGCTGCGCCCGATCAATAATCGATCTGATAAATATTATCACCGTCACCACAGTTCTTCTACTAACCCTTCTCAGTGCTTTCCCAACCATCCCAACTCTTATATAATCCTGGACATGGCTGCAGACTTTTTCGCCGGCTTGAGTAATCTCTTTCTCACCCCCCAACATTTCGCGGTCTCCGGGGTGGAAACCTACCTCCTCCTCCCCATTGTGGTGGCCATTTTCGTCTCGACTTTCACCTCCATGGGGGGCGTGTCCGGGGCCTTTCTGCTGGTGCCTTTTCAGGTGAGCTTCCTCAATTTCACCAGCCCTTCGGTGAGCGCCACCAACCATCTGTTCAACGTGGTGGCCATCCCCAGCGGCGTGTACCGCTACATCCGGGAAGGCCGCATGAACTGGCCGGTCACCTGGGTGGTGATCCTGGGGACCCTGCCCGGGGTGTGGCTGGGGGCCCTGATCCGCATCCGGTGGCTCGTTGATCCCCGGCACTTCAAACTCTTTCTGGGGAGCGTCCTCCTATATATCGGCATGAGGCTGCTTTACGAGCAAACCGCGCTGGCCCGCCGCAAAAAGGGCAAGATCCTGGAATTTGAGGACCAGGTGCAGGCGCGGCTGCAACAGGTCCTGAAGGAGTCGGGCCACACTACGGGGCGGGGTCTGCCCCCGGCCGCCCGGGTACGCACGGCCGACTGGAGTTGGCGCCGCATTTCCTATGAATTTCTCGGGGAAACTTTCACCTTCAGCGCGCCCGCCCTTTTTCTGTTGTCCCTGGCGGTGGGCCTCATCGGCGGGGCCTACGGCATCGGCGGCGGCTCGATTATGGCCCCCTTTCTGGTGGCTGTGTTCCAACTGCCGGTCTACACCATCGCGGGCTCGGCCCTCACCGCCACCTGCATCACCTCGGTGGCCGGGGTGATCCTCTTCGCGGCGCTGGCCCCCTATTATCCCCAGGCCGGCCCGGTGGCCCCGGACTGGAGCCTGGGCCTGCTGTTCGGCCTGGGGGGCTTTGTGGGCATGTACACCGGGGCCCGGCTGCAGCGCTTCTTTTCCGCCAAACTCATCCGCATCGGCCTGGGGCTGGTCATCTCCAGCCTGGCTGTGCGCTATCTAGTGGGATTTTTTACATAACAAGACTATTCATCCGAGGCGCGCATGTTCTGGGAACCATCCGAAAAGGGCATCGTCTTTTTCCCTGACTCCTTTTTTATCGGCACTCCACTGGATTACGGCCTGGACTATGAAGAGGTCTGGTTTGTCACCGAAGATGGGGTCAAGCTGCACGGCTGGTGGGTCCCCAAGCCGGGCGCAAAGGTGTGGCTGTGGTTTCACGGCAATGCCGGCAACATCAGCTATCGCCTGGAAAATATTAAGCTTCTGGTTGATCAAGTCGGGGTCCAGGTGTTCATTTTCGATTACCGGGAATACGGCAAATCAGAAGGGCGCATCAACCGGGAAGGGACCTTTCTGGACGCGGCCGCGGCCTGGCGCTATCTGACCGAAGACCGGGGCGTGGCCGGCGCCGATATTATCCTGTTCGGCCGTTCTTTAGGCACCGCGCTGGCCACCGATTTGGCCCTCAAGGTCCCCTGCCGGGCCCTGATCATCGAATCGCCCTTCACCGATTCCCAGGACATGGCCAAACTTTACGCGCCTTTTCTGTTCGACTGGCGCCCCAAAGTGCCCTATGACAACCTGGGGAAAATCGGCGGGGTCCGGGTGCCGGTCATGGTCATCCACGGCTCTGAGGACGAAATCATCCCGGTGGACATGGCCCGCCGGGTGTTTGCCGCGGCGCCTGAACCCAAGGAGCTCTATATCATTCCCGGTTCGCACCACAACGACACCTACCTGGTGGGCGGGCAGGAATATGTAGAGCGCCTGCGCGCCTTCATTGCCGGTATCGCCCCGACAAACCGGTGAGCGGTTATAAGGTAAAAATAGACAAGATGGCGGGCAGTGCCCGCCCTACTTATCTGATTACTGATCACTGATTACTGGTTACTGGCTAAATGGAACCCCAATCCCTGAAAAAAAGGGCCCTTCGGCTCTCCTACCTGACGGTGGGCTATAACATCATCGAAGGGGTCGTCTCCCTGGCGGCGGGGTACCTGGCCGGGAGCATCGCGCTGGTGGGCTTCGGTCTGGACAGCTTTGTGGAGTCCCTGTCCGGCGGCATCATGATCTGGCGCTTCCGCGGCCATACGGACCTGACCCCGGAGGAGGAAGAGCGCCGGGAAAAGCTGGCCGTCCGGCTGGTGGGCTGGACCTTTTTGGTGCTGGCGGCCTATGTTCTTTATGAATCCCTGGAAAAGCTGATTTTTCAGGAAGCCCCAGCCCCGAGCCTTTTGGGCATTGCCATCGCGGCGATTTCCCTTGTCCTCATGCCGCTGTTGTTTTATGCGAAGCTCCGCCTCGGGGCTGACCTGGGGAGCGCCAGCCTCAGGGCCGACGCCAAGCAGACCCTGGCCTGCGCCTTCCTGTCCCTGGCCCTCCTGGTGGGCCTGGGCCTTAATTATGTGGCGGGTTTCTGGCAGGCCGACCCCATCATCGGCCTGATCATTGCCGCGGTCCTGGGGCGGGAAGGCTATGAAACCCTGAAAGAAGAGAAGCTCTGCAGTTGCTGCGGCGTCTCCTGTGAGGGTCAAGGGGAGGAGTGATGTTCGTGGTGGGGGTGGACGGCTGTAAACTCAGTGTGTGTTTAAAAAAATATTTTGTTTGTCATTGTTTCCCAATGTTTTACATTGTTTATCATTGTTTTTGTTAATGATATCATTGTTTTTTTCCTTGCCATTATATTTTTTAGCAATATCATAAACTTACGTGAATGGTGGAGGGCAGGGGATTCGAACCCCTCAGCGGTCGGGTCCATAGCCGTGGCTGGCTCCATGCGCCCCCCATCAGGTGGTGCTGGCGGCGGGATTCGAACCCGCACGGGGCTGCAACCCCGGTTCATTGGAAGTGAACATTGTCTACCGATTCCAACACGCCAGCACATTTTTGAAGCGCCCCCGGCGGGATTCGAACCCGCAAAGGCCCTTTCGCTAGATAGGTGCTTTATCCGTTAAGCTACGGGGGCGTGGATTTTTTGATGCCGATGGCCTTATTCGCCATCGGCATCAGTTTTTGGAGGTATTAACGGTGGATAGGCCCTCCTATCAGGTTTCGGTTTCTCTATCTTAATGAATTCCTTCATATTTTCAGTCAATTTATACCGATACAGCGAACCCTCTTCACCCTCAGACTCTTCTTTTATGATAATATCTTGGCGAGTTAACCCCACTTTTTCAGCTCGCTTAGAAATCCCGGCCATAATACCAGCCAAGGCTGAATTACTCTGCAATCTTAGGGTTTCTCGTAATGCCTTATCGGTTAGGCCATTAGAGTGTAGCGCTAACGCATCCAGGGCTTTTAGCATTTGGCCAGGGTTATTCACCACGCTATCATGGAATTTCTTCAATTTTTCCTCTATAGATAGGTCAGCAAACCTGCTCAATATGGAGTCAGCCCTGGCTTGACTCCTTTTTTCGGGGATTATTCCTAATATATTTAATATGTTCTGATATTCCTCCAGGGAATCAGCCTCCATTATAAATCCATTAGCCCTTACTCTATATGCCATATTATAGCCCTCCTCTCAAGTTTATGCTCGCGCAGAATTTGCTATAGGTCAAGGAAAAAATTCATATGCTATCACACTGTGATAGCAGTGATTTTTTTGTGATATTTTGTAGATATTATAGTGCGTTAGGAATTCGGAATTTCTGCCAATTTTTGGAGGGAATGTATCATTGATTTTTCAGACGGGTGTTCCCCAATAAATTTCTCCCTTGTTCATGTCCTTGGGCCCTGCTTCTCCAGCCGCTGCTGCACCGCCTTGACGATCAGGGGCCAACTGATGGTGGCGTCGCAGAGCACTTCGGCATAGCGGCCGCCGTCCTCCGGAGCCATGAACTTCCCCCAGGAGATGCCCTCCCGGTAGGTGGAGCCGCTCAGCCCCCCCCAATGGGCCGGTTCGGGGCAGAGGCGCACCCCGTATTGAAACCGCACCTCCGGCAATTGAAGCCCCAGGCGGCCGTGCAGCAATTCCAGATAAGGGGCCACCTGTTGGGCCCAGTTCCGGGGCACTCCGCCCCCCACGGTGAAAATCCCCAATTTTTTGGCCCGCAGCACCCGCTGGGCATAGCTTCCCAGGTCCAAAAAGGGGTTGAATTTGAGGGACAAGGCGCTGAGGGCTTCCGGCATCTTTCCCCCGGAGGCCAAGGCCCGGCGCACCATGTAGCCGGCCAGGTCCAGGCCCAGTTCCGAATCGGTGAAGGCCGGGATATAAACCGGCGCCCCCTTGAGATAGGCGTTGCGCAACAGGCCCGGTTGGCCGGTGTGCTCCGCCAGATGCCGCCCCAATTCCCGGCACAGGCTCTCCGAGGCCCAGGTTTCCTGATGGTCCAGCCCGGCCAGCACTTCCCGCACCACGTCCTCGGCGTAATCCAGGTTGGCCTCCATCTCCAGGGTGTCGTAGATGCGGTTGTAGCCCTGGAGATAAAGCTCCCGGTCGGAGCGTTCCTGGGGATATTTGTAGTGGGCCCGGCCCAGGTTTTCAATGAAGCCGTGGGCCACCAAGGCGCCTGTGGTGATGACGATGTCGAGCCAGCCCCGGTCCAGCATGTCGCAGAGCATAAGGCCCATCTTGGCCACACTCATGGCCCCGGAGAAGGTCCCCACCACGGTGACCTCGGGGTCCTGAACCATGGCGGCCAAGACGTCCGCGGCTTCGCCTAGGTTCCTCGCCCCGAACGCGGTTTTCCCCAAAGCCTGGAGCATGTCGTCAAAATCGTTGATATTCTGGAGATCTAACGGCTCGAGCGGCTCCAGGCCGTCTTGGGCCCCGTCATGAAAGTCCTCGATCCTTCTGCGCATGGCCGATTCCTTGAGTGAATGTAGGGGAGGGGGGTTCCCACGGGCTGGAAGCCCGTGCTACCGGGGCAGTGGCGCCTTACCCCCTCCCCCACACCCCCTCCCCCAATCCCTTAAAGGGGGTTGGGAGGGGGGTTTGGGGGGAAGGCGGGGGAGCCGCCGCTCCCCCCGGCCCTCCCCCCAACGTCATCACTCCCGCCGTCCTAAGGACGGCGGGAGTGGAACATATACCCCAGCGCCTTATACAACACCCGGGCCGCGGTGAATTCGCTCACCCGGTGGCCGGGGATGGGGGCCAGTTCCACCAGGTCCAGGCCCACCACGGGGCCCCGCCCGGCCACGGTCCGCAGAATGTCCAGCACCTGGTAATAGCTCAGGCCCCCCGGCTCCGGGGTGCCCACCCCGGGCAGGACCCCCGGGTCGAAGACATCGGCGTCGATGGTGAGATACACCGGCCCGGTGAGACTCTGCAGGTGCCCCATGGCCTTGTCCCAGCCCTCCGGGGCGTGGAGCTCCCGGGCCTTGAACAGCTTCAGCCGGGGCGCCACCCACAGCAGTTGGCTCTCTTCCTGGGAGTAGCTCCGCACCCCCAGGATGGTCAGGGGCCGCCCCAAATCATAGACCCGTTTGAGCGCGCAGGCGTGGGACAGCTTGCTGCCGTCGTAGCTGTCCCGCATATCGGCGTGCGCGTCCAGGGCCACGATGGAGAGGTCCGGATGCTTGGTCTGCACCGCCTGCACCAGGGGCAGGGTGATGGTGTGTTCGCCCCCCAGGGCCAGGATCACCTTCCCCTGGGCCACCCAGGGCTGCACGATCTTTCTGATTTTGTCCAGCATGGCCTGGGGACCGGAGGCCTCGGGCGTGATCGGCGGCGCAGTGGCCAGGCTTACCTTGGCGCTCGGGTCCCAGCCCCCTTCCTCATCCCAGAGCTCCACCTGCCGGGACGCGGCCAAAATGGCCTCCGGGGCCTCCCGGGCGCCCGACCCGTAGGTGGTGGTGGCCTCATAGGGAATGGGCAGGACCACGGCCTCGGCTTCCTTCACCGGCAGAAATCTCAGGTCCAGGAAATTCGGGAATGCCATGTCAGGACTCCTCCGGCGCCGGCTCTTCTTTGGCCTCCATCTCCTTCAGGCGGCGGTAGAGGGTGGCCAGGCCGATGCCCAGCAGGCGGGCCGTGAGTTCCTTGTCGCCCTCCGTCCGTTTCAGGGTCTGGAGGATGGCCCGGCGCTCGATTTCCTCCATGGAGGCCCCCACCGGGATGGTGATCCGGTCGTCTTCGGGAGAGTGCCGCCGCACTTCATCCGGCAGGTCGGCCAGATTCACCATGTTCCCCTGGCAGAGGGCCACGGCCCGCTCCACCACATTTTGCAGCTCCCGCACATTGCCGGGCCAGTAATAGCTTTTCAGGGCCGCCATGGCCTCAGGTGAAATGCCCATGGTGGCGCGGTTGTTTTCCAGGCAGAATTTATCGAGAAAATGCAGGGCCAGGAGCGGAATGTCCTCCTGCCGGTCCCTGAGCGGGGGAATGGCCAGATGAATGACGTTTAAGCGGTAAAAGAGGTCCTTGCGGAAGCGGCCCTCGGCCACCGCAGCCTCCAGGTCCACGTTGGTGGCCGCGATAACCCTGACGTCCGTCTTCAGGGTCTGGGCCCCCCCTACCCTTTCGAACTCCCCTTCCTGGAGCACCCGCAAGAGCTTCACCTGGGTGGCCGGCGGAATTTCGCTGATTTCATCCAGGAAAATGGTGCCGGTGTCGGCCAACTCAAAGCGGCCCTTGCGCTGTTGGATGGCCCCGGTGAAGGCCCCCTTTTCATGCCCGAACAGTTCGCTTTCAATGAGCCCCTCCGGGAGCGCCCCGCAGTTGAGCTTCACCAGGGGCCGGTCCTTCCGGGGGCTCTGGAAATGGATGGCCTCGGCCACCAGTTCCTTCCCCACCCCGCTCTCCCCGGTGAGCAGTACCGTGCTCCTTACCGGCGCGATCTGGTTCACCAGATGGATCACCCGGAAAAGGGCTTCGCTGCGGCCGATGAGGCGGCCGGTGGGACTGCGCTCCTGCAGGGCCTGGCGCAGGCGCAGGTTTTCCGCCAGGATTTTCTGGGTCTCCAGGGCCTTCACCACCACCTTGCGCAGTTCGTGCATGCGAAAATCCTTGGTGATGAAGTCATAGATGCCCTTTTTGAGCGCGGTCACTGCATCGTTCACCGTGGCCATCCCCGAGATCATGATGGCGATGGCCTCAGGCCGGATTATGCGCAGGGCCGCGAACAGGTCGGTGCCCTCCATGTCCGGCAGTTTGAGGTCGATAATGGCCAGATCCACCGGGTGGCGGCGCACTTCCTCCAGGGCCGCGGCCCCGGCGCCAGCCGACAGAATCTCATGCCCCAGTTTCTTCAAGCCGGCCACCACCGCCTCCCGGATGGGGGCGTCGTCATCTACCACCAGGATTACGCTCATACAAGATGTCCCGCTGATTTCAGGGCTCGGTTCATAAGCTGTCCATCCAGGCCAGGATCACCCGGACCACCTCGGCCAGGGTGTCCTCGGCCAGGCGGCCGCCTCCCCGTTCGAAGGAATGCCCCAGACCGGGGAGCACGTGGAGGTCGCACCGCACCGGGATATGGCCCAAAACCGCGCCCAGGCGCTCCAGGTTGCAGAAGGGGTCCCGGCCTCCCTGGATGAACAGCGGCGGGCAGGGCAGCGCCAGTAAGGGCCGGTCCCGGAGTTGCTCGGGTTTCCCCGGGGGGTGCAGGGGATAGCCCAGGAAGACCAGGCCGCTGGCCCCCACATCCTGGGCCACGATCTGGGCCGCCAGGCGGGCGCCCATGGACTTTCCCCCTAAAAATATTTCCAAACCCTTAAGTTCCTCCATTTCCGCGACATATTCCACCACCAGGCGAAAGGCCCCTTCCAGGACCGGGTCCGGGTCGGGCCGGGTCTTGCCCTCCTCGGCATAAGGGAAATTGAAACGCACCATCACCAACCCTTCTTTGGCCAGCCGCTCATGCACCCCGGCGATGAGGGGGTGATCCATGGTGTTGTTGGCCCCATGCCCCAAGATAAGCATGGCGTCCATGGTGGCGGTGCGGGGTATGCCCAATTCGACCCGAAATCGGCGCTCGGGGCCGAGCGGCAGGGTGACCTGGCGTTTCTCCATCTTACCCCCTTTCCCGAAAGCATCGACAGAAAAGACCGGAAGCAGGCATTTTTTTCATTTTACCACAGTCGCTCATGAGCCTGCGGATCTCTCAAAATCAGGAAAAATTCGCTAGGGCGGGCACCGCCAGCCGTTATAACCTTGAACTTTGAACCTTGAACTTTGAACTTTTCAGAACAGATCATAGATGATCGGCTTCGTCCAACAAAATGACCCGGGGGCGCAGGTCCTCCAAGAGTTCCGCCAGGCCGCCGCCGTCGGCCCAGGGGACCAGATGCTCCCAGCCGCCCAGGTGAATGATCCTTTTATTGCCGGCCGCTAAACGCCTCAGACGCCTGGCCCAGAGGCGCCGGCGACGGCTGCTTCCTTCATCGGCCGGACGGGACAGTCGCTTCAACCGACCGTCCCGGGCCAGGCGGGCCCGGCGGAATTCCCGGGCGACAAAGTCCTCCAGGGAACCCGCCTCTCCGCACTGATTCAAGGAAAATAAATTGTCGGGGGTTAACAATTCCGTCGCAAATCGGGGCAAATGGCGCCGCGCCACCGAGCCTGCGTCCACCAATTTCACGGCCGCCCCATGGGCCCGGCCCCAGTCCCGGGCCGCCCGGTATTCAAAGGGCAGGGCCGTTTGGGCCGCCAGCCGGGCGACGGCCACCTTGGCCG
>JBGSLA010000264.1:0-8013 GCA_041740935.1 Desulfobaccales bacterium | reverse complement strand
GCACGTAGGCCCCGCTGGAGAGGTTCTCTATGAGTGAAGGCTCGCCTGTATACATCGGGGCCAGCGGCGGCTTGGGCATCCCGGCCGCATGGCTCGGGCCGGCGCCGATGCGGCCGGAGGACCCGATCCCGGTTTTCATCTGTTTCTGCAGGATGATCAGATCCTGGGGGGTGATGTTCATGGCCATGGTCTGGGGCACAAACCACCCTAACCGGGTGTACTGGAGTCCGGTCAGGATCTGAACTCCGGGGACTTCCGGGAAGATGCTTTTGGTTTCCAGTTTTGTGCCCTTATCATCTTCGGTGTAGACATCGGTGCCGATGGGCAAAATCCTGGTATACCAGCGGGTGCCCCTGACCCCCAGCACCGCAGTGTGGGTCTTCATGATGAAGTCCGGTTCCGCCACCGGATAGACTTTTTCCACCGCGGTGTGCACCAGACCCCGCAGGACCCCGAGGGTCGCCTTGCGCTCCCCTTTGGCCGCATCGAACATGAACTCCTCGACGGTCACCCGGCTTTCCGGCGCGATGGTGAGGACGGTGTTGTCCACGAACTTGATCTGGGCCCGGGAATCGGATTTGGTGCGCACCACATCCCCCACCTCCACGCCGTCCTGAGCCTTCACGTCAGTGGCGGGCAGCTTGGCGCCCTTGAGCAGGTCCACCCTGCCTTCCACCTGGAGAAAAGTTCCCACCGGGGAGGCCTGGGCCGCGGCGGTCAGCAGCATCCCCAGACATATGAGGAGCACGCTCATCATCAGACAATATCGTTTCAGCATGGCTCTCTCCCTTGTTTTTCAGCCGGGTTAATAGCGGTAGCCGAACTGGACCCCGGTGATTAGACGGTCATAGTCATACAAGGATATATTAGAACTATCTCGGATATAGAAACAATGGGCATTAATTTCGAGGTTCCAAGGAAGCTTCCGGGTTATTTCCAAGCCGCCGATGAAAATGTTGTCAAAGCGTTTGGGATTCTGGAAGCCCCGGATGCCGTTATCCCAGAAATTGTCGTACGGCTGCCAGATAACGTCCGCGGTGGCCTTGATTTTCAGCTCCGGGGAGATTGGATACTGAAAGGCCAGGCCCAAGCGATAGCTGTTGCTGTCCCAGTTGCGGCCCAGGGTGAATTCCCTCTCAAAGGTGAAGCGGGCCTGCAGGTAACCCTCCTGATCTTTCAGGAAGTAATAGGCGGCCATGGTGGCCCCCAGGGCGTCCCCGGAACGTTGATCCTCATCAATATAAGCCGGGAACCAGTAATTCCGGCGGGCCAGCAGCACCCCTCCCTCCACCGCCACCTTGGGCGAAAACATATAGAGATAATTGGGGGCCAGGGTGAAGCTGGTGTTATAGGGATCATACCCCACCGTGCTGTAGTTGAAATTGAAGGGCACCGACAGACGGCTCTGGGCCCAGGTGTAGGTGGGCA
Organism: Desulfobaccales bacterium; assembly: GCA_041740935.1. GTDB lineage: Bacteria > Desulfobacterota > Desulfobaccia > Desulfobaccales > 0-14-0-80-60-11 > JBGSLA01. The sequence continues at coordinate 6,585 of JBGSLA010000264.1, read as the reverse complement.
CCACCCCGGCTGAATTGCTCCACAGGTCGAAGTTGGTCAGTTTATGGTGGAAATTCTGGTAATAGCCGTAATACGTCCACAGCGCGAAAGGCCCGGGCTTCATGATGTTGTATTCCAGGGACGCGGCCAAAGACCAGAAAACGTCATTTTTGCCGGAGGGTGAAATGAAGCCCGAATCATCGCCGGGCTGGATGGAGACGTTGGAGTCGTAATCAAAGCCGCCGAAGGCAGTGAAACGCAGCCGCTGGTAATCCTTGGTCCGGCGGTCCAGCACCGCGGCATAGCCCTGGGCGAACCCCGCGGTGGCTGATTGGGGGTTCAGGCCGATGGCCTCGGTCAGGGTCCGCTTGGCGTCCCTCACCCGGTTCTGGGCCGACAGGGCCATGGCCTCCTGAAACTTGGCGTCCTGGGCCAGCTTCGGGTCTTGCTGGGCCTGGCGAAACGCGGTCACCGCCTGGGAGTATTGCTTTTCTTTAAAATAGGCCTGACCCATGAGGTAGGCGGTATGTCCGGGCTCGAAGCCTGCGGCCTCCAACTCCCTCAAGATGGTGAGGGCCTGACCCGGCTGGTCCAGCCCCACCAGGGTGTCCGCCAGCAACAGCTGGGCCTCCCGGTAACCCGGCTTGAGGCGCAGGGCTTCCTGCAAATACCACCTGGCATCCTTATAATTCAGCAGGTAGCGGTAAGTCCGCCCCAGGAGAAAGGCCGCTTCCGGCGTCCTGACCCCGTCGCGCCAAGCCCCGCTCAACAGCTCCAGGGCCTCTTCGTAATTTTCCCGGCCAAGCTCCTGCCGGGCCTGCTCCACCACCGCTTCCCGGGCGGCGGGGGCCGCAATGGCCCCTGCTGGAGCTGCCAACCCGCATCCCCAAAGTACTGCCAGAAAAAGAACCGCAACCATCCCATTTCCTCCGAAATTCCTGGCAACCTGTTTCCCCTCGGACCCTTCCCCCGGTCCGCATCACCCCTTGCCAAGAACGCGGGGGCCGGTCAGACAGATCATGCAGATTCCACTGCCTTGCCCCCGCTTGCTTCGCTTGCAAACCAGATTACCATACCTAAGACCCCCGCTGAAAACAATTTCTTCTCAAAAGAGCATGGCGCGGGGAAATTTTTCCAGGGTAACTCCTGTCCCGGCCTATGTTTGGGGCGCTCTGACCTTTCCCGCAAAAGAATTTTTTCTTTAAGTCCCGAAGCCCCAAACCGCAGCCGGCGCAGGCCGACAAACCCCTTGCATTTCAAGGCTCTTCCCGGTAAAACAATGGCAGGCCCGTCTTGGGTCGGCGCCGCTTCTGGGGGATCGTCCAATGGCAGGACAGCGGCCTTTGGAGTCGCCGATGGAGGTTCGAATCCTCCTCCCCCAGCCATCAGCACCCCGTCCGCCTTTCCCCTCCCTTTGTCCTGGTGGTCTTGGTCGGCATTTTTGCAGGAATGGGCTGAACCCTTGAGGCCCTTTCTGAGTCGCCGGTTGACAGGCCCTCTGCCATGATCTAAATATATAGTGTGGAAGTGCCAGGCTCACTGGTGGGGCCCCCGGACTTCAAATCCGGTGTACCTTCTGAGTAAGGGGGTAGGTGGGTTCGATTCCCATGCACTTCCGCCAAGGATTTGCCAGGATGGAGGTCAAAATTTTTGGCCTCCTTTTTCTTTGGCAAGCAGCTTACCGTCAACCCTCGAGGCTGATTGGCATTTTGATACCAGGGAGAGTTCACCAGGCGGTTTTCTGTAGCCGCAGGCTTCAGACTGCGCCCAGATGGGCTGGAAAACCTTTGCCGTCGTTTGACTGCAACCTGGCATGAGCCCGCGTCTGTCGGCCATGATCAACTCCCGGTCGCCCGCTCTGGGTCCGAGGTTCTACTGGCGCCAGCTCGTCGGCCCCCATCACTACCGTTTTCAGTTTGCCCTTTTTGGCAAAAATAATCAGAAAAATCTGGTTGTTATATCCTTGATGGGCTTCACCTCGATCCGAACGGGGTATAAACCTCCGGCCCCTGCCCCATCAGGTCGAGGAGAAAAATTGCTGAAGTGAACGTTAGCAGCGCTGAACCCACAGAACCACCTTCCCCGGACAGGCCCAAACACCTTTCCGGAACAATTTCACCCCCGGGTCAGGATGAATTCCACTGCGTCGAGGAGATGGCCGGCCACGTGCACCGGTTTGGCCGGGCTCGGGGCCTGGATGTGCTCATATTCCCCCAGGCCGTAGCCGGTGAGGACCAAAATGCCTTGCAGACCGGCGTTGGCGGCCGTCTGGACGTCCATGTAGCGGTCCCCCACCAGGTAGGAGCGGCTGAGATCCAGACCTAAATCCTCTGCGGACTGGAGGATAAGGCCCGGCTTAGGCTTGCGGCAGGGGCAGCCCGCGTCCGGGGGGTGGAGGCAGGCATAGACCGCGTCGAGGCGGGCCCCGGCCTGGGCCAGGAGTTGGTGCATGAGGCGGTGCACCTCATCCACCAGTGATGCCGGGAAATAGCCCCGCGCCGCGCCCGACTGGTTGGTGATCACCACCACCGGCACCCCGGCCTCGTTTAAGCGGCGGATGGCCGGCGCGGCCTCGGGGAGCAGGCGAAAGCGGCTCAGGTGGTTGATATAGCCCATTTCCTCGTTGATGGTGCCGTCCCGGTCCAGGAACACCGCGGGGCGCTTGGGATCCCGTCTCATCTCTCCTCCAGCCAGGCGCGGGCGGCCTCGGCCACCTCACTCACAGTGATGTCCATGAGGCAGGCATAATTTTGTGAACAGGTGCGTTTGAGGCAGGGGCTGCACGGCAGGTGGTGATGGATAACCGCGGCCCGGGGGGTGAAAGGTCCGGTGGCCGCGGCGTCGGTGGAGCCGAAGATGGCCACCAGGGGCGTGCCCAGGGCCGCGGCGGCGTGCATCATGCCGGAGTCGTTGGTGATGAGCACTCCCAGATGAGCCAGGATGGCCAGGGCCTGGCGCAGGGTGGTGGTCCCCGCCAGATTGAGGAAACGCCCCCGTCCCCGGCGCTCCACCTCGGCCGCGGCCTCCCGGTCGCCGGGGCCGCCCAGAAGGACCGGGCGGGCCTGAAACTCTTTTTGGAGGATATCCCCCACCGCGGCGAAGCGCTCCCCGGGCCAGCGTTTGGCCGGGCCGTAGCCGGCGCCGGGGGCCAGGCCGATCCAGGGGCCGCCGGCGTCTGAGCCGCCCGCTGACAGGATTTCCCGGCCTGCGGCGATTTCCTCTTCGGACAGGCGAATCCGGGGCGGGGAAAAATCCCGGACCGGACCCCAGGCCTCCAGCAGTCCCAGGTAATAGAAAACCTGGTGCGGCCCCTTGAGGCCGGCTCGGCCTTTGAGCATGGTGGTGAGCAGGGGCGAGCGGCCGTCGGCGGCATACCCCAGGCGGCAGGGGGCGCGGCTGAGCCACAGGTCCAGGGCGGAGCCGAAGGAGTTGGGCAGGGCCAGGGCCAGCTCGAACCTGCCCCGGAGCGACAGCAGGGTGCGCCACTTTGCTTTGCCGGCCGGATAGGCAATGATGTCCGCCACTCCCGGTTGCCCGGCAAAAAGCGGCGCCACCCCCGGCACGGCCAGGATGGTGATTGGCGCGGCCGGGAAGAGCCTGGTCAAGCCGGTGAGCACCGGCAGGCTCATGACCGCGTCCCCCAGCCAGTTGGGGGCCCGGACCAGGAGGCGGCGGACAGTGCCGGGGCCGGCCGGAGGACGGCCAGTCCTGGTTAATTTTCGGAAGCCGCGGCGTACCTGGGGGGGCGTGGGCCGATGGGCCTCGAGTTCGGCATGAGCCTCCGCTGGCGGAGTTTTTGCCGCCATTTCCCCCAGAGCCGCGGCCAGACATCTCCGGAGGGCCTCTTCCGGTTCCACCCGGGCCGCGGTTTCCAGAACCCACAGGGGCAGGTCCCCCGGCCATCTCTCCCCCAGGCGGGCCCAGTCTTTGGAGGTGGTGATAAGGGCCCGGGCCTGCTGGCCGCGGGCTTCCTGCGCCAACATGGCAAGGTCGCCGGGGGTGAAGGCGTAATGGTCCGGGAATTCCCGCCAGCCCCGGAGGTCCACCCCCAGCGAGTTCAAGGTATCCCGGAACACTTTAGGCCGGGCGAGGCCGGCAAAGGCCAGGGCCGGAAGTCCATCCAGGGCCCCCGGGGGGTGCTTCTCTCCCCCTGGAAAGCGCCGGGCCGAGACGGGGGTAATAACCGCGGTGAAAATTTCCTGGTCGGGAAAGCTGCGGCCCAGGAAATCCAGGCGATCTCGATGACGCCGGTCGTCATAGCGACTGAGAATGAGGACGTCCGCCTCCCTCAAGGTGCAGACCGGCTCCCGCAGCGGCCCGGCGGGGAGCAGCCGGCCGTTGCCGAAAGGCCGCGCCGCGTCCAGGAGCACGAGGTCAAGGTTCCGGGCCAGTTGGAAATGCTGAAAGCCGTCGTCTAAAACAAAAATATCGGGGCCCAGGTCCCGCCAGGCGGCCATGCCGGCCTCGAAGCGGCAGGGGCCGGTATAGACTATGACGCCGGGGAGGCTCCGGGCCAGCCAGAAGGCCTCTTCCCCCACCTCCGGCGGCGTATAAAAAAGGCGCTCCCCGTTCGACAGGCAGGTGACGCCGCGGCGCCGTCCGCCGTAACCCCGGCTGAGGATGGCCACCCGGAGGCCCTGTTCCTGCAAAAGTCTGGCCAGATACGCGGTGACCGGGGTTTTCCCCATGCCCCCCACCGCGAGATTGCCCACGCTCACCACCGGCGCGGGCAGGCGCTTGACTTTACCCCAGCCCCGGCGGTAAAGCCCCCTTCTGGCCCGGGCGCCTGCCTCGTATATACTTGAAATAGCTACTAATAACCTGTTTAAAGAATCCAGGTCGGCAAACTCCTGGGGGCCCGCTTTATGGAAAAACCGGAGGAAGGTTGGCTTAGCAGGAAACATGGCGCCGCATTTTATAAAGGGTTGCAGTCAAATGGTGGCCCGGATTTATCAGCCTGTGCAGGCGCAGGCCAAAGCCTGCGGCTACATAAGATTGCTTCAGGAAGGCAACCCGCATCAGTTGATTTCCCCGCAGAGCCAGGCGGCCAGCCTGGTCCCGGCCAGGCGGTGGCCCGCCTGATTCCAGTGCCCGCCGCCGAGGTTCCCCTTGAAGCCATGGAAAAAGACCTGCCGCCGGCTGGCCTCTTCCTGAAAGGCCGGGGCCAGAAGGAGAAGGGGGATATTATGCTCCCGGGCGAAGGTTTCCAGGCGGCGATCCGGATAGAACAGGTCGGAGACCCCGAGGCTTTTGGCAAAGGCCGCCCTGACCTTAGGATCGGGGTGAACCTGGGGGCCGTTGCTGAGCACCACCACGAACAGCCTCGCCCCCCGGGCGGCGATCTCATCTTTGAGCGCCAGCAGCACCGCTTCGGTGACCCTCCAGGCCTCCTGCCAATCAGCGCTTTGGGGCGGGCGATAGATAGTGTCGCTGAGGCCCGCCTCCGAGCCCTGGGGGGCCGCGGCCTCAGCCTGGCCCCGGCGGCTCGGCTGCGACCACCAGGTTTTGAAGGCTTTGCGGCCTTCCCGCAGGAGCTGGAAAACCCTGAAATGATCCTCCCGCCATTGCTTAAATTTTCCCCCCAGGGATTTGCCCCCTTGTTCTTGTTCCCAGCGGGCCCGGGTTTGGGCGTCGTTCAGCACCAGGCTCCCGTCCCGGATAGTGAAATACGGGTTATACGGGAATTGCATCAGGGCCGGGGCATTGTCGGCCACATCATTGCCGGTGAAAAAAGCCAACAGGACAATGTCGGGGGCATACTTTGCGGCCCGGTGGCGCCAGGCCAGCAATTCCTGGGCAGTGCCGAACCCCGCCTGGCCGAAATTGATCACCTCCACCTGCCGCCCCCCCAGGCGGCCGCAGTGCTGCAAATCCTTTTCCATGACCGCCCAGAAGGCCTCCTCCCGGTTCACCTGCATGGCTTCGGCGAAGGAATCCCCCAGGACCGCGATGCGGAGGGTGTTCGCCGGCGGGGGAAGGCCGTGTTCCCGGTCCCGCAGGCCGTCGGAGTTGACACTCACCCAGCCCTTCCCCTCCTGGAGGTAATACCCCTTGATCCCCGGCCGCAGCCTGCTTCCCAGCACGGGGTCATACTCAAAAAAATCGGGGTATTCGATGCCCAGAAGCCATAAGCCGGCCTCGCCCAGGGCCAGGGCCAGGAGGAGGCCGGCAAAAATTAACAGGGCTGAGGTTAATCGCGGTTTCATTTTTCGGTGCGAAACCTTCATGGCCATAATTGGCCATCCCCGGCAATGAAAAGCTTTTGTAGGGGCGGGGTAACCCCGCCCCTACGGGTGGATTTTCACGGTAAAAGTTCTACCAAGGGGCGCGCCGCGCCCCAACCCCCCGGTGGCACATCCCGGCCTAAAGGCCGGAACCAAACGGAAAAAATTGAAGTGATTTCTTAATAAGATTAGCATGATGCAAGCAAAATCTTTGTCGAAAAACAAGAAACTCAAAATTAGTGGTAGTGTAAAACCAATTGTGTGAATTTCTAAGGATGAAAAAAAAGGCGTATCTCCTTTACAATGGGTGGTGCCAAAACCAGACCCGAAAGGAGACACGCCGTGAAGCTGGAAGTCAATGTACCCGAGGTGTTTGAAGTTT
>JBGSLA010000263.1:0-15144 GCA_041740935.1 Desulfobaccales bacterium | reverse complement strand
ACCCTGAAGGCCGTCCGGGAGCGGGGCCGCCTCATGCAGCGGGAGGCGGAGCGCCATCCCGGCGCCATGGCCGCGGTCATCGGCCTGGCCCCCGACCGATTGGCCGAGACCCTGAAACCGCTTCTGGCCGAAGGCCCCCTGGCCCTGGCCAATTTCAACACCCCGGAGCAAACCGTCATTTCCGGGACCAAAGAACTGGTGGCTAAGGCCGGGGACGCGGCCAAGGCCGCAGGCGCCCGGGTGGTGCCCCTCAAGGTCTCGGGGGCCTGGCATTCGCCCCTGATGACCGAAGCAGGGCCTGACTTTGCCGCGCTTTTGGCCACTTTGACTTTTCACGCCCCGCGCCTGCCCATCTACCTCAACGCCACAGCCGCCCCCGAATCCGACCCGGAGCGCCTGCGCCAGGCCATGTCCGGGCAGCTGACCTCCCCGGTGCGCTGGGCCGACCTTATCCTGAACCTGAAGGAAAGCGGCGTGGACACCTGGGTGGAAGTGGGCCCCAAAAACGTCCTCAAGGGCCTGGTGCGCAAAATCCTCCCCCAGGAGCCCCCGGAGCGCTTTTTCAACGTGGAGAACCGGGCCGGTCTGGAAGGCTTCCTGTCCCAAATGAATACCATCTAATCACTGGAAAGTCATTCTGGGGGGAGGGCAGGGGCCCGCGGCCCCAGGCCCTCCCCCACAAAAAAACCTTTCAGGCCAGATAGCGGCCCAGCGCCGCCACCGCCTCCTCAGGGGGCGCCTGGCGAATCTGAGGGTACAGCGCCGCGCAGTCCTCCAGGGACAGGCGGCCGGACAGCCGGACGGCCCGAATCTCGTCGGTGAGGTGGGGGGTGGGGTCGGCACCGGGGGCCAGTTCGCTTTTGTTCAACAGCTGGATATGGATCAGGCTGCGGGCCGCCAGCAGGTTTTCCTTCTCCGGGGCAATCTGGCCGCCGAAAATATAGTGCAGGGTCAAAAGATCGCCGGGTCCCAGGGGCCGGGGCCGGCCCAGGGCCGGCAGCGCCCTCGCGGCCAACACGAACTTGGGCTTAAGGCGCACTTTGCCGTTCAACCGCCGGGCCAGGGCTTTGATCAAAAACAAGTGGATGTAACCGGCCTCCACATACAGGCGGGGAAATTGGGCGGCGAGCGGCGCCAGGGCCTCGGCCCGCATGCCGTCCCGGAGGCGGAAGCGGGCCGCGTCGGTTCGGGCGAATTCCTTGACCGCGGCCACCACCCGGGTGAAAGGCGCGGTGTGGGCCGCGGCGTAGAAGGTCAGGAGGGTGCGGCCGGCCGCGCTTTCGGCCCCGTAAATCTCCCTGAACTCCGGGCGGGGCTCCACCTCAGCCCGGGGATGCCCCGCGGCCAGCAACTCATGAATTTTAATCAGCTTTTCCTGATAGGGCTCCACCTGAAAAATGGCTTTTTTTTGCTCATAAAGACCCTTGACCAGGTCGAGCTGCCGCAGGCTGAACTCCGGAAATTCCACGTCCTTGTCGGCCAGGTAGTCGGCCGCGGCAAGGTCGCCCCTCAGAAAATCGGCGAAGTCCTCCTCCGGCGGCTCCTCCAGGGCGATGGCCTGGTGCCGTGCCATCTCCTCCTGAATGACCGGCAGCACCTCGAGCCGGTGGGAAGCAAAGCCGATGGTGATCAGGGATTGGTTTGACGCACTGTTCATAGGGTTATCGGTTATTGTTTTTCGAGCCTCTTGTAAAAAAAACTATTGGGAGGGCTGGTCACTCTGAGCGCGCCGAAGCATTTTCAGAAGCTTGAGATCCTTCACATCGTTCAGGATGACAACCTAAACCACGCTTGCAAGAGCGTCGCAGGGCGGGAAAGCGCAGCACCTCCCGCCTTTTTTATGTCCTGAAAAGTTCGTCAGGCGGCCACATTCCGGTAGGGCGGCCGTCTCTGGCCGCCCATGGTCCCGGCGGGCACGGAGGCCCGCCCCACCGGATCTTTCCGCGTCCCCATCCCCCCAACCCCGCACGCAACCCGGGAGCACCGGCTTCCAGCCTGTGCTGCACAGGCAAGATGCCTGTATTCCCAGTCAATAATTCTCCTTATACTCCACCCTCACCAGAAAAAGCCCCTGGGGCGGGGCGGTGGGACCGGCCAGGCGCCGGTCCCGTTTTTCCAGGACTTCCGCCAGATATTCCGGAGAAAATTTCCCCTTGCCGATATCCACCATGGTGCCCACCAGAGTTCGCACCATGCCCCGCAAAAAGCCGTTGGCCGTGATGCTAAAACTGAGCCGGCCCTCCTTCCCCCTGCGCCAATAGGCCTCCCGCACCCGGCGCCGGGCCGGACCGGGACGGCTGCCGGCCGCCCGAAAGGCCAGGAAATCATGCTCCCCGGGGAGGACCGCCGCAGCTTTCTCCAAGGCGCCAAACTCCAGGGGCCGGTCGAGCCACCAGGCGCGCCGCCGGCTCAGGGGCGAGGGCACCGGCCGGTTGAGGATGCGGTATTCGTAGGTTTTCCACCGGGCGTCATAGCGGGCGTGGAAGGTAAGGGGCACGTCCTCGGCTTCGAGGACCGCGATGTCCGGGGGCAAAAGGGAGTTCAGCCCCTGGACAAAGGCGCGCCGAGGGGCCGGGCTGTGGGTGATGAAATTGGCCACCTGCCCCAAGGCGTGCACCCCGGCGTCGGTGCGTCCCGAGGCGATGAGGCGCACAGTTTCCCCGGTGATGCGGGCCAGGGCGGTTTCCATCACTTCCTGAAGGGAAAGGGCGTTTTTCTGGCGCTGCCAGCCGTGGTAGCGGGTGCCGTCGTATTCTAAAGTCAGGCGGATATTGCGGCGGGGTCCCATGGCGCCGGTGGTTCCGGGCTTAAGGGGCCAGGGGCGCCAGGTCCAGACCCAGGGTCTCGGGGAAGCCCATCATCAGGTTGAAATTCTGCACCGCCAGGCCGGAAGCCCCCCGGGTGAGGTTGTCGATGGCGGAAATGACAATAACCCGGCCCCGCTCCTGGTCCACCTTAAAGCCCAGGTCGCAGAAGTTGGTGCCCCGGACCTGCTGGGTGGAGGGCCAACTGCCGGGCGGCTGCACCCGCACAAAGGGCTGGTCCCGGTAAAATTCCTGATACAGCTCGAAAACCTGCGAATCAGTAAGCGGCTTGACTAACTGGCCGTACAGCGTCCCCAGAATGCCCCGGCTCATGGGAGCCAGATGCGGGGTGAAGGTGATCTTCACCGGCCGGCCGGCCGCCAGGGTCAATTCCTGCTCCATTTCGGGGGCGTGGCGGTGATCGGCTATTTTGTAGGCCCGGAAGCTGTCGGTGACTTCACAGTAGCTGGTGGTGAGGCTGGCGCCCCGACCAGCGCCGCTGACCCCGGATTTGCAGTCGGCAATGAGGGAAGCCGGCTGCACCAGGCCGGCTTTGACCAGGGGAGCCAGACCCAGGATGACGCAGGTGGGATAGCAGCCGGGGTTGCCCACCAGGCGGGCGCCGGGGAGGTGCTCCCGGTGCAGCTCCGGCAGGCCGTACACCGCTTCCTTAAGGAGTTCCGGGGCGCTGTGGGGCTGATACCAGGCCTCGTAAACCGCCCGGTCCCGGAAGCGGAAATCGGCGCTCAGGTCCACTACCCTGAGGCCTCCCTGCAGCAAAGGGGGGACGAGTTCCATGGCGGTTTTGTGGGGCACGGCGAGAAAAACCACCTCGGCTGCGGCGATGATAGCCGAGGGATCGGGGGGCACAAAGGCGAGCTCGATGATGCGGGCCAGACCCGGGAAGACTTCCCCCACGGGCCGGCCCTGATATTCCCGGGAGGTGAGGGCCGTGAGGTCCACCCCGGGGTGGCGGGCCAGAAGGCGCATGAGTTCGAGGCCGGTATAGCCGGAAGCCCCGAATACCGCCACGTTCACCCGGGCGGTCATGGCTTTCGCCCTACCGTTTGGAGTACTGGCAGCCCCGGCGGGCGCCCCGGCGGCCGTACTTTTTGCGTTCCTTGATCCGGGGGTCCCGGGTCAGGAGGCCGGCCTTCTTGAGGATGGGCCGAAACTCCGGATTCATGGCCACCAGAGCCCGGCTCAAGCCGTGCTTGATGGCTCCGGCCTGGCCTTCCGGACCGCCCCCCTGGACGTTCACCAGGATGTCCAGGTCAGGCCCGATATTCACCAGGGCCAGGGGCTGGCGGGCCAGATTGCGGGTGGTTTCAAGAGGAAAATATTCCTGAAAATCTTTGTGGTTGACCACGATGCGGCCATTTCCCGGGCGCAGATACACCCGGGCCACCGCACTCTTTCTTTTTCCCACGGCGTGAATGTTGAAGCCTTCGGCCATCAATCCTCCCAGGCAAGGGGCACCGGCTGCTGGGCCTCGTGAGGATGCGCCGCGCCGATGTAAATCTTCAGCTTTTTCAACTGATGCCTGCCTAAACTGTTCTTGGGGAGCATGCCCCGCACCGCCAGGCGCAGGATATCCTCCGGCCTTTTTTTCAACAGGTGCCGGGCCGAGATCTCTTTCAGGCCCCCGGTGTATCCGGAGTGCCGGTAGTAGATCTTTTGGTCCAGCTTTTTGCCCGTGAGCCTCACCTGCTCAGCATTCACCACCACCACAAAATCCCCGGTGTCCAGATGGGGGGTGAACTCCGGCTTGGTTTTGCCCCGGAGCACCATGGCGATGCGGCTGGCCAGACGCCCCAGGACCTTGCCCTGGGCGTCCACCACGAACCAGCGGCGGGGCACCTCAGATTTTTTCGCGGTATAGCTTTTCATGATGTCCTCTGGAAAACGATTAACCATGAAAATATATCCGAGCATTTGACAAGTTGTCAAGCAGAATAAATGAAGGCGGCGGCCAAGGTCTGCCGGGGGAATCGAGGAGCCGAAATCCCCCTGGGCCTAGGAAAAGTTTGCCGCTGAAGGAAAATCAACGGGGCCTTCTGTTAAACCTACAGTAATTTAAGATAGTTAATCTTTTTAGAAACTTGGCTTGCCTCTTGCAAGTTCTTGGGAACAAGCGCTCCTGAGCCTTTGGTCTCTTAAAATCATGACAAGGTCTGGTGGCACATCCCGGCCTAAAGGCCGGAACCAAACTGAAAAAATTGAATGATTTCTTAATAAGAACAGCATGATGCAAGCAAAATCTTTGTCGAAAAACAAGAAACTCAAAATTAGTAGCACAGGTGTCTTCACCTGTGCATTCTCATGGGTTCCACAGCCGGTACTGATGGCGGTCGGCGCCCACGAAATTTTTTTAAACAGGAAAAACCAACCAACCTGAAGGTTGACGGAAGGCCCCTCGGCATGAGCCTGAAGACTTACCTACCCTTCGGCCGCCCGTGTTTCGGAGAAGAAGAGGTTGCCGCGGTGACCCGGGTGCTGCGCTCGGGTTGGGTAGGCATGGGTCCGGAGACCCAGGCCTTTGAGGCGGAACTGGCCGAAGCCCTGGGCGCGCCCCAGGTGGTGACGGTCAATTCCTGCACCTCGGCCCTGTTTTTGGCCCTGTTGGTCCAGGGGGTCGGCCCGGGGGACGAGGTCATCTGTCCCAGCCTGACCTGGTGCAGCACGGCCAACGCCGCCCTGTATCTGGGGGCCAAGCCGGTGTTCTGCGATGTGGACCCGGAAACCCTGAACCTCACCCCGGCCACGGTCAAAGCCAAAATCACCTCCCGCACCAGGGCGGTGATGGCGGTGCATTTCGGCGGGTTGGCGGTGGAGGTCGAAGCCCTGGGCCGGGCGCTGCCCCGCCGGGTGACCATTATCGAAGATGCGGCCCACGCCCTGGGAACCCGTTATGCGGACGGCCGGCCGGTGGGAGGGTCCGGCAACCTCAGCTGTTTCAGTTTTTACGCCAACAAGAATCTGTCCACCGGGGAAGGGGGAGCCATCGCCCTGTGCGATGAGGATACGGCTGACCGGCTGCGTTCCCTGCGGCAGCACGGCATGCCGGTGGATGCCTGGAAGCGTTTTTCCCATCCCCGGAGTCTGATCACCAGCTCGCTACATGAGTTGGGCTTCAAGATGAACTACACCGACCTCCAGGCCGGGCTGGGGAGGGTGCAGCTGCAAAAACAGGCCGAATTCGCCGCCCGGCGCCTGACGATCGCGGTTCGCTATTGCGAAGGTCTGGCGGACCTCACCCCACCGGTTACGTGTCAGCGCCATATCCTTCATCCCCACCATGCCCGCCATCTGTTCGTAGTGCAACTCCCCCTGGAAGAGATGGCCCTGAGCCGGGAGGAACTGCTGCTGGCGCTGCGGGCGGAAAATGTCGGGGCCACGGTGCACTATGCGCCCCTGCACCTGATGCCGCTTTACCAGGGGCCGGGGCCGCAGCCGGCTTTGCCGGTCACCCAGCGCCTGTGGGAGCGCCTGCTGACCCTGCCCATCAGCGCCAGCATGCAGCCGGCGGACACCGCGCCGGTAATTACCAGTTTGCGACACTGCCTGGAACAAAGGAAGACCTCATGGATCAAGCCGTTTATCGGGAAAACTCCCCCAGCTATGGCTTCGGCGGCCGATTAACCGCGGACTTTCCCTCGCAGGTGGTGGTGGACGTCACCGAGGCGTGCAACCTGGCGTGCATCCATTGCTCCCACCCGGGTTTTAAAAAATCGCCCCAATACCGGGGAAGGCATTTAGATCCGGGGCTCAACGAAAAATTGGTGGCGGAAGTGGCGGAGTTCGGCCGGGGCTGCATCCAATATCTGCGCTATACCGGCTGCGGGGAGCCGCTGTTGCATCCCCGGCTGTTTGACCTGCTGCGGGTGGCGGTGCAGGGCGCCGGCTGTCAGGTTTCCCTGACCACCAACGGCACTCTGCTGAAGGAAAAGGCCGTGGAGCGGCTCTTGGCCACCGGGGTGGAAGTGGTGGATATCAGCCTCGACGCCTTTACCCCGGAAACCTATGCCAACATCCGGGTGAAGGGGGATCTGGCCGCGACCCGGGCCAATGTCTTGCGGCTGCTGGCCAAAGCCAAAGAAGCGGGGAGCCGCACCAAAGTGGTGGTGACCTTCATCGAGCAGCCCCGGAATCGGGGGGAGATTGAGGACTTCCGGCGCTATTGGAGGGATATGGGGGCCGATTATGTCATCATCCGGCGGCTGCACGCCAACGCCGGCGACCTGTGCCTCCGGGCCGACCAGATGCGGCAGGCCGCCCGCGGGCTTAAGCGGCGGCCCTGTCTCTATCCCTGGGAGAGAATTATCCTGAACGCCGAGGGGTCGCTGCTCTTCTGTCCGGATGACTGGAACCGCGGCTCGGCCCTGGCCGATTTCCGCGGCGCCGCCATCCGGGAGGTCTGGCAGGGGGAAGCCTACCGGCGGCTCAGGGAGGCGCATATGACCAATGCGTTCGGGGAATTTCCCCTGTGCCGCCAATGTCCGGACTGGGCCGCCACCCGCTGGCCCTGGGAAGGCCGCAGCTTTGCGGATATGATGACGGATTTTTCCGAGCCTGGGGCGGATTCCGACAGTTCGCCCGCTTATCCCAGCCGGAGCGAAGCTCACAGGACCCGGTCCGCCCGGGGCCGGAAACCGAGGCAGGGAGGCCAAAGCCATGTCTGATCTGTCCCGGCGTCACGCTCCGGAGCGCCTGCAGCGGCAAGTGCTGGAGAAACTCTATGCCGGCACTCGACTGACGCCTTTTGAACAGTTCCGCAATTTCCCGGTTTTCACCCCACGCTTCAATCTGGCCAGATTTCTGGCCCATTATGAAATTTTTAAAAAGATTGTCGAACTTCCGGGAGCGATCGTCGATGTGGGGGTCTATCGAGGCGGCTCCACCTTTACCTGGGCCAAGTTGTGCGAAATTTTCTGCCCCACCGATGTCAAAAAGGTGGTGTACGGCTTCGATACTTTTTCCGGCTTCCCGAACCTGAGCCCCCAGGATGACCCGGAAGATGCCGCCCAGGAGCGCTGTCCGGGCGGCTATGACGGCGGTCCCGGCATCGAAGCCGATCTGGCCCTGGCCCAGGAGGCCATGAACCAGGACAAGCACCTGCGTCACCTCAACCGCATTGAGCTCATCAAAGGCGACATTAAAGAGACGGTGCCGGCCTTTGTGGCCGCCAAGGGCAATGGTTTGCGGGTCGCTCTGTTGAACCTGGATGTGGACCTTTATGAACCCACCAGGGTGGCCCTGAAATATTTCACACCACTCATGGTTTCAGGCGGCATTATTATTGTAGATGAATATGCGGTTCCCGGCTTCGGCGGTGAATCTTTGGCGGTGGATGAATATTTTATGGAAATTACCGGCAACAAACCGTTCATCAAAAAATTTACCTGGCACAGCAACCCCTCAGGGTTCATCGTGATCGAACCATGAGAGTGGGCATTATTCAATCTAACTATATACCATGGCGGGGTTTTTTTGATTTTATTGACGATGTGGACCTGTTTATTTTCCATGACGACTTGCAATACACCAAGGAAGACTGGCGCAACCGAAATCGCATTAAGACTCCCCAGGGTTGGCAGTGGCTGACCGTACCAGTGAAACAGGGACATACGCAGCGCCTTATTATGGAAACGGAAATCGATTATTCCCAAAAATGGCAGAAAATTCATTTCAACAGATTACAGGCTAACTATTATGCAGCTCCATTTATGGATAATTTTCTCGATGCTTTCATGAGCATAATAAACCAAGAGTTCTCGAAAATTTCCGATCTGAATGTCGCCCTCTGCCGCTGGGTTATGGAAAGGCTCGAGATTCGCACCCCGGTGCGGTGGTCTCATGAGCTCAGTCCGGTGGGGAAAAAGACGGCCAGGCTGATCGATATCTTGAACAAAGTGGGAGCCGACACCTATCTTTCCGGGCCTTCCGGGGCGAATTACCTGGATGTGGAGCTTTTTCGGCGCCATGGCCTTCAGCTTGAATTCAAAAGCTATGACTATCCTCCCTATCCTCAACCGTGGGGGGAATTTCTGGGGGAGGTCTCCGTCCTGGACCTGCTGTTCAACACCGGACCCGGGGCTCGCAGGTATTTGAAGAGTCAAACTCCCAACCGGCGGGTGGGGTAATGAAGATCGGTTTTCTGGGGAACGCCAACAATTATCCCTTTATGCTGGCCCGGGCCCTGCGGCGCCTGGGGCACCAAGTCCTCGTGGTCATTACCCATGGGCCGGAGTGTCCTCTGGACCGGCCGGAGTTTCGCTACGCGGACATCAGTCTTCCTTATCCGCCCTGGATTTACGACGCCAGCCCCCTGGACCTGTGGAACGAAGCGGCGGAGCCCCCGGAAAAAGCCAAGATTATCAGCTTGTTGCAGGAGTGCGATTTGGTGGTCCTGAACCAGTACGGCCTGTGTTTGGGGCCGGACATCGGGCAACCCGCGGTGGCGCTGCTCACCGGCACTGATCTCTTGTCCCTGTGCACCTACGCCAAAGTGGATGAAATGGTCAACTGGCCGGACCGGGACTCCTCCGCCGGTCCCCAGGCCGCCCGGCGGGTGGAGGAGTTTTACCTGAACCGGGTCAGGAGCCAACGCCGGGCGGTGCGCGAGTCTCTGGTGGTGGTGTATCTGCCCCGGGGACTGTCGCCCGGGGGGGACGAAATTCTGGACGGCCTGGGAATCACCTATCCCCAAAGGCTGGACTATCAGATGATCGAGGTGGCCGCCGATTCCTGGCAACCTTTGCCTCGCAACCAGCCGGTCCGAATTTTCTGCGCCACCCGCCTGACCTGGGACAAAAGCACGCCGCCTTTTTTTACCGAAGTGGACTACAAGGGCACCGACGTCATGATTCGGGGTTTTGGCCTTTTTTGCCGGGCGCATCCTGCCACCCCGCTGGATATTCATCTGGTGAAAAAGGGGGCGCACGTGGCCGAAACCATGGCCCTGGCGGCCGCGGAGGGGCTCGGGGCCTGCGTTACCTGGCACGAAGAGATGAGCCAGCGGGAAGTTTTTCGCCAATTCGAACTGGCCGACCTGGTATTTGAGCAGTTGGGAGGGAGTATTGTGGGCATGGCCGGCAACGACGCCATGGCCATGGGCCGGCCGGTGATCGCCAACGGGCATCCGGAGATTGTGGCCGGGCATTATGGGGAGCCCTCGCCCCTGTGCCAGGCGGCCACCCCGGAGGAAGTGGCCGGGCAATTGGCGCGCCTGGTGTTCGATCCCCAGGAGCGGGAGCGGCTGGGCCGGGCCGGCCATGAGTACGTCAAACGCCACCTGTCGGCGGACCGGGCCGCGGCTCTCATCCTGGAGCGGGTGGAGGCCGGTTTGGCCCAGGATTCCAAGGGCTTGGCCGGCCGCGGCGCCTCGCCCTCCTGGCTGGCGGCGGGCCAAACGGGGGCACCCTCGGCGGAGGACTGGGGTTTAACCAGGGAGCTTGCCGGTCCGTTTGCTCCGGACGGGGGATACTGCTGGAGGGTGGAGATTCCCGATTACGAGATCTTTGCCGACTCCACGGCGGACGGCCAGCGGTCCTCCCTGTTGTTATATGAAGATGACCAGCTTTTGGGGCCGGCCCACACCCTGCACGGCCAAATCCGGGATCAAGGCCGGGGGAGCTATTCTCACTGGGGTTCGGCCTTGTACTTTTCCACCTCCGACAACACCGACCCCAACACCAACGGTCGGCGCTATGCAGTCCGGGTGCCGCTGTTCTCCCAGGAGGACTTTCAGATCCTGGCGTCCTCCCTGGGCAAAGAAGAGTCCTGGCTGATGGCCACGATCAGGGCCAACCTCAATCATCCCCGGGGATCCTTGAATCAGCTTCTCCATGGCTTCCGCCTGGTGGAGGGCATCTGCCGCTGGTGGGGTGAAGACCTGGCGGGCAAGGACATTCTGGAAATCGGGGCCTCGCCCACCCCGGGTCTGGGCCTGGCCCTGCTTCTGGCTGGGTGCCGCAGCTACACCGCCAACAACATCATCAAGGTATCGGATGGCCTGCCCCGGGACTACATCAACCTGATGGTGCTGTTGCTGGGCGCCTTTCGGGGGGTGGAGCCGGGCCGCCTGGCCGAAATCATGGAGTTTCTGGGGAACCCTCAAGACGACTCCCCCCTGGTTTTTAAGCCATCATGCTTCGCCAACCTCTCCCCGTGTGCGGCGGAGGATTTGACCGATCCCGCCGGCCGCTTTGACCTGGTTTTTTCCTTGTCGGTGATGGAGCACGTCGCCCGGCCCCGGGAGGTTCTGGAAAAAGGTTTTGAACTCCTGAGGCCCGGGGGTTGGTGTTTTCATGTGGTGGATTTAAAGGACCATGCCAGCTTTATGAAACCCCTGGAGTTCTTAAAATTCAGTTCCGCAGAATATGCGGCCCGCTTCGGCGCGCCGGAAAACCGCTGGCGGGCCTCGGAGTTCCTGGAGGTCTTCGCGGATCTGGGTTTGGCGGATTTAAAGGTGCGTCTCGGCGATCAGCCGTTGGCCCTGAGTCAATCAGGTCAGGTGGACATCGAGGCGCTGATCTCTCAGCCCTGGGAGAGCCTTTTCCCCCGGAAAAGCCTGCGGGAGGTGCAGCCCTGGGTCTCTCCGGAAATGCGCGATTCCCTGGCCTGGCCCTTTCGGGAAAAGGGTCTGGACGACCTGTCGGTGTTACTGCTGCTCCTGTCGGGACGCAAGCCCCAGGAGGATCAGCCCGGCGAGGCCCGGGGGTTTAGGAAGGCTGACGCCCGGGAGGCCGGTCAGGATTCTCCGGGGATGGCCGCCTTGTCCTCAGGGAGAGCAGTATTGCCAAATCCGGTGAATGTCACAAGGTGAAGCTTATGGATTGCGCTGCTCCCATAATCATCATCGGCCCCGGCCGATCGGAAACCACCCTCTTGGCCAGAATGTTGGACAGCCACCCGGACATAAATTTTTATAAGGAGCCGGATTTTTTGATCCCGAAACTGTGGCGGGCCATCTGGGCAAAAAATCTGGGTGGAGACAGTCATATCCTGAAATGGAAAATTTTCAGAGAAACCGCCTCCCTTCCCGATCCGAAAGTGTCTCCCCGGGAGCTTTTCCAGGAGGGGGAGATGGTGGTCAAACTTCAGGACATCCGCCAGGAACAGGGCTGCTGCTGCATGGCGCCCTTCACTTTTGACCAACGCCTGCATTTTTGTGGGCTTTTTGAAGACGAGCGGCCCCTGGGGCCGGTGGTGGACTCCCACCAGCGCCTGCGGGAAGAGGGCGGCGGGGCTTACTCCATCTGGGAGACGGCAGATAAGATCACCATTTATTTTCCCACCTCGGACAACTCCGATCCCCGCACCAATGGGCGCACCCATACCCTGAGATCCGGCGGCCAGGCCCCGCCCCAGGAATCATTGGAACCTCAGCCCATAACCCCAACATCCGTAAACCGAGGAACCGCTCTCGACCAGCAAGTCTGCGCCGAACCCTGGCAAAATATGATCATCAATATTGACGGCAACGTCTCCCCCTGTTGCTTCTGGGCCAATTACCAGAATTCCGGCATACCTTTGGGCAATACCAATGAACAAAGTCTCGAGGATATCTGGAACGGCGAGGGCTATCGCTGGCTGCGCTGGAATATTGTCCACCACAACGAGCCCGGGTTCCCGTGCTATGAATGTATGGCCTACAAGATGGGCGGCAACCGGTATCCGGCGCCTCTTACCAAATTCCATCCGGTGGAAGATTCCCTCTCCGGGCGCAATTATCACCTGAACCGCCGGGAATACGACCACCGCCAGATTGAGTTAACCTCCAGGCCGGTGGAAATCACCTTTGTGAGCACCGCCAAATGCAATATCACCTGCACCTTTTGCAATCAATACACCCAACGGCTGGAGGGCCTGGCCCCCCGCAGGGAAACCAAGGAAGAGGTGCTGGCCCTCGTCCCGTATCTTTCGGTGTTGAACTGGCAGGGCGGGGAATGCTTTCTGGATCCGTATTTCATGAAATTCCTGCGCACCTTTAAACCCGGCGACAACCCCAACCTGCGTCTGGGGATCCCCACCAACGGCATGTTGGCGGGCGCGGAGGTGGCCAACTGCCTGGATAAATTCAACGGCTTGGGAATCGTCTTTTCCATCGACAGTTTCACCCCGCAAACCTATGAGAAACTGCGGGTCGGGGCCAAGTTCGACCAGGTCATGGAAAATATGCGGCGGATTATGGAAGTCTGCCGGAACGGCCCCGACAGGTCGGTGCGGGTGCAAAGCTGCATCATGAAAGCCAATTTTCTGGAATTGACCCACATGCTGGAATACGCGGTCCGGGAAGGTCTGAATGTCAGTTTTTCGCCGGTCCTGGTCTGGCCTCCCAATGAGATCATCAATGTTTTTGCCAATTTTGCTGAAGAATCAAAGGGGTGGGAGGAAGAACTGAGCCGCGCCCAGAATTTCATCGATGTAGAAATCGCCAGAGGCAACCAAACGTTTTCATCTTCCAGCCTCTTTAATCCCAAGGATACGATCCATGAAGTTGCGGATATTTTTCACAAGGCCAAAGAAAGATACTCCCATCCCCATAAGGTGAGAGTTGCTCTCAAAAAAATAAGCGTGTCGCACCGGCCTGCGGATGAAATCCTCAACTCCTTTTTTCACAACGAAGGCTTTTGTTACATTACCAGGATAATAAAAAAATATGATGGAATAAATATCAATTGTGTAGTCTGTGAAAACGGTCAGCCGCTGCCTTATGCCGGCGTTCTCCATGATGACATCAGAAAAAAGGGGGAAGGGCGCTGCTCCATCTGGCCTGGCCAGGACCCGGGAGAACATTATATTTTACTGTCGGCCACAGACAACAGCGATCCCAGACTGAACGGCAAAACATACACGCTCCAATATCAGATCACCAGTCCCACGGACCGCTTCGGGAGAAAAAGACAACCCCTGCTGGTGGCCGTGGAAAAAGGCAACCACAGCAATATTTTCAGCTATCTGAACTTGGCGGCGCCGGGGGAGTATTTCATCGATATTCCCCGGGATGTGGATCTGAGCCAGGTGATTTTCTATACCGTGGCGGATTACCTGGATTACAGCGAGCGGAATTTTATTAATCAAGTCGAACTGCAAGGGGGAGGTTTGAGTGTCGACCTGCAAGTGATCAGAGAGGACCGTGAGGACAAACCGGCCAAGGCTGAGGCCCTGGCAAGTCCGGTGGTCGCGGCTGCCGACATGGCCCTGGTTCATCCGGAAGGGGCGCCGGCTGGCAACGGTCTGGCCGAGATTATTCGCCATTACCCATTCCCCACCTACAAGCCGGCCACCTATAACGAAGCCCTGCTAGAACTGCTGGAAAGGGGCAAACATTTCAACTCCAGCTTTATTTACGACGCCATCATTCATTACCGCTATCGGCAGGTGGCGGAGAAGTATCTGCCGGGGCCGCCGGAATGCACCCTCCAGGTGGGCCCGGGGGGGTCTTTGGGCTGTGAGGTGCTCTTCGCCCTCTGGGGGGTGAAGCAGGCCTGCACCGTGGACCCCTTCCCGTTGCTGTCCTTCGACCTGGACCTGTTCATGAAAACCCTGGGCAGTTTTTTCGAGGTGATGAGATGGTTCAACGGCAACGGCGGCCCGGTTCCGCCTGTCCATCAAACCCTGGGGAACGGCCATTTTGCCGTGGGAGACAGCATCATCCGTCATTTTTATCCCCGGAGTTTTGAAGACACCGGCCTCCCCGACACCAGCATCGATTTCCTGTTTTCCCACGCCACCCTGGAGCATGTCCGGGACCCCCGCCGGTGCATCGCGGAAACCTGGCGGGTGCTGCGCCCCGGCGGGCTGACGGCCCACTGTATCGACCTCCGGGACCACCGCAACTTTGAGCAGCCCCTGGCGTATCTGCAATGGCCGCCGGAGGCCTGGGAACGGCTCATGGCCAGACATTGCCGGGGGGACGGCAGCCTCTACCAGAACCGCTGGCGGGCCAATGAGTTCAGGGAGGCTTTTTCCCAGGCAGGCTTTGAAGTGCTGGAATACCGGCCGGAATTGCAGGTGGAGACCGACCGGCTGGCGGCCGAATTGCCCCGGTTTGACCCGAAATATCGTGATTTTCCCCTGGAGGACCTGGCCATTACCACTATCTTCATCGTGGCCCAAAAACCCATCTGGGTTCATCAATCCCCGGAGATTCGTCATGTGCGGCATTGTGGGCGAGATTAACTGCGTCGGCCAACAGGTGAACCCCGCGGTGCTGGAGGCCATGCGGGACCGGCTGAGCCACCGGGGGCCGGACGACGCCGGCCTTTACCTGGCCCCGGACGGCGCCGTCGGCCTGGGCCACCGGCGGTTGTCGGTGATCGACCTGAGCGCCGCC
>JBGSLA010000262.1:0-2061 GCA_041740935.1 Desulfobaccales bacterium | reverse complement strand
GCCCTGGCGCACCGGCCCGTTTGGGGATGGGCACGAAGTGGTGCGCCTGGCGCTGCCCTGCAGCCCCTGCTTTCGGCGACAGTGTCCAGAGCCCCGCTGCCTCACGGATTTGCCGGTTTCCGCGGCCCAGGCCGCGGTGGAAAAAATCTTGGTGCGCCGGGGAAAACCTTGATAGGATGAGGGTGGCGTAAAACCGGGAGCACGAGGCTATTGCCTGTGCCAAGCGTAGCGGGAAAGCGCCGCCAGTGGCGGTGGCCACGGGCCGCCCCATAAGAAATTTTTCAGGACAGCTCCTCATGGGCCGGCGGGCCACCCTCAAAGCAGGAAAAGTTGTAGGGCGGGCTCCGCGCGCCGCTTCATGCTGCCCGTTTCGAAGCCCAGCAGAGCCTGGCGGGCGCCGGGGTCCCCCAGCGGGAGATCCAGAATATATGTGGAGCAGGCGCCCTCGCATGCTCTTTTAAAGAATCGCCGGGGCGGCGGTTCCACATAAAAACTTTTTATAACAGGCCCTTGCAAAATTCACTGATATGAGAGCTGGTCATTCTGAGCGCAGCAAGAATCTCGTATTTTCAAAAGCTTGAGATCTTTCACTGCGTTCAGGATGACAAAATGAGCCACTTTTGCAAGAGTCTCATAACATTCGCATTTTAACGGGGAATGCGGGCACGAACACCCAACCCCAGCCAACCCAGGACCATCGGAGGCGCTATGGCCATCAGCAAAGAATTATTGGAAATCCTGGCCTGTCCCAAGTGCAAGGGGGATATCCACTTAAACGAGACAGGCGACGGCCTCATCTGCGATAACTGCCGTTTGCTCTACGAAATCAAAGACGACATCCCCATCATGCTCATCGATGAGGCCAAGCCCTTGCCGTGACAGGGCAGTTTTCTGTTTTCCCGGTTGCGGTTCGTTGAGCCCGACTGTGGCTGGATGCGCTGCGCTTTCCCGCCCTGCACCAGCCCTGTGATTTCAGGTGAGCTCGAGGCTTCCCGAAGAACTTTTCAATTCAGTTGCTCATGGGCCTTCGGCTCACCCGAAAACAGGAAAAATCCGGTGGGGCGGGACTTAAGTGCCCGCCGGAACCATGGACGGCCGGGGACGGCCGCCAAAATATGGCCGCCTGAGGAACTTTCCGGGACAGTTCTTCATGAGCCTGCGGCTCTCTTAAAACCATGAGAAGCCCGGTGGCACAGGTGTCCTCACCTGTGCCTTCTCACGGCTTCCGAAAACGGTATTGATGGTGGGCGGAGCCCACCCTACAGGAATTTTTCTAAGCAGTGGACGCCGTGCCCCAGGTATCCGTCATCGTCATCTCCCTGAACCAGGAGGACCACATCGTCCCCTGCCTGGAAACCGTGCAGTGGGCCGATGAAATTGTCCTGGTGGATTCGGGCAGCGCCGACCGCACCCGGGAGCGGGCCCGGGACTTCACCGACCGCATCTTCACCATCGACTGGCCGGGGTTCGGGGCCGCCAAAAATTTCGCCCTGGACCAGGCCCGGGGGGACTGGGTCCTGAGCCTGGACACGGACGAACGGGTGCCGGCGGCCCTGCGCGATGAAATTCTCACGGTGACCCAACGCCCAAGCCCCTTCGCCGGCTACCGCATCCCCCGCAAAAACTACTTCGGCGGCCGCTGGATCAAACGCCTGGGCTGGTACCCGGACTACACCCTGCGCCTTTTTCGCCGGCATGAGGGGCGCTTTCGGGAGCGGGCGGTGCACGAAGAGGTGCTGGTGAACGGCCCGGTGGGGGTTTTGCTGACCCCTTTGGATCACTTCAGCTATCAATCGGTGAGCGACTATATCGCCCGCCAGGACCGCTATGCCCGCCTGGCCGCCGGGGAAATGCTGCGGCAGGGCCGGCGCCCCCGAGCCGGGGAGCTGGTCTGGCGGCCGCTGGGGCATTTTTTCAAGCTTTACCTGCTGCGCCTGGGTTTTCTGGAGGGCCGGCTGGGCTACACCCTGGCCATTCTCGGGAGCCTGTATAATTTCCTGAAGTATTATTATCTGCGGGAACTTGTCTCCGAGGCCGACCATGTCCATTGACCCCAGCGCC
>JBGSLA010000261.1:0-3399 GCA_041740935.1 Desulfobaccales bacterium | reverse complement strand
GGCCCCCCTCATCGTGGTTTTCGGCTGCCGCAATTCGGCCCGGGAAGCCGCCCGGCTGGCGGCCTTGCGGAAGCTGGCACTGCCCGCCGGTCTGGAACTGCTGGAGGTGCCCTGCGCCGCCAAGGTTGACCTGGATTATGTTCTCACCGCGTTTAAACAAGGGGCGGACGGGGTGATGGTTTTGGCTTGCCATCCGGAAAGCTGCAAATCCTTCCAGGGCAGCCCCAGGGCAAGGGAGCGGGTGGCCGTGTTGCGGGACTATCTGGCCGAAGCCGGTTTGGAGCCGGAGCGCCTGGGGTTCGGCACCCTGGCCCCGGGCATGAGCCGGGAATTCGCCCGCCTGGCCCAGGATCTGGCCGTCCGGCTGTTGGAGTTGGGACCCAGCCCCCTGCGTCAAGACTTGCAGAAGTCTGCTTAAATAAAGGAAAAAGTATGGCTGACCTCGATTTGGCCCGGCACCTGCCCGAGGCCCTGGACATCCCCAACGCCTGCTATACCTGCAGCACCTGTTCCTCCCGCTGCCCGGTTTCCGGCGTCGATGGCCTGGACGCCCGCCAGGTGGTGCGCATGATCGCCTACGGCCAGGCCCAGGAGCTGATCGATTCCCGCTTTCCCTGGATCTGCACCCTGTGCGGCCGCTGCGAATCCGCCTGTCCCATGAACGTGCCCCTGCTGAAAATTTTGCGCAGCGCCCGGGGCTTAAGGGAGCGGAACCGGGTGCCCGGACCGATCCACAAGGGCGTGGTCATGGACCTGGAGCGGGGCAATAACCTGGGCATCCCCCAGGAAGACTTCCTCTTTCTGCTCAACGACATGAGCTACGAAATGGAAGATGAGGGCTTACCCGGATTTTATGTGCCGATTGAAAAGGAAGGGGCCAACTTCCTGGTAACCATCAATTCCAAGGAACCTTTCAGCGAGCCGGACGACATGAAGTTCTGGTGGAAAATCTTTTATGCCGCCAAAGAAAGCTGGACAGTGCCCGCCACGAACTGGGAGGGCGTCAACTGGGGGCTGTTCTCCGGCGACGATGAATCCATGCGGGAGCTGGTGGGGCGGATCGTGTCCCATATGCAGCGCCTCAAGATTCCCAATCTGCTCCTGCCGGAATGAGGCCACGCCTACTACGGGACCAGGTTGGGTCTCGAAACATGGTTTAAAGAGGAAATGCAGCACTTCAAAATCTGGAGCATTTTTGATGTGCTGAAGCACTATCTGGAAACGGGGCGCATCCGGGTGGACAAGTCCAGGCACCATGAGCTGGCCACCTACCACGACCCCTGCAATTACGGCCGCAAGTCGCTGAGGGCCTTTGGCCACGGCTATTTCGACGAACCCCGGTGGATCCTTTCCCAATGTGTGGAAAACTGGGTGGAAATGTATCCCAACCGGGAGGAGCAGTTCTGCTGCGGGGCCGGCGGCGGCGCCTGGGCCATGCCCTATGATAAGGAGCGCATCTACTACGGGCGCATCAAGGCAGAGCAGATCAGGGAGACCGGCGCCAAACTGGTGGTCACCCCCTGCCACAACTGCCGGGATCAGATCATGAAATGCCTGACCAAGGAGTATGATCTGGACATCGAGGTCATGTATCTCTGGGAACTGGTGGCCGAGTCGCTGATCGTCGAACCCTGGAGCGAGGCGGAAATCGCCCGGGCCCGCCAGGAACAGGAACTCCAGGGGAAGAAATTGTACTTCGAACCCCAGACGCTGCGGTAGACGATATCCGGTTTTGCAAAAAATCTGGGAAGTTGCGGATCTTGCCAATGTCCCTCTGTCAGGCTGAGGTCCGCGCCGCGTCTCGTAGGTAGAAAAATCAGGGCGTCTTTTTTTCCCTGCAGCCGCAGTCTTGGTGATGCCTGCCCGGACCTTGCCAAAGGGCCTCGGTGTTCCCCGCCGCAAACCGCGATTTTTCCCCGGCCGGTCCTGGAAGTCCTCGCCCTGGCCCGCTCATCAAAAAATGACAGATGTCTTATTTAATATTGACAAAAAGTCTCAGGCATATTAATAAGGTATTGCCTGATACAGATATCAGGACTTTTAACTAAGAGATTGCCTGACAACAAAGAAACCGGGTGTGCCCCGGGGGCGCGGTCGCCGTGAAGGCAGGCAGGTTTGGGGCGATCGGCGCCGGGCGTGTTTATCTTTCTGGATGGTTGTGCCGATGCTCATGCTGACATGTGGTTGGAGAACCAGGGACGCCTGCGGGTTTCCGACATGAAATAAAAGCTATGAGCGAATATTTTGTGGCCGGGGGCATATACCAGGACCATAAGGGCGCCGAGAAATTCGCCCTTATCGGTCCGAACCTCACGGATCCGCCCTACCTGATGGTTGACGGCCTCCGGCGCTATTTCGGGCCCCTGTCCCACCAGGGTCATCTGTACCGGGTGGAAGAAGATCTCACCCTGTCTTTGGTGGCCCCCTCCCACAAGGCCCTGGAATGGGGGGTAAAGGCGCCGGAACGGGTGAGCCTCGACCCCGAGGTGCGGCAAACCTTACACGCCCTCATTCATTTATCCTGATCCACCCGCCTTCCCCCCCCGGGCCTTGCCCTGAGCATGGTTCAGAGTTGACTTTTCCCTTCCCTTGGCGTAGATTTGTGAATTATTTAACAAAAGCAGCCGTCATGAACCCGGCTCAGCGGCGCGCTCAGGCGGGCCGCGCCATCCCCTGAGCCGCAGTTTTTTCCAAAGGAGGTCCCCCATGACCCATCACAATCCCGCTATCACCGGCCAGGAAGTCTGGCAGCAGCTTATGGAGGGGAACGGCCGCTTTGTGCAGAATCGGCCTTTGCAGCACAATTTGCCGGAGCTGCGCCAAAGTCTGGTGGCAGGGCAGCACCCCAGGGCCGCGGTCCTGTGCTGTTCTGACTCCCGGGTGCCGGCGGAGGTTATCTTTGACCAGAGCCTGGGGGACATTTTCGTGGTGCGCACCGCCGGTTTGGTGCTGGAGCCCGCCAGCCTGGGCAGTCTGGAGTATGCCGTGGCCCATCTGCACGTACCCCTGTTGGTGGTCAACGGCCACGAATTCTGCGGCGCGGTGACCGCGGCGGTGCATCACCCGGATTTGGACGAGGGCCACATCACCCAGGTGGTGCAGAAAATCGCCCCCGCGGTCAACGAGGTCCGGCAGAGCGGCCTGAAAGGGGCGGAATTGGTGGAGGCCGCGCATGACCGGCACCTGAAGGCCCTGTACGACGGCCTGAAACGCCAGAGCGCCATCATCCGCGAGGCCCTGGCGGCCCGGCGCCTGGAGGTGGTGGTGGCCAAATACTTCCTGAGCACAGGCAGGGTGGAGGTGCTGGAGGCTACTTTTTGAGCCCTTTGGGGAAAAGCCGGCTTCCAGGGTGATAATTTTCAAGCTGTGCCCGAGCAGAGCTTGGGAACGAGATACGTG
>JBGSLA010000260.1:0-2859 GCA_041740935.1 Desulfobaccales bacterium | reverse complement strand
GCGTCCAATATCAGGCGCAGGGCCGCCTGTCGGGCCAGACGGAAGGGCTGCGACCCCCGGGCCGGCCGCCACTGCAGGGTGAACAGTTCATCCGACACCACCAGCAGCGCCGCCGCCGCCACCTGCCGGAAGGCCCCCACGGCCAACAGGGCCGCCAGTTCGAGATCAATCCCCAGGATGCCCCGCCCCTGGCAGGAGAGCACCAGGCTCGGGGTTTCCCGGTAAAAGGCATCCGTGGACCACACCGGCCCGGTATGCCAGGGGACGCCGGCCTCGGGCAGACGGGACGCCACAAGATCAACTAAAGTCTTATGGGGAAAAATCTCCGGCGCCGCGCCGCAGTAGTGCGGCGAGGTGCCGTCGCCGGGGAGGGCCCGGTCGGGGAGAATCAGGTGGCCGATCTGCACCTCGGGCGCCAAAGACCCGCACCACCCGAGGATCAGCACCCGGCGGGCCCCCAGGACGATGAGTTTTTCCAAGACCATGGCGGCATAGGGCGCGCCCACAGCCGGGGCTGCCACAGTTAGAGGACAGCCTCCCCAGACGCCGGGGCGCCAGGCGCAGCCCCACACCTGGCGGGGCGCCTCCTCGGCCTTGGCCAGGCGGCAGAGGGCCTGATAATCCGGCTGGGTGAAGGTCAGGATCACCGTGGCGGCAACCGGCTCCTCGCCCGGCTCCCGGGTGGGGTGGATGAGCGCCGGCTCGTCCTGGGAAAAGGCAGGCAGGGCTGAACGCAGGCCCGGGCCATAATGACTCCGCAACTTCTGGGGAGCGATCGACTCCACGGTTTCCTCTTTCAGGATCGCCTCCCGCTTCATACGGACCGCCGCGCCGCCCGGAATTTCCACAGAACATAGGCCAGGGCCGCCAGCAGGCAGGCGACCACCACGTAGTCCAAAATATGGGTGTACTGCTGGATCAGGCGCCAGTTTTCCCGAAGGCGAAGGCCGGCATAGGTGAGAAAGCCGTTCCACAGGGTAGCCCCCACCACCGTATAAAGGATGAAAGGCGCCAGGGACATACGGGCCAGCCCCGCGGGGATGGAAATCAGGTGGCGCACCACCGGGATGAAGCGGGAGATGAAAATGGTGATGCTGCCGTAACGGTTGAAAAAGTTCCTGGTCCACTCCAGGTGATGGGGGTTAAGAAGAAGATAGCGGCCATAGCGCAGGACCACCGGCTCCCCCAACATGCCCATGCCGTAGGACAAGAGCGACCCCACCAGAGAGCCCAGGCTGCTGGCCACCATGACCCACAGCGGATCAAAATGCCCGGTGTAGATGAGAAAGCCCGCAAAGGGCATCACCAGTTCGCTGGGCACCGGCGCGATCATGCTCTCCAGGGCCATGAGGATAAAAATGCCGATATAGCTGCATTGTTGAATGATGGCAGTGTTGTAGTTGCATAGAGCTTCGGTAATTCCCATATATGTTAATTCTCTCCCACTTCCCGGTGGTGCAATTCCTCTTCCACCCGGCTTTCCCGCTCGGCCAGCCCCGGGCTCAGGGTGACGGGGTAGCGGGGCGGGTTTTCCAGGGCCTTAAAGGCCTCGGGCAACAGCGCACATTGCCGCTGAAAATATTCCCGGCTCTCTTCGAGGGAGGGCGCGGGCGCCAGGGGCACGCCGTTTTGCATAACCGGCTTAAGCAGGGGCTCTGCTCCCGGCAGGGTTTCCTCCCTGAGAGCAATGGTGTCCCCTGCCATGCGGCCCCGATCATCATAGGTGCGCCAAATCTGCTTTTTGTCCACCAGGGTGACCTTGCCGGGGGAAAGTTTCATCACCGGGTGACCGGCGTATTTTACCAGTTTATAGGCGATATCGAAATAGGGGGCGTCCGCGGCCACCCCCATCTTGGTGCCCACCGCGAAGCTGTCGATGAGGCCCCCCGCGGCCAGGGCCTCAGTTATCTTATATTCGTCGAAGCCGCCGCTGGCCAGGATGCGGACATAGTCCAGGCCTTCCTCATCCAGGACCCGGCGCACCTCCCGGCTGATGGCGGCAATGTCGCCCGAATCCAGGCGCACCGAACGCAGGCGCTCGCCCCGGGCCGCCATTTCTTTGCCCACCCGCGCAGCTTTGCGGGCCCCCACCACATTGTCATAGGTGTCGATGAGCAGGGTGGTGATCTGGGGAAAATTTTGGGCAAAGACGCGGAAGGCCTCGATTTCCTCATGAAAGCTGGTGATATAGGAGTGGGCCATGGTGCCGAAGATGGGGATGCCGTAAAGCTTTCCCGCCAGGACGTTGCTGGTGCCGGTGAAGCCCACCAGGTAGGAGGCCCGGGCCACCTTGAGGCCGGCGTCGCTCCCCTGGGTGCGCCGCAGGGAAAAGTCGATGAGGGGCCGCCCCTGGGCCGCCTGGACCGAGCGGGCCGCCTTGGAGGCGATCAGCGTTTGCAGGTTGACCGCGTTGATGACAAAGGTCTCCACCAATTGGGCTTCGATGATGGGAGCGCTGACCTCGAGGAGAGGTTCATCCTTGAAGAAAATGCTGCCCTCAGGCCGGGCGTACACTTCGCCGGTAAACCTCAGTTTTTTCAGATAATCAAGGAAGTTGGTGCGAAACAGGCCGGTGGCTTCCAGGTAGGCCAGGTCGTCGTCGCTGAAGTGCAGAGTGGAAAGATAATCCAGGGCCTCGGCCAACCCCGCGGCCACGAAATAGCCCCGATTTTTCGGGTACTTGCGAATAAAGAGGCTGAAGGTGGCCTCGTCGTTCATGCCCTGGTCGAAGTAACAGGCGGCCATGGTGAGCTGGTAGAGGTCGGTGAGCAGGGCCAGCCGTTCTCCTAAGGGTGCCTGGGACATTGCGGTCTTTCTGTCTTGAAAAAGTTTGTGGTGGGGGAGGGGGCCAGGGGCCGG
>JBGSLA010000259.1:0-10648 GCA_041740935.1 Desulfobaccales bacterium | reverse complement strand
GGCCAAGAAGATGATCGCCCATATCGACAAAAAGCGCGCCGCCCTGGGGATCGACAAGGCCCGGGAGCGGGTGCTCTTCGACATGGATATGCGCCGGGAAATGGCTGAAGCCGCCGCCGCCGGCGAAGAGCATTAAAAGGATACAAGGGGGGCGCCCCAATGGACGGGGCCGCCCCCTGAGGAATAATTTCCTTTATGAAAAAGGAAGGAGGATAACACCGTGTCAAAAATCATCGTCTCCGCCGCCATCCGCGGGGCCCACAAGATCGTGGACAAATGTGCGGCCAAACTGGACGAAGCCATTGGCAAATATGGCGAGAACCAGGAGATCGGTTTTCCCAATACCGCTTATTACCTGCCCATCATCTACTCCATCATGGGCATCAAAATTGAGAAACTCAAGGACGCCGTGCCGGTCATGAAGCGCTGCAAGTCCCTGCTGCCCCCGGTGCCGGCGGAAAAAAACTACCTGCCCTTCCTGGGACCCGGCCTGGACGCCGGCATGGCCACCCTGTTGGCCGAAGAAATCTTCGAGGCCATCCGCTACCTGGATGACCCCAATTTCTACACCGGCGGGGAAGAAGTCTTCGATAAAAGCTCCGCCAACATCTGGCTGGGCGCGGCCGAGGACACCATCTTCCGGAAACGGGGCGTTGAGTTCGTGGACGGCTCGGCGCCGGGGTTCGCGGCCATCGTGGGCGCGGCTCCCAGTGTCCAGGAAGCCGTGGACCTGGTGCTGGAATACCAGAAAAAGAACCTCTATATCTTCTGCGCCGCCCGCAACGTCGAAGGCACCACCTCGGTGCCCGAACAGCTCATTGAAGCCGGCGTGCAGATCGGCTGGCCCACCCGTATCGTACCCTTCAGCCCGGACATCTCCGGCGCCGTCTTCGCCCTGGGCTTTGCCAACCGGGCCGCCATGGCCTTCGGCGGCATGAAGCCGGGAGCGGCCCTGAAGATGCTGCTGTACAACAAGGACCGCATCTTCGCCTTTGTCAACGCGTTGTCCACCATTCCCGACGAATGGTACGCCAACGCCGCGGGTTGTATCAACTGGGGCTTCCCCACCATCACCAACCAGGACATTCCCCAGGTGCTGCCCACCGGCATCTGCACCTACGAGCACGTGGTCAGCAATGTCCCCATGGCGGAGCTTGGCCAGAAATCCATCGAAGTCCGGGGCCTCAAGGTCCAGGTGACCTCCATTGACATCCCGGTGAACTTCGGCGCGGCGTTCGAGGGCGAGCGGGTGCGCAAAGACGATCTCTACGCCGAATGCGGCGGCGGCAAGACCCAGGCCGTGGAGTGGGTCACCAGCAAACGCATGGAAGAAGTGGAAGACGGCAAAGTCGAGGTCTTCGGCCCTGACCTGCCGGATCTCCCCCAGGACAAGATCCCCATGCGTCTGCCTCTGGCCGTGGTGGTAGAAGTGGCCGGCCGCAACTTCCAGGCCGACTTCGAACCAATCCTGGAGCGGCAGATCCACCATTTGGTGAACTACGCCCAGGGCGTCATGCACATCGGGCAGCGGGATATCGCCTGGTACCGCATCGGCAAAGCCGCGGTGGAAAAGGGCTTCACCCTGAAACACATCGGCACCATCCTGCACGCCAAGTTCCACCAGGACTTCGGCGCCATTTTCGACAAATGCCAGATCAAAATCTACACCCAAAAAGACAAAGTGGACGAGATCACCGCCACCGCCCGGAAGGTTTACCATGAGCGTGACGCCCGGGTGGAGGGCATGACCGACGAAACCACCGAAACCTACTACTCCTGCACCCTGTGCCAGTCCTTCGCTCCCAACCACGTCTGCGTCGTCTCCCCGGAACGTACGGGTCTGTGCGGTGCCTACAACTGGATGGACTGCAAGGCTTCCTACGAGATCAACCCCACCGGCCCCAACCAGCCCATCGAAAAGGGCGAGACCCTGGATGAAAAGTATGGCAACTGGAAGGGCGTCAACGACTTCGTGTTCAAGGCTTCCCGCCAGGCAGTGTCCACCTACAACTTCTACAGCCTGGTCTATGACCCCATGACCACCTGCGGCTGCTGCGAGGCCATCTCCGCGATACTGCCCATGTGCAACGGCATTATGACCGTGAACCGGGACTACAGCGGTGAGACGCCCTGCGGCATGAAGTTCACCACCCTGGCCGGCGTCATCGGCGGCGGGCAGGTGACCCCGGGCTTCGTGGGCCACAGCAAGTACAATGTCTGCCAACGGAAGTTTGTGTTGGGCGACGGCGGCCTGCTCCGGGTGGTATGGATGCCCAAGATCCTCAAGGAGGAACTCCGTGAGCGCCTCATCAAAAGAGGCGAAGAAATGGGCGTCCCTGATCTTATTGACCGTATCGCCGATGAAACCGTGGGGATCACTGAGGACGACATCCTCACCTTCCTCACGGAAAAAGACCATCCGGCCCTGAAGATGGATCCCATCATCGGCTAACCAAAGAGGTCCGGGAGATGCGCCTCTCCCGGCCCTTTTGCTGAGACTCCCGGCCAGGCGGTCTCACCAGGCCCCTGGCCGGCCCACTTGCCTATGGATAAGGAGAGTGACGATGGCTTTAACTGGAATTGAAATTTTTAAAATGCTTCCCAAAACCAACTGCAAAGAGTGCGGTTTTCCCACCTGCCTGGCCTTTGCCATGGCCCTGGCCAGCGGCAAAGCTGAACTGGATGCCTGTCCCTACGTATCAGAAGAGGCAAGAGAAAAACTGGCGGAGGCTTCCGCCCCCCCCATCCGCCCGGTCAAGATCGGCCCCAAAGACGCTCTCAAGACCATGGGCGGCGAGACGGTGCAGTTCCGTCACGAGAAGACCTTTTTCAGCCCCACCCTCATCGCCGGCATGCTCACCACTGCCATGTCCGACGCCGACGTGGACGCCCGGCTGAAAAAATTCATGGCCATGCAGTACGAGCGCGTGGGCTTGAACCTGCGCCCTGAAATGTTCGCCATCATTGATAAGGACGGTGACGCCGCCAAATTCGCCGGCGTGGTGAAAAAGGTCATGGCCGGCAGCGACGCCCTCATCCTGTTGGCCAGCGACAAGGTGGACGTCCTCAAGGCAGGCGCCGAAGCGGGCAAAGAGCGGCGGCCGATTTTGGCCCACGCCACCGCCAGCAACGCCGACGCCATGGGCGCCCTGGCCAAAGAGCTGGACCTGCCCCTGGTGGTCAAGGCCGAGGACTATGACTCCCTGGCGGAGCTCACCACCAAACTCACCGGCATGGGCCTTAAGGACCTGATCCTGAATAGCGCGCCGAAGGACCTCAAGCAGCTCCTGCAGGACAATATTGTGTTCCGGCGGGCCGCCTTGATGGCCAAATTCCGGCCTTTCGGCTTCCCGGTGATCAACTGCGTGGCCGAGATGACCGACGATCCCATGAAGCAGGCGGTTTACGCCGCGGTGGCCATCGCCAAGTACGGCGGCATCGTGGTGCTCTCGGACCTGGAACCCCACGCCGTCTTCCCGCTCCTGCTCCAGCGGCTGAACATTTACACCGACCCGCAAAAGCCCATGATCGTCACCCAGGGCATTTACCCCATCAACAACCCGGACGAGAATTCCCCCGTTGCCATTACCACCAACTTCGCGCTCACCTACTTCATCGTGGTTGGGGAAATTGAGGGCAGCAAGGTGCCTACCTGGCTCTTGATCAAGGATACTGAGGGACTTTCGGTCATGACCGCCTGGGCGGCCGGAAAATTCTCAGGAGACGACGTCGGCATGTACGTCAAGAAAAGCGGCATCACCGAAAAGACCAAGACCCGCAGCCTGATCATTCCGGGGTATGCCGCAGCCATCAGCGGCGACTTGGAAGAAGAACTGCCTGACTGGAAGATTCTCATCGGCCCCCGGGAGGCTTCCCACATTCCAGCCTTCCTGAAATCTGTGTAGTCGGCGGGAAGTCAACCAAAACTCACGAGGAGGCCGACGGTCGGCCTCCTGCCACCCTAGGAAAGGAAAAGGAGGGGCTTCCCCGATGAGTAAATTTTATCGTATCGGTGAAAACCTGAATGTAGTCACGAAAGTCTACGGCCAGGCCATGAAGGACCGTAACCCCAAACCGCTCCAGGAACTGGCTGTCAAAGAGGCCGAAAAGGGCGTGGATTTTATTGACGTCAACATCGGCCCGGCCCGCAAAGGCGGGGAAGAATTGATGGACTGGATCGTCAAGGCCATCCAGGAGGTGGTGCCCAACATCCCCCTGGCCCTGGACACCTCCAACATCGCCGCCATGGAGGCGGGACTTAAGGCCCACAAAGGCAAGGCCCTGATCAATTCCATCATGGCCCGTCAGGAGCGCATGGACGGCATGCTGCCGCTGGTGAAAAAGTATGACGCCGATTTTATCGGCCTCCTGTGGGGTCCGGAAGGTATGCCCCGGGACGAGCACGAACGGGGTATGCTCACCGCCGAGATCCTGGCCAATGCCGACGCCCACGGCATCGCCAACGAGAATATCTGGTTCGATCCCATCATCGCGCCTTTGAACATCCAGCAGCCTCAGCTCATGAGCACCCTGGAATACATGAAGATGCTCCAGGACATGGCCCCCGGGTCCAGGTCCACCTGCGGCCTGTCCAACGCCAGCAACGGCGTGCCGGATGAACTGCGCCCCATCATCAACCGGACCTTTGTCATCATGCTGCAGCGCAACGGCATGGTCAGCGCCATCGTGGACGCCTTCGACGACGAACTCCGGGACGTGGTGGACGGCAAAATGCCCGAGGCCGTGAAGATCGTTTCCGACATCATGGACGGCAAGTCCGTGGACATCGCCTCCATGTCCAAACAGCTCCAGAACTACGCCAAGACGGCCCGGGTCATCATGGGCCAGGTGCTGTTCTCGGATTCCTGGCTGGAAATCTAAGGAAGATCGGCCTCAACCGCAAGCTTCAAGAAGTAAGGGCGGGGTTCAACCCCGCCCTTTTTTGTTGTTCAATTATCATGTTATAGTCCGTAGGGCGGGAAAGCGCCGCGCCTCCCGCGTTTGGGTTTTTTTCTGTCCTGCCCTGAAAAGTCCAATGTCCAAAGCTTATAGCTTATAGCCATAATTACTCGACTACATCGCCAGGGACACGGCCTCTCCGGGATTGGCGGCCTGTGTGAGGCCGGGCAACTCCCAGTCCACCGCCAGGGCGATCACCTTTTTTCCCAGCTTCAGGGCCAGGGCCGCCTCGGAGATGGTGCCGTAGCTGCCGCCCACCGCAATGACCGCGTCCGCGGCGTGGACGATGATCAGGTTGCGGGCGTGGCCCATATTGGTGGGGATGGCGTAGGTGAGGTAAGGGTTGGCCCGGCCCCGGTCCGGGTCGGGGAGGATGCCGATGCTTACCCCCCCGGCCTCCTTAACCCCCCGGGCCGCGGCCGCCATGACGCCCCCCAGGCCCCCACAGACCACCACCGCTTCCTTCCGGGCCAGTTCCCGGCCCACCTCACAGGCCAGGGCCGCGGTCTTGGGGTCGGCCTCGCCCCCGCCGATCACCGCCACGTATCTCGGCACTGCTGTTTTGGGCATGTTTTTCCCCCTGGACTTCCGCAACATTTGTTTTTATCTTTTAACCAATGACAAGGGGCGGCAGTCTAATGACCAGCCCCCGTGTGGGCGCCTGGTCCTCCTGGCCCCGGCGGGCGGCAGGGCCGGGTTGAGATTTGATACCGAGTGGCAGTCAAACCGCGGCAAATGGTTTCCAGCCTGTAGAGGTGCAGGCTGAAGCCTGCGGCTACAGAATATCGCCCTTATAACGCTCCCTGGTATGACAAGCATGGGGGACGGCGGCGACTTTCCCCCATAAATTCTGTCTTCACTTCATTAAGACAGAAGAATTGGCGCGAGCTCCCCGGAGCACCATTGCAGCCCAGGATAAGACCTATGGAAATCAGGATTATTTCACCTAAACGGCAGGTCTGGTTTTTTCTGATGCTGGCGGTTGCCTGGGCGGTCCTGTCCGGGTGCGCCACCACCCCTTACACCGGCCGCAAGCAGGTGCTCATGGTCTCCCAGGAGCAGGAACTGGCCCTGGGCTACCAGGCCTTTAAGCAGATCAGGGGGAATTCCCGCCCGGCCCAGGATCCGGCCCTCCAGGCCAGGGTGCAGAAGGTGGGGGAGCGCATCGCCAAAGCCGCGGACCGGCCTGAATTCAAGTGGGAATTCGTGGTCTTCGAGGATGACAAGAACGCCAATGCCTTCTGCCTGCCCGGCGGCAAGGTGGGCATTTACACCGGCCTGTTCAAATACATCAAAAGCGATGAGGACCTGGCCACGGTCATCTCCCACGAGGCCGCCCACGCCCTGGCGCGCCACGCCGGGGAGCGCCTGTCCCAGGGCAAGCTGGCCCAGATAGGCGGCACTGCCTTGGGCGTCGGCCTGGCCGCTTTG
Organism: Desulfobaccales bacterium; assembly: GCA_041740935.1. Taxonomy (GTDB): domain Bacteria; phylum Desulfobacterota; class Desulfobaccia; order Desulfobaccales; family 0-14-0-80-60-11; genus JBGSLA01. Next base: position 4,258 of record JBGSLA010000259.1, on the reverse strand, counting down.
GGTGTCAGCTCCACCGCCAGCCAGGTGGCCATGACGGGCTACGGCCTGGGCACCAAGGTGGGGGTGCTCCTGCCCTACAGCCGCCTCCAGGAAGCCGAGGCCGACCGCATCGGACTGATCCTCATGGCCAAGGCGGGCTATAACCCGGAAGCGGCCGTGCAGTTCTGGGAGCGCTTCGCCACCGGCAAAAAGGACAAGGCCCAGCTCCCCCAATTTCTCTCCACCCACCCCTCGGACGCCACCCGCATCCAAAAAATGCGGACCTACCTGGACGAAGCCCGACAGTATTATGCGGCCGGAAAAGAAAATCCCCCGGCCCCGGCAGCGGCCCAATGGTCCGCCCACCAAAACCGCCCCCAGGGCCAACCGGGGCGTTAAAAGAGAGTGAGAACCACGCCATCGGGGGTCTTTTGCCCCTTGAGCAGCTCCAGGTGGCGCAGGGTGCTGAATTCCCGCCGCAGGTCGGCTTCGGAAATCTGCAAGCGGCTGGCCGCCTCCGCCGGGGTGAGCTGTTTTTCCTGAACGATCAGGTCGTATAACTGCTGCTGGAGCGGCCTCAGAGGCGGCAGGCCCTCGGCCGGCAGGGTGCTTTTGGCCGAATGGACCGCCCAGGGGTCGCAGGTCTTGGTTATCTCCACGCCATCCAGAAAACAGTCCTCACATACCTGGCGGCCGGCCAGGTCCCGCAGTTCGGCGGGCTCGCAATCACTTTGACATTTCTCACACGTGGCCATAGGTCCTCCCGGAAAAAAAACGCTAAAGGCTTGCGCCTAAAGGCTGCCTCGAGAATCTAAGGTATTATTGTAACATACGCATGATGTTTTCCAGTTCCCCAGAGGCCATTTTATCTTCCAGGGGTTTTCCCTCCAGGCAGGCTTCTTGAATCTCGTCATGAAAGCCGATGGCGCCCATGACGGGGACGCCCCGTTCTCTCAGTTTGTCGGTCACCAGCCTTTCCTGGTCGGGGGAGGTGATTTTATTCAAGATAACCCCCTTGAAGGCCGCTCCGGTTAACATGGTCAATTCCATGATCTTGGCCGCCAGGGAGATGGACTCGAGAGACGGCTCCACCACACCGATGACTGCGTCCACACTGGCCTCCACCCCCCGGCCGAAATGCTCGATGCCCGCCTCGAGGTCAATGATGGCGATTTCCCCGGGGGCGAGTTTGAGCTTCTTGAGAAATTCTCTGGTCACCACTCCCATGGGGCAAGCGCAGCCTTCCAGGGCCTGGTGAATTTTTCCGGTGGACACCAGGGTGCGCCCCCCCTGCTCTTTTACGAAGGCCGGCGGCAGGGCCGAGATGGGGATGGCCTCCAACTCCCAGATGCTCATGGCCGGTTCGTGCTCGCCTTTGGTAAATCTGGCCAGCATTTTTTGCTGCACCTGCTTTTTCCCCCCCACCAGATCCAGCAACGGCTGGGGGGATTGGTCAAAGCCCAGCATCCAAAACAGGCTGGCGTTTGATTCGTCTGAATCCAGGACCACCACCTGTTTACCCTGGCGTTGAAAAGCGCTGGCCAACAAGGCCACCACCGTGCTTTTGCCGCTGCCGCCTTTACCGCAGACGCAGATCTTCATGGCGCGGTTCTCCTTTGGTCTTGCCACGATGGAGCGCTTTACCGAACGGAGGTCGAAGCTCCATCAGCTGTTCTGCTTATCAGCAAAAGTTTCCTTCAGGGCGCAGGTGAGAAAATCAGGGATCGGCCATGCCGGCGGCAGGTTTCTGGGAGAGGAGAAACCTTTTCCCAGGGCCGTTATCCTTGACGTTCATCAATACCTGCGTTCTTGCGGCGATGATTTGCCGCAAGCCGTCTTCCAGCAGAGCCAGGGCCCGTTCCCCTGTTTCCCTGGACCGCTGCAAGTCCACGATCACCACCGGAAACACGTGCAGACCGGCCTCGGTGACCCGCAAAATCTGCCTGATCTCGAGATCGGACAGGGTTCCCCGGGACTCCAGCCGCAGGTGCCCGTCTGCGACCTGCAAGTGGATTTTGAAAGGATTTGCCATATTCCACCCTAAATTCTGGGAATAGGAGCATGGAGGAAGGTCCGGATTTCCAGAGGGGTCGATTCCTCAACCCGGCAGCCGGGCCAGGCTGTCCACTGCGCCTCCCCTCCATTGCCCCTTCTCAGACCAAAAAAAAACCACAACGGCCCTTTTCCACATGGATGAGCCTTCGTGGCTGATTTTTCCAGGTTGTCGATGGGGTTAATACTGAAAGAGGTTCGTCCCCCTCCGTTATTTTTTTAGTAAAAAGATGAACCAATGTCAAGAGCTAAGGCAGCCTCGCCGGCGGAGCAATACTGGAGCCTTGACCGAGCCATTCTCCGGGGGTTGCCGCAAAACCCTTGACCTATGTGAGGGTATGGATTAAGGTTAGAAAAGCGGGGTTGAAACTCCGGACTTTCCCACCGCGGGTGGGGATATTCACAGGCCACGAAGGCCCGGGAGCCAGAAGGCTTCAGGAACGCGTGGCTTTTTTTGTTGGCTCCCCGGTTAGGGGCGAAAAATTTCGGCCGCATCCCGCCCCCCCGGCCCCACCGGGTGGAAATTACGAAAAGATAACCAATCAAGGAGTCCCTGGAACATGTGTGAAGCCAGCGCCTATATCCTGAAAAACGGCCAGGAGGAACTGCTGCTCTCGGATGTGGACATCATCGAGCCTGACGGCGACAGCCTGCGCCTGATCAACATCTTCGGCGAGCAGAAAGTCACCCGGGCGGCCATCCACCGCCTCAATCTGGTGAATCATAAGATCATCCTGGTGGAAAAGTAGCCCGCTTGGCCGGAGACGCCGCCGGCTGCCGGCAGGAAAGGGGGAGCCGCCCGGGAAAGCTTGAGGCGGTTCCCCCTTTTCCAGTCGGCGCGGCTTGATTTTTACTCCTTTACTATTTTTCTCCGGTGATTTTGGTAAACTTGGCCAAAACGAGGCCAGCCGTCGTGTATCCCTTCCTGGTGGATTTCGGGCTGTTCCGGGTGCCCACCTATGTGGTCTGCCTGTTTCTGGCGATCTTGGTCACCGCCTGGGTGAGCGGCCGGGAAGCCCGGCGCCTGGGCCTGCCGCCGGCCCGGTTTTACGACATGGCGTTCTACATGACCCTGGCGGCCCTGGCGGGGGCCTATTTCCTCTTTGTAGCCTTCCATTATCGGGTGTATCTGGCCGACCCCTGGCGGATTTTTAACGTCTTCCAGGCCGGCTTGGTGTACTACGGCGGTTTGCTGGGGGCCCTGGCGGCGGCCATCTACTACCCGAGACGCCACGGCTTTTCCTGGCGGACCGGCATGGACGCCCTGGCCCTGGGGCTGCCCCTGGGCCTGGCCATCGGCCGCCTGGGCTGCTTTTCGGCGGGCTGCTGCTTCGGCCGGCCAGCTGACCTGCCTTGGGTGATGCGCTTCCCGGCGGGCCAGGGAGGCCTGACCGCGCCCCTGCACCCCACCCAACTCTATGAAGCGGGGCTCATGCTCCTGATTTTCGGGGTGGTGTACGCCCTGAGGCGGCGCACCCGGTTTGCCGGGGAGTTGATGCTGATCTACCTGTTCCTGGCGGGCTTAGCCCGTTTCGGGGTGGAATTTTTCCGCTCCCCCCTGGACTATCGGGGCCCGGAGTTCTGGGGCCTTCCCCTGACCCAAATCTTCGCCCTGCTCCTGGCCCTGACCTGCGGCGCCCTCTGGTGGCGGGGGCGCCGCGGCCCTCAGGAAAGGACGCAGGGAAATCAGTCCTGATTCCTGAGGGCGCTCTCACTTAACATGATCGGGGGGACAGGAAACAAAGACGCGGCTAAGCACCCAGGCCTGCGGGGTGGACGCCTGCAAGCAATCAAGGCCAGATAGGTAAACCAACAGACCAGACCGCGTCCTGGCACCTTAAGGCTCAGCACCAAATCAAAACCCTTGAATATATTGTTGGGGAACTGTCCAGAGAGTCACGTCTTGGCCCAGTTCCCGCAACTTTCTTTCCACATCCCTGAGGTCGGCTTCTTTTTTAGCTATTTCATCATTCATTCTGCGGACTTCTTTTTGTTTGAACCAATCATATCCCGCCTTGTCCAGTGTTTCTATGTGCCTGTATCGATTGTTATAGAGTCTGGGTAACTCATTGATCAAGTCGTTTCTTTGACCGTTTAATATGTCAATCTGAGAAGGGCCGAGCCTGTAGGACCCGCCGCCGCAGCCCCACCACCGGAAGAGACCGCAGGCGGCCCGGCCGGAGCGCCCCCGCCACCCCCGAGTTGGGCCGGGCTGGAGGGGGGCGGG
>JBGSLA010000258.1:0-5617 GCA_041740935.1 Desulfobaccales bacterium | reverse complement strand
GGCCAGCCGCAAGGCAGCTTTGTCCCGCCCCATGCGGCGGCTTTCGCCGCCGGCCAGGATGGCCCCGGTGACGCCGGCGGCGCGTCTTCCGCCCCCAGTCCCGGCTGACCCCCAATTGCCCTCAGACAGGTGACGTATCTCCCACAGGGGCAGACCCAGGTGTCCGCCCCGAATTTCGGGCGCACACGCGGGTGCGCCTCTACATATAATGGAATGTCTTAACTTTTCTGACGACAACTTGACATGAGATAATCATACAGCCAGCGCCCCAGTTCCTCCACCCGGTCCGGCCGAAACACCGGCAGGGGGGTGTCCACCGGCCCCTCGCTCACCAGGGCGATGAGGTGGGGGAAATTGGGCGCCTCACGATCATCCGGCCCCAAAACCGCCACCTTGGGGAGGGGCCCGCTTTTATAGCCCTCCACCAGGATCAGATCAACGCCGCCTCCCAGGGCCGCCAGGGCCTGCTCCAGGCGCGGCTCCCCGGCAAAAACCCGGGTAACCTGCACCAGCCCCGGCGCGGCCAGGCCCACGGCTAAGGCCCCGGCCCGGCGGTAGCGCCAGGTGTCCTTGCCCTGGTCTTCCCGGTCCAGGTCGGCGTGGTGGCTGTGCTTGAGCACCGCGAGGTTCAGGCCCCGGGCCGCCAGCACCGGCAGCAGGCGGCAGATGAGCTCGGTTTTGCCGGTATTGGCAAAACCGACGATGGCGATGGCTCTTGGCGAAATACCGGGAGTATCGGAGGGAGAAGCGGTGGTCCCCGAAGAGGCCGTCATTCCGCAGCAGGGGCTTGTTCCAGGATTTTTTCCCTTCTGACGTTGCGGTTCAGATACACCGCGCAGCGCTCGCAGGGGCCGTTGCACAGGGTTTCCTTGTACTCCCGCACCTCGTAGCAGGGCCGCCAGGGCAGCTGAAACGCAGCACACTGCTCCTTCTGCTGGCAGTCGAAGATATTCCAGCAGGGGGCCAGGACCATGAGGTTGCGCAGACACGACAGGGTAAAGCCGCGCTCGTGGATGAGGCTGTTGATCTGCTGGATCTGCCTGACATCAAAGGGAGAGTAGAGGCGGTTGTTGGTGTTCTTTTCCCGGCTGGGCTTGATGAAACCTTCCTTCTCGTATTCCCGGATGCGTTTCTGGGAAAGGTTCACCAGTCGGGAGACGTCGTTGATCAGATAGAGGTCACCCACCCGGACCTGCTTGTTTTTTCCTCGGGGCATTCGGGATTCTACAAGATAAAAAGTTTAAACATATCCTATCAAAACAAGCTAAAAATTCAAGCAAAAAGACAACCTGGAGCGGCCGCCTTAAATTTCTCCAGACCACCACCAGGGTGCTCTTCGCCGGCAGTTCTCCCCTATCCTGCGTTTTCCCCAGCCTTCCCCCGGAAGCGCCCGCCCCCGGCGGTGGTGGCCGGCAAGCGGTGGAGGATTTTGGATGATTACCTTTTAAAACATCTGGTTCGTGGTTTGAGCAAAATTTTGAACAAGAGGGTGCGGGGCGTGCGGCGGCCGCCGGCCCCTGATGCTCTCAGGTCCTCTTTCTGCGGCTAAGAATCCCATTTTGGCCTGAATTATGCATAAAACCCATCCGGAAAATTAAGGGAAAGGCGGGCGGGCCGGGGTCTCCGGGGCCTGGCGGAAAGGTAGGCAACACCTGAGGCCCAGGCCTCCTGAGCGGCAAAAGAAGACGCTTTACTTTTACAAAATTTCTTCTATAATGCCTTTCCCTGAGGATAATATCACCGGGAGAGCTTGTTTTGTTTTTCTGGATAATTATTTTAAATAGTTATCCTTTGGTTAGCGAAGTCCCTGGAATGACGGGCACCTCTAGGGCTGCGGGTTTTCCACCCCCGCAGCCTTTTTTGTGTCCAGACCGCTCTCTCCCGGGAAAAAGCGAAGGCGGGAGATGACCTGAGGAATAGGGAGATTCCGACTCATGTCCCTAAAAAGACCTGACCGGGGCGAACGATCGACAAAGAAGCTGCAAGCCGGGTGCGACACCCCGGCTTGTTTTTTTTTATACCCCATAAGCCAAGGAGGGAACCTATCGGGCGAAAGGGAGACGAACGCCAGGATGCTCGCGCCCCAGGGGCAGGGCAGGCCGGCCGCGCCCTGCCGTATCACTGCATAAGAACTTTCTTTCAGAGGTATGAAGAACAACCCTAATTACGTATTCAAAGGAGGGTACAATGATAAAAAAAGCTAGCCTTATGGGTATGGTGGTGGTGCTGGCGCTGGCGGTTTTCATGCTCGCACCTGCGAAGGCCGCGTTGGTGACCTACGATGTCACTTTTACTGCCCAACATTTCTCCAAGGCGTATGAGGAAATGCCGTCGGTGCCAACGGATCCGGTTACCGGTGAATTCACCATTACCTTGGATCCTACGCAAACCTATTTAAATGAAACAGCGGGCATAACCTTGAAAAGCTTGAATATTGACTTGGGGTCTCCGTTAGCTTTCAATTATGGTGGGACTCAACTTGCTGTGGGAGGTTCAGCATGGGGCGTCGATACGATTCAGGGAGGCCCTGATTTCTACTTCTACCAATATAATTTCCCTAATAATTTCAGCAGTGGTCTTTTTGCTTACTCAACATCAGACAGTAATGGGGCTTACATTACGCAAGAGGTATCAGGCACAGTTACCGTGGTGCCCCTGCCCCCCGCCGGGCTCCTTTTGGGCTCCGGCCTTCTGGGCCTGGGGGCCGTGGGCTGGCGGCGGCGGCAGGTGAAATGAAGCATATTCATCATCCATAAAAAGAGGAGACAGAATCATGAAAATCAGCCACAAGATGATCGGTCGGTTACTTAAACTGGCAGTGCCCATCTTTCTTACCTTTCTTCTCGCCATCTCTCTGTTGGCGACTCCACAGCCTTCTCAGGCAACAACGGTAACTTTCACAATTTCTGCAGATGATTATGGACAGCTATATGTAGGAGGGACATTTATAGCTGGACATGATCTTCCGGGATCGGGGGCCTCTTCAGGAACATTTTCTATGGTACCTGGTACCTGGTACGATATCTCCATAGACTATAAGAATCGAGGAGGGTGGCAGGCTTTGACGCTTTGGTGGGATCAACCTGGCTTAGAATTGTTTCCTGGGGGCAACCTCATCCTCCGTGAAAATTTTCGCACCTCGGATGGACAGGGAGGCTATGTGAGCGGCCTGAAAGCTGATTACTATGACCCCAGCGGAAACTTGCTTAAGACTGTGATTGGTGAAGGACCTATTCGACATGATAATTATACTTACCAGAATGAGTACCATTATGAGTACGGGCGTTATACATGGCCTGGGATTGGGGATACAACTCTATTCGAAGAGAGGTTAACCGGTCAAATACAACTTTCCTCTTCCGCCGTCCCCTTGCCCCCTTCCATGCTTCTCTTGGGCTCAGGCCTCCTGGGCCTGGGGGCGTTGGGCTGGCGGCGGCGGCAGGGGTGAGGCGGGCTTGCGTTTGACGATGAAAGAACAATGGAAGTGATTCCAAAGGAGGAATTATGAAAACCTTGAAAGTGCTTGTTGTTGCTTGCTTTGCCCTGGGCATCTGCCTTGCGGCCAACCCTGGTAATGCCGCCCTCGTTACCTCGCTGCCGGATGGGACCATCATTCCTATACCTGCTGTAAATTATCAAGGTTCGGGTCCGCAGACGTTTGGGCCGGATATTACCTGGAGCTCCAGCTATAGCCAATCACTTTTCGGTTCGACTGATAGTAACTACGGTTTTGGCTACAACGGCTCATGGAATTGTTCCGGCGCATCTGGACAGTTGGGCCCCATGGCTGCGGTTAATGAATGGACACTATACGCGCAACCAAACACCATGACCTTCTCATTCAGTAGTCCCGTGGCAGGGGTCGGAGGCTTCTTGAACCAACTTTATGTTCAGAGTGGTATTTATTGGGGTTTGGTTCCTAGTACCATAGCAGTTTACGATTCAGGGAATAATCTGATCGAGAGCTACCCCCTGACAATATTCACCGGTGGGGGGGTCAACGGAGGCTCCTTCTTTGGATTCCTGGAAGAGACAAGTAATATCAAATACTTCACCCTGTCTGGTTACGTAGGTATTACAGATCTCACGGTCCAGGGGAATGCTGTTCCCCTCCCCGGCGCCGTGTGGCTCCTGGGCACCGGCCTTTTCGGCCTGGGGGCCCTGGGCTGGCGGCGGCGGCAGGGTTAGGCTCCCCGATACTGCGGGCGGGGGCAGGAGTTTCATACGGAGTTGGGTCCGAAGGGCTCTTTTCTGTAGCCGCAGGCTTCAGCCTGCGCCTGTACAGACAGAAAAGCCTCTGTGGCCGTTTGACTGCAAGGTGGCCTTAGAAGGGTAGGGGCAGGCAGGGCCTTGGAGGAGATGGGCCCGACCAGGGCGCTTTGTTGGCGCGGCGAAGGGCTTTGCCGTGAGGATGCCGCTGTAGGGGCGGGTTTTAAACCCGCCCCTACCCACAGGTTTTCCTTGCCGGGGGCGGCCCCTTTTTCATCTATGATGGCGTCTTTGTATCAGGAATGGCCTGGTTTGCCGTCGCCTGCCGCCGGGCCTCCAGGCGGGCGAGGAGGTCCCGGCGTTCCGGCGCCGGCCAGCAGAACTTCACCAGGCCGGTGAGCCAGCGCTGCATCTTCTTTTTGGCCGCGGGGTCGAGGTCGCCCCAGGCGGTGTCCCGCGGCCGTGGCCGGGACACCATCTTGACCAGCATAAGCTTTTCCTGATCCTCCAGGGCCCGGGCCGCCAGGATCAGCCGGAGCAGGGCCGCGCCCACCCCGGCCGGCAGTTCGCCGTTTTGCTCCAGGGCCAGATTGATCATTTCCTGCACCCCCACCTGGAAGCGCCGCAACAGGCGCGCCTGGGGGGAGCGCCGGCTGTAGAGCCGCATGGCCTCCTCCCCCACCACGGATATCACCTTGGCCAGGAAAAGGCGGAACAAAAATTCCCGGCCGCCGGTGTAGGCGGCCCTGCTCCCCCAATAGTAGGGATTGACCACGTTGACCGAGGTCCAGAGCCAGCGGGCCGCCTGGTACAGGTGGGTCCGTTGCAGGAACTGGTGGACCGGGTGGGCTCTGACCCGCTGATAGGTGCCGTGGAGGAAGAGGACGGTGGACAGCTCCATGTCCTTCAAGGGGCGAAAGGGCACGGTCTCCAGCCAGGCGGAGAGGCGCACCCCGACCCGCCGGTACAGAGCCGCCAGATCGCCGAGAGAGGCCTTGAGCTCCGGCCGCTCCTCCTCCGGGTAATAAATCCGGGCGATGTCGGCCACCAAATTCTGGGAAAGCTCGTTGATCTCTTTAAAGCTCAGCCTGGTGTTGGGCCACAGTTTCAGCAGGCGCCGGCGGCGGTATTCCCTGATGAGGTTCAGGGCCTCCTGATCCTCGGGGCGGGGGTCCGGGAGCGGCATCGAAAGGTCGCCCTGGCGGGCTTCCGGCCGGCCCAGGGCGGCGGCCAGACGCTTCAGGGTGAAACGGCGCACCAAAAGGAGGGACCCTGCCCAGAGGACGGCCACTCCCCAAATGACCCAGATATACCAATATTCCCGGGTGAAATTTAGAATAGGTTCAAGGTCCATGGGGGTTCAGCAGGTTGTTGAAAAAGGTCTTTCGGGGGAGGGGGCCAGGGGTCA
>JBGSLA010000257.1:0-27294 GCA_041740935.1 Desulfobaccales bacterium | reverse complement strand
CTCCTGCTGGATGTCGTCGCCCCGCATAATCGCTGCCTCCGGATAACATATTGTTATCGTTAACTATAACACCTTTTTGGCAGTATGGACAGCGTTATTTAGGCGTCACCAAGAAAAGAGTTTTTCAACAGCCTGTTAGAGCAAGCTGGACTATATCCTCTTATAGCCTTTGTGCAGGGTCACTCTTTCGTTGGTGTATGGCTAAGGGAAGAATGCTTCAGTGAGCCTGCGATTGATGAACCTCTTCGATTCCGAAAACGTGTAGATCTCAATGAGATTGCGGTCTTCGACCCAACCTGTGTGACGAACCGACCAGTCCTCGAATTTAAGTCTTCTGAAAGGGAGGCTAAGCGGCGACTACAAAATGCTGAAGAGTTTTTATGCGTCATTGATGTGTTTCAGGCCCGGAAACAACGTATCCGGCCTCTACCAGACCTAACCGATCAAAGTTACACGGAATTACCGGCTACCGTCCAGAAACATATTCCTCCCTCCATTCCCCATGCCCCTGATCTTTCAGATCTCGATATTAGTTGGGTGACACCTGCATTGGTCGAGGCTGAAACGGAAGAAACCCCTTCGACTCGTTTAGATCGATGGAGGCGAAGGCTTCTCGATCTGACCCTTCGGAACCGCCTACTGAATTTTAAGGAGACGAAAAAAACCATTCCGCTGCAATGCCCCGATCTTTCTTCCTTTGAAGATTCACTGTCGGAAGGGGTAAGTTTTAAAATTCTTCCTCGACCCCATGATTTCTATGAAACCGATGGACGTGACGCCGAGGTGCATCGCCGACGTACCGGAGACAAACCCTTAGAAGTTTTTTTAGGGGAGGAATTAAAAGCTAAACGTCTTCATGCGGAACTTACCTCTGAAGAGCTTAGTCGTCGCCTTTTAGAAGTTTACCGGGCTGCGCGACTCGAGCTTGAAGAAGGGGGTGCTAGCGCCCTTTATCTGGCTGTTGGATTCCTTGCTTGGTATGAAACACCCCAGAGTTATCAGCATCGATTGGCTCCCATTCTCCTTTTACCCATTGAGCTTTGCCGCAAGTCGGTTCGAGAGGGATTCTCTCTTCGTCTCGGTGACGACGAACCACTTATCAACGTAACATTACTAGAGCTTCTCAGACAGGACCACGGGATAAATATTCCTGGTTTAGATACGCTCCCCGAAGACAAGAAAGGGTTTGACGTCAAAAGGATCCTACATATTTTTAGGGAGGCAATCCGGGATATTTACCGATGGGATGTGATCGAAGAGGCAAAAATCGGGATATTTTCTTTCGCGAAATTCCTTATGTGGCGGGATCTCATGGAAAGGTCTGATGACCTTTTGCAAAACCCGGTGGTAAATCATTTGGTCAATCGCCCTGAGCAGGAATTTGACCCCGGTGCAGTTTTTCCTGATACGGAAAAACTTGATATTGAACGGTCACCTTTACAGACATATTGTCCGCTTTCTGCTGATGCCTCACAGTTGGCGGCAGTGTTAGCGGCTGCAGATGGGAGAAGTTTTGTCTTGGAAGGACCGCCTGGTACTGGAAAATCCCAGACTATTGCAAATCTGATCGCACATTGCCTAGCTGAGGGGAAGAGTGTTCTCTTTGTCTCAGAGAAGATGGCAGCACTTAATGTTGTACATGAGCGTCTGAGAAAATTGGGATTGGAAAGTGCCTGTCTAGAACTTCATTCACACAAGGCAAACAAGAGTGAGGTGCTACGACAGCTTGCCAAGTCTCTGCATTATCATCACACCCAAATAACAGCAGACTGGGAGCGAGAAGCCAGACAAGTTGAAACCCTCCGAAACCAATTAAATGCTTATGTCAAAGCCCTTCACAAGCGCCGAAATACTGAAGAAACGATATTCCAAGCGACCTCACGCCTTATCGGGCTGAGGGAAGTGCAGGGGGTCAAACTTCATTGGGAATCGCCAGATTCAATTAATTCAGATCAATTAGCAAAGTTGCGAGATCTGGTGGGGAAACTTGCAACGGCAGGAGGAGCGCTATCCGAAGTTTTCCAACATCCCTGGGAGGCTGCAGGAAGGGGGGGATGGACACCAATCTGGGAACAAATTGTAAGCAATAACCTGATCAGTCTTTTTGAGAAAATAGGTTCCCTGGAAAATTTTGTAAAGAAAGTATCCGATCACCTCTCTTTTCATAATGATGTTTTGAGCTTTGCCCAACTTACCCTCTTGTATGAACTCTCGGAGGTACTCTTAAATTCCTTTAAACCTCCCTATACTTTGTTGGTGCAACAAGACTGGGAGGAGATCCAGAGCAAACTTTCCGGATGGATCGAACACGGACGTCGGCGGGATTCCCTTCGCCTTGAATTGTATGAGACATTTAGCGAAGACCTCCTAAATTTAGAACTTGAAGCCCTCCAATCACAATATGAACGAGCTTGCTTCTCCAGGTGGCCAACCTCATGGTGGCTATATAGACCTGTGAGAAAAGCACTCAAGTCCGTTTCAAGGGAAAGAAAAGCCCCAGTCAAGGAAGAGATTGGGGAGTTACTTAAGAAGGCTTGTGACCTACTTCAGGAAGACAAGGTATTGGCCTCAGCAGCGGATGAGGCACGAGCCTTGTTGGGCCGCTATTGGAATGACGGCGAAGCCGAATGGGAAAGGCTTGAAGAGCTATGCTCATGGACAGAACGTTTTCGATGTTTGGTTAACAAGGCCGCAGGGACTAACTTTGAATATGCTTCTCTCCTGCGTGAACGATTGGCCCGTCTAATCACAGAAGGACGTGATTTTATCAAGCCTGAAGGGGTCATTGGGGCAGACCTATTAGCCTACAGGGAAGCATTCCAAGCCTTTAATGAAGAGCGAAATGGTTTAAATGAGCGTCTCGATATAGACATCGGTCGAGCCTGGGGGAAGGAAGATAGCCCCGACGCTTTGGTTAGAGCCAAAAAGACTGTGAAACTTTGGATGGATCACTTGGCAGAGTTGCGCAATTGGTGCGCTTGGCGGCGAGTTCGCGCAGAGGCGGTCCAATCCAATTTGGCTCCTTTAGTAGAGGCTTATGAACGCGGAGATTTCCCAAGTGGTGACATGAAAAACATATTTGACCGAAGTTATTACGATTGGTGGCACAGTGCAATGGTAAGTAATGAACCTGACTTAGCACAGTTTTTCAGCCCCGAACATGAACGAAAGATCATCCAGTTTCGCAAGAGTGATGATAGATACCTTGAACTCACCAAACGTCTAATTATAGCGAGGCTCCATGAAAAAGTGCCCACATCAAGCACCAATGATCTTCCCAACTCCGAAATGGGAATCCTCAAAAGGGAGATTGGTAAGAAGAAAAGACATATGTCCGTTCGCAAACTCTTTCAAACTATCCCGAACCTTTTACCACGACTTAAACCCTGTCTCCTGATGAGTCCAATTTCAGTGGCCCAGTATGTCGACGCCAAATATCCCCCTTTTGATTTAGTTGTATTTGACGAGGCTTCCCAGATCCCTGTTTGGGATGCGGTGGGCGCAATCGCCCGTGGTAAGCAAGCAGTGGTCGTTGGTGATCCGAAGCAACTTCCACCCACTAGCTTTTTCCAACGCCTCGAAGACGAAGATGAATGGGCCACCGAAGCCGAGGCAGTGGAAGACCTTGAGAGCATTCTTGACGACTGCATCAGCGCCCGGCTGCCTCAGCTTTCCCTTAATTGTCATTACCGGAGCCGTCACGAGAGTCTGATCGCCTTCAGCAACTACCACTATTATGATAACCGTCTGCTAACCTTTCCATCCCCTTATCAAATGGGCACGGGTGTCTCCTGGGTGCCAGTGCCTGAAGGCGTCTATGACCGCGGAAAGTCGGCCACCAACCGAGCGGAAGCCGAAAGAATCGTGCAGGAAATTATCCGTCGTTTAAAGGATCCTTCCCTGTCCAAATTATCGATCGGCGTTGTAACTTTCAGCCAGGCTCAGCAAACCCTGATAGAAAACCTTCTCGAGAGAGAAAGGGGTAACGATCCAGAGGTAGATAGCTACTTTTCTGAAGACGTAATTGAGCCGGTATTCGTGAAGAACTTGGAAAACGTTCAGGGAGACGAGAGAGATGTGATTCTCTTTTCAATCTGTTACGGACCAGACGCACATAAACGTGTGTCTATGAACTTTGGTCCGATGAACCGGGAAGGAGGCGAAAGGCGCTTGAATGTAGCCATAACCAGAGCTAGACATGAAGTGATGGTCTTTTCCACACTTCGCGCCGATCAGATTGACTTAGCTCGCACCCGTGCAAGAGGAGTGCGCGATCTGAAAAACTTTTTAGATTATGCTGAACGCGGACCAGCGTCCATTCTCGGCGAGGTTCGCTACGATCCTATTCTCGATTTCGAGTCACCGTTTGAGAAAGCGGTATATGAAGTGCTCGTTGACAAAGGCTGGGAGGTTCATCAACAGGTGGGTTGCGCCCGTTATCGCATTGATCTCGCTGTTGTGGACCCAGACGCACACGGGAGCTATCTTTTAGGGATTGAATGCGATGGAGCCAACTATCATCGATCAAAAACTGCACGCGACCGAGACAAACTCCGAGAGGGAGTGCTGCGGAATCTGGGCTGGAAACTTCATCGGATCTGGTCAACCGATTGGTGGACTAACCCGAAACAGCAGACTGAAAAACTTTTGGCTGTGCTACATGAAGCAGAAGAAGCTAAGCGGCATAGGAAATTAAAAGTCGTTGAACCCCCAGATGTGAAGTCCATAAAATTCCCCGATATAAGGCCAATAGAACAGCCAGATTTGGAGCCAAGGACTAGTTTTGCTAAGGCTGTTGTACCTCAGGTAGACACACCAGAAACCCATAAAAGGACATATTCATCTTATCCGATAGAGAGGAGGCTTGGCAATCCGGAGGATTTTTACCAGCCTGCCTCGAGACAATTAATACGAGAAGTTATCACTAAAGTCGCAAAGCACGAGGGGCCGATCAGTTTAGAGCTTGCAACCCGACGAGTTGGTGAGCATTGGGGAATCAGGAAAATAAGCAAGAAAGCTCAAAGTTTCGTTCGCAATCTTGTTCCTTCAAATGAAATTCGCATCTTCTCGTCCCAGGGTGTTTTTTTGTGGCCAAATGAATTGGATCCAGATACCTACGAAATCTATCGCGTTCCTACTGAAAATTCTGAATCTGTAAGGAGCGCAGAGGATTTGCCTATTCAAGAAGTGGCGAACTCTGTCTTGTCTCTTTTAAGAACCAGCATCAGCGCGCCCGTGGAAGATCTTGTTCGTGGCGCAAGTCGCATTTTTGGCTTTCGTAGAACCGGAGTTTTAGTTGAAAACCGTATGCGGGAAGGAATTGATTTTCTTGTTCAAAAAGGATTGGTCCGGCGGGAGGGCACAATGGTTATCCTGGAGGATTAATAAGTCGGAGATTTATCATGATCAGTGAGAAAATAGAACCCATACAAAGTCCTGTTTTACTTGAGAATAGTTAAATGATTAGCGGAGCAATTTATTATGAAAAAATGTCCTTTCTGTGCTGAGGAAATACAAGATGAGGCAATCAAATGCAAGCATTGCAAGGCGTGGCTGAGGGATAAATCCGAGCCTAATTCTGATCACTTCGACTCTACCCCCCCACTCCTTGAGGAGGCCGTCCCCAAGGAACAACCTCAAGATTACCGGACCCAGTTAGCCTCTGATGGCGTTTCTTTGCGGCGTTCCGCTTTTTCCCCGAAATGGGTAGCATGGATATCAATTCCTGCTGTTTTGGTTGTAGGACTCATATATGTAGCCATTAACCAACAGATTCCCGTCCCGGAAAAAAAACCGCACGATACCGTTGCCACCACTCCTGAATTGCCGCAGGAGAAAAAGAAACCTCTAACTGGCTCATCCCCCTCTGCAGGTTTAAACCCTCCCCTCACCGGAAAGGCCAAAGATATTTTTTCTTATCCTGATGGACATTTTTCTTTCATCTTACCTTCAGGTTGGAAGAGGGTACCGGATAATATTGTAGATGAGTATGCTGAAAAACTTAATAAAGAGTCAAAAGGAAAAATAAAGCCTCCCAAATATGACGTTGTCTTTAATAGGAAAGAGGCATCATGGCCATTTGAAAGGCCATATATCATGATAAAAGTATTGAAGATGCATATTAATGAAATTGTAATAAGTAACTTTGTTTCAAATATACAAAAAGAGACCAATAAAATTGTGAAAAAAGATGGTTTAAGGGATATTTATAAGGATAGTCTTATTAGAGAACCAATTTACGATAACCAAAATAAAGTTATAATATATTCTGCAGACTCAAAGTTAAGAAGTTTCGATAATCAAGATATATATATCACTATGATATCTTCAATATTTATTTACAAGGATGGAGTAATTACAATTAATTTTTATAGTAATACAAAATCTATTGATAATTTTATGCCCGACCTTAAAAAAATATTGGACTCGTTTACTATTGATGAAGCCTTTAAATATAAATAATGAGAGTTTTAGATAAAACATATAAATTTAAATAGGTTAAGTAGAAATATTCATTTATTACTCAAACCATTATATGGTTCCCATGCCAAAAGGCGACACAATGCATCTTCAGAGATTTCCGTTTTTGCTGATGAGAACAATTTTATGGCCTGAGTAATATCTCTTGGGGTAAAGAATTATGAAGAAATGCCCTTATTGTGCTGAAGAAATACAAAATGAAGCCATTAAGTGCAAGCATTGCGGGGAATGGCTTCTGAAAGAGACTCAACCTCCTCCAAAGCCACCAAAGGAGATAGAGCCCCCTGAACCCCAGCAAACTGAGGATATTGTTCCCACAGAAACCGATGAAGAAATCAAGAGGAAAAAGGAGGCTGGATTGAAGCAATGCCCTGTTTGTGGAAAATGGGATGTTCAGAGGGCATATGTTGAAGATGGAGGTATGGGGGACTGGTGTCCTCATTGTAAAATGTCAGTAAAGATTGGAACAGTTCATGAAGAATTATTTAAAATGAAATGGTTTGGTTTTTGGATATTCAGACTTATTTTAGGTTCTTTTGTAGGTTTTTTAAGTTTTTTAGAGGATTTTTTAAAAAATAAAATAGATATATATACATTTGCATTAGGCATTATTGTGTTTTTGTTTTTAATATACGTTGCAAATGGATTAATGAAAAAGAAAATGTGGGGATGGAAAGCAAATTGG
The DNA here is from genome assembly GCA_041740935.1 of Desulfobaccales bacterium. GTDB lineage: Bacteria > Desulfobacterota > Desulfobaccia > Desulfobaccales > 0-14-0-80-60-11 > JBGSLA01. The sequence continues at coordinate 20,129 of JBGSLA010000257.1, read as the reverse complement.
GCGATTATATTTGGAGAACCAATTTTGATTGCGACTAATAGAGCACAGGTATCTCAAAATGACAATTTCTTATTTTTTTGTATTTTTCTTGTCCTGTTATCTGTTGTATGGATTTGGCCAAATTATGTTTATTTTAAAAAAAGAAAAATGCTATTTAAATAATGTGATCAGAGAAAAATTGCTATTTGCTAAAGTCTAATTTAAAGATGTACATAAAAAACCAGCTCAAAGACATACCCATTGACCAGATGAATGAAGGTCTTGAGGGAATTGATTTTTGATTTGGTGAGGTAGAAAAAATGAAACAGGAAGAACTTATCACTATAGAACGCAGTCACTACCATGGTTTGCTGGTGCGCTTGGACCATTTGGAAAGTGAATGGGGAAGGTCCGGTCCAAGTCTCCACGGACCTTCTGACAATGGCTTTTACAAAAGACTGGCGATGGTGCTGGTGGCCCTGATGATGGTGGGCGTCATGGCGGCTGGAGCTTTGGGGGCGATTTTTACCGGGAACCAATATATATCCACCAGTGAGCGTGGTGGAACCGATCTTATTGTAGGCTATATCATGGGGGTTATTGATGCCTTCGGTATGGCTACAATTGATAAAGATATGGCTTCTTCATTTTATAAAAATGCGGGGGGAATGACAATCAGTCAGATCAAAGCAATAGCAGAAAAATACATGGAAGATCACCCTGAGGACAGGCACCTTAATATGGCATTAATACTCTGGAAGAGCGTATCCCAAAAGCATCGAAAATAACCCCACTTCTGACATCTAACCCACAACAAGAAGGAGAATAGCCATGAGGAAAGTTCTTATTTTTATGATGGCACTGACAATAGGTTTTTTATTGGGTACCAATGCGTTGGGAGTGGCTTTCAGATGTTATTGTGACGGCAACCAATATATGGCTTTAACTTATGAATTTCAAGCAGGCTATGTTGCTGGGGTATCAGATGCCTTCTCTAATCTTGGAGAAAGTGAACAATTGAAACTCGGTATTGGATATTCTAAATTGATAAGAAATATGACGATCAAGCAAATCCATGCCATAGTTGAAAAATGGATGAAAGAACATCCAGAGGAATGGCACAAGGCAATGTCAGGAATAATTCTTGTAGCTGTGGGGGAGTCTTGTCTTAAACATCCTCCTCGTTGACGATTTAAGATGGTGACCACAAGGGAGAATAACAATGCGGAAAGTGATCATTTTCTTAATAGCTGTGCTTATAGGATTTATTTTAGAGGCAGGGGCTTTGGGAGAGGGAGTTTGGGTACAATATTATGGGACAGGAAATGATTACATAAAAGTCGATGAAAGCGGGAGAACAAATTACATATATGGAGTGTTTGACGGCCTCCAACTTGGTTCTGCTCTCGATAAAGTGGAATTATCCTTGTTTAAAGAATATGTCTATCCCATGAGGATTCCCCAAATTAAAGCCATAGTCGATAAGCATATGAAAGAAAATCCAGAGAAATGGCATCAACCAATGGCTTCCCTTGTTTATTCGGCTTTGCGGGAGGCTCGCCAAAAAGAATCCAACCCCTAACCCCCTCTCCCTGCTCATAGCAAGGGCGATTGGGTTAGGGGTAAAGGGAAATCCCTATTCCTGAGACAGACATGGCTTCTCTGGAAAAGACATTAGATTTCCTTCACCGGCAAGGATGGAGCTACGGGATAATCCGGTACTTAGACACGGTGACCGGGGAAGAGGTGCATCAGATAGATGCCCACCACGGCGACAGGTGGGAATTAGGCAGGGGAAGCACCTGGAACGAGGCTGCCAAGGATTTGGTGAAGAAGATTTTCGATACTCCTGGGCTGATCCTTCATTGAATAGACAACCCTTTTTTGTTTTTCAAAATTTTTAGAGGTGATTAACAACTCACCACTCACCCCTGGATTGACCCCCCCCCACCCCCCTTGGGACCTTTTAGAAGAGGTTGCCAATTTCAACCCAATCAGAAACCGATTTTCGAGTGAAAAGGACTAGACCCTTACCTTACCCCTCATCGGATAAGTTTCGTGAAAAAATGACCGGTTAGAAAGGAGAATTTGGGGGGAGAATGGCTTTGGGCGGCGAGGGGAAACTGCCTTTTTTGTATTTCTGAAATTTATCCGACCGCTTTTAGCTCGATAGAGCGGGTGACAACCTACTTATGAACATGCCCCCCCAACAAAGGCAGCTTGCTGGTGGTAGGGGGGGTATGCAGCCTGGGACTCCAAGGCCGGTTTTAAAATCCTACCACAAGCGCACGACCTAACCGGATTTTTCCCTTCATTTCGAGGTCGTGCACAGGAGATGCACAGGACAAAAGATAAGGGATATCCGGGTGGAGATAATTCCTTGGTATCACTGGCGCGCCTGGCAGGATTCGAACCTGCGACCGACGGATTAGAAGTCCGTTGCTCTGTCCGACTGAGCTACAGGCGCCCTGGTAGACGAGAAGAAAAGATCAGGGTTTTTTCGGCGAAAATTTTCCCAAGGCCGCCGGGGCCGCCGAATTGTTCTCCGGGAGGGCCGCAATCACTCAGGGCCCCCGGCACTCCCCGGTTCGTCTCCCTCCCCGGCCCATGCGGTTGCTGGCGTTCATGATACGAAAATAATCGAGGCCCTGCAAGCGCTCGGGGCCTTCGAGAAAATGTGCGGGCGCCCTTTCGGATTCTTTTTGACATGATTATGTTTAAAAGAAATTATGACAATGCCGGGTTGAGGATATGGCGCATCCTTCAGGCTGTTCGCCACCGACTTCATCCTCCCTGGCAGAGGCGAGACCTCATGGCAACCAGGAAGCTCAGACCCGGCGCCGGCCCCTCACCAGGTGCAACTGTCCGGCGCGGTTTCCCCAGGAACCTGACCATGCTTATATTTTCGGTGATGCTGGCGGCTCTGCCGGTGATCACCGGGGCGGGGTCAACCGATGCCGCGCCAACATTTTTTCAGAAAGGAAACCACATCATGCCGCAAGAAGCCACGGCCCCCAGGGCCGAGTTGGGAAATCCACCCTCCCTGGACGCGCCGGCCCCCGCGCGGGTGGACACTTTTACCTTCGGCCTGGGGTGATTTTGGGGCATAGAGGCCCGGTTCGGGGTCCTCAAAGGAGTGCTGCGCACCCGGGTGGGCTACGCCGGGGGCACGAAGAAAAATCCCACCTACCGCAGTCTCGGGGACCACACCGAGACGGTGCAGGTGGATTTTGATCCCGCAGTCATTTCTTACGGGGAGCTGCTGGAGGTCTTTTGGGCCAGCCACGACCCGGGGCAGCCGGCCTGGTCCCGGCAGTATATGAATGTCATTTTTTATCACAATGACGAGCAAAAAAGGTTGGCCGAGGACAGCCAGGCCCGGGTGGCGGCCAAAGGCAAGGGAGCGATTCAAACGGCCATTCTGCCCGCCACCCTTTTCACCCTGGCGGAGGATTATCACCAGAAATATTATCTCAGGCAGGCTTCCGGCCTGTGGCGGGAGGTGAGCCTCAGATTTCCGAAGCTGGAGGACCTGGTGAATTCCAAAGCCGCGGCCCGGTTGAACGGCTATGTGGCGGGGCTGGGCTCCCCGGCCCAGCTTCAGGAGGAGCTGGCGGGCCTGGGGCTGTCTCCGGAAACCGGCCGGCAGCTGCTGGCCTGGGTGGCGGCCCGATCAGGACAGGGCCAGGGCTGTCCGGTCCCGAAATAAAGCCGGGGGGACAGATGGAGGGGGATGGGTTCGCGACCCCAGGCCCCCTCCCGCACAATCACCCTTCAGAATGGCTTCGCCTCACTTGGCCTTGACGAATTTGCCGTCCTTCACTTCGATCACGACCATGGAGTCCACGTCCAGGCCGTTGTGGTCTTCCGGGGTGAGGTTATAGATTCCCGAGACACCCACGTAGCCCTTGGTCTGCTCGATGGCGTCCCTGAGCTTGGCCGGGTCGGTGCCCGCTTTTTTCAGGGCGTCGGCCACGATATAGATGGCGTCCCAGGCATACCCTGAGTGGGTGTTGATGGGGAACTGCTTGTCGTAGCCGCTTTCCTTATACAGCTTGATAAATTCCTGAATCACCTTTTTCTGGGGGTCGTTGTCCGCCAATTCGTCCGCGGCCATGAGCTTGGTGGCGGGCATGCGGTCGCCCTCTGAGGCCTTGCCGGCCAGTTCGATGTAATCGGGGCCGGGCAGGCCGTGGCACTGGAACAAAGGGATGTCGATTCCCAACTGGGCCTTATTCTTGGAGACGATGGCCCCGGCCGGGCCGATGGTCCAGACCACGATGGCCTGGGGTTTGGCATTTTTAATCTTGGTCAACTGAGCGGTCATGTCGGTGTCTTTGGGGCCGAAGGACTCTTTGGCCACGATCTCGAGGCCATATTCCGGGGCCAGCTTTTCGATCCACTGGGCCCCGTCCTTGCCGAAGCCGTCAGTGGCGTAAAGCAGCCCGATGGTTTTCATGTTCTTGTCTTTCAGAAAGGAAAACACCCGCTTCACCGCCACTGACGAGCGCTGGGGGGACTTGAAAACATTTTTAAAGGAGCCCAGTTTTTCCCCGCCCATAATCACCGGGTCGCCGCCCACGGTCATGAAGGTAGGCATGCCGGCCTCCTCCACGATTTTTTTGACGGCCATGCCGGTATCGGTGCGGGTGGGGCCGATGATGGCCACCACTTTGTCCTGATGGATGAATTTTTTGGCAATGGTGGCCGCCTTGGCCGCATCGCTTTCAGTGTCGCCGATGACCAGCTCCAGGGGCCGGCCGTTGATGCCCCCTTCCTTGTTGATCTTGGCCACCACCATTTCGGCCACCAGCTTGGTGGGGGTGCCGATGTTGGCCGCGGGCCCGGACAGGGCGAAGAAGGCGCCGATCTTGATGGGCTCTTTGTCTTTGGCGGGTTGTTTCTCTTTGTCGGCCTGGGCCAAGCCCACGCCCCAAACCATGAAGGATGCCAAAAGAATCGCCACTAATTGCCTTTTCATACCAATTTCTCCTTTTTCAAATAGTAATGATCGGGATTTCCCATGGTCAGGAAGTTCTGTCGGCCACCCAGGCAGGCCCAGCCTCCGGCGCCGGGTCAGGAGGGCCGGGGGGCCGGCCCGGTCGTGATCGCTGAGACCCTTAAAATCCCTAATACCGCCCGGCGGGGAGGCTCGGCGGGCAGCCCGGCGAGCAGGTGGGGTCCGAGCCCCACCAGGAAGGACTGTCAAAGGGACGGGAACCCGCCCTGGCCGGCGTGCTGCCCTCCGTGGCGCAGCCGGGGGCCAGGAGGCACACCAGGATTATCACCCCGAGCATTGTTTTTATCTGTGATTTCAAATGGTTCTCCTTAGCCTGGCCATCTTGCCGGAGCCCCCGGCCCTCCTTGCGCCGGGCCGCCGAAAAATTTCCACAACGCCGAAAGGAGGTCATGACAAAGATTCCAGGGACTTCCCATCTTTCAAAAATTACCATGAATTTCAGGAAAAAGTCATCAACAATCGTCACCTTCGGCCGACAAGCCACGGTCACCGCTTTCGGGTCATGATCTCCCGGGAAGCCAGCGAATGGCGATTGTCGATGTGAAGGTAAACAGCCTCAATGTGGTCAGGGGAGACCAGTTTGCCCTGAATCGTGCCGTCAGCATCCACCATGTACAAGGATTTATGGTCATAGCCGATGACGCCGGCGAGGGTTTCTTTTTTCCGTTTGGATTCCCGGTATCCCGAGAACCGGAAACCCTCCTGTCGGTCGATGACCATGAGAAATTCCACCTCATGATAGCCCAATTTTTCCGAATGCAGAACCGGGGGCGGGGAGTCGCCGGGCTTGTCAATATCGACGCCGGAGGCTTGCACCACCCAGGAGCCCTTGAGGTCCGGCAGGTCCGCCCCCAGCACCACGGTTGCGGTCAGGAAAACCATGCACAACAGCGCCGCTACAGCGACACCATTCCGCATAATTACCTCCTTTGACGCTAAGGAACGGATTCATACCTACGGCAACAGTTATGATTGTCATTCTGAGCCGCTGCAGGCGGCGAAGAATCTCAAGGAAAATACTGAGACCCATCGCCTGCAGCTCAGGGTGACAAAAATTCGTTAATGAATTTATGAAACCAAGCACTAAGCTTACGATTGCAAGATCGAACCCCTGAAGCCTCATGCAAAAGTGTCTTATTTGGTCATCCTGAACGAAGTGACGGATCTCAACCTCTTGAAAATACGAGATTCTTCGCTTCGCTCAGAATGACAACTTCTCACACTATTGAATTTTGCAAAAAGCTCCCTGGCCTCAGGGGTTGTCAGGCACCCCCTCCACCACCGGGTCGGTGATGCGGGTGTCGAACACCCGCTGGCTTTTGCGCTCCGAGCGGGGCAGCTCCCCGTAGCCCGTAACTTCCACCTCCGGGGTGACCAGAAGCCGGTGCTTGATGGTATGGCGCACCTCGCGGCCCAATTCGCCCCCCCGGCCGGCCTCCACGCCTTCGCCCCGTTCGACTTTCAGGAGCATATGGTCCCGGCCCCGATCGTCCCGGCTCAGGTGCATCTGGTATTCCGAGCCCAAACCCGGAATTTCCGACAACAGCCGGTCGATGCTGGAGGGATAGATATTCACCCCCCGGAACTTGAACATGTCGTCGGTGCGGCCCCGGAGGCGGGAGTGGCGGGGGAGGACGGCCCCGCAGGTGCAGGGGCCCGGGATGATGCGGGTGATGTCCCGGGTGCGGTAGCGGATCAGCGGCGCCGCCTCCTTGGCCAGGGTGGTGATCACCATTTCGCCCCATTCGCCGTCGGGCAGGGGCGTCAGGGTCTCCGGATCGACGATTTCCAGGATAAAATAATCGGCCCAGTAATGGATGCAGTCGTGGTGAGGGCACTCGATGCCCGTGCCCGGGCCGTACAGTTCCGTGAGTCCCGGGATGTCGAAAATTTCCACCCCGCCGAAGAGCTCGGAGATTTTTTTGCGCATGGACACGCTGGAGCGCTCGGAGCCGTAGATAATTTTGCGGATATTGATTTTGTCCGCCAGGCCGCGTTTGTGGATTTCTTCAGCCAGGAGCAGCCCCATGGATGCGGTGCAGCAGAACACGGTGGATTGCAGGTCCACCAGGAATTCGCATTGCAGGTCCAGGTTCCCCGGCCCCACGGGCACGGCCATGGCGCCGAGCTTCTCCACCCCGGCCTGGAAGCCCACCCCCGCAGTCCACAGGCCGTAGCCCACCGCGATCTGCACCCGGTCGAGGTAGGTGACCCCGGCCATTTCATAGCAGCGGGCGAAAAAGTGGGCCCAGTCGTCCACGTCTTTCTGGGTGTAGCACAGGATTTTGCGCTTGCCGGTGGTGCCGCTGGAGGAGTGGATGCGCACGATCTGCTCGTAGGGCAAGGACCTTAAGGGAAAGGGGTAGTGGTCCCGGAGGTCGTCCGCGGTGGTAAAGGGGAGCTTGGGCAGATCGGTCAGGGTGCGGATGTCCTCGGGGCGCACCCCGGCCCGGTCCAGCTTTTCCCGGTAGAAGCTCGACCCCTGGTAGGCATGGGCCAGGGTCCATTTAAGGCCTTGGAGCTGATGCTCCGCCAGGGCCTCCGGGCCCTCAAAGGAGGGCATAAAGGTCTTTTTGCTCATGTTGGGTTTGTCCAATCGAATATTGGTGAAGCCGGCTGCGCCCAGGCGGCTGGCGGCCGGGTTGTCGGCGGTGGCCGCGCCCAGAAAAGCCCGGCGCAGGTCGGAGTCCACCAGGAGTTTGTCGCTTTTTCCCGAAGTGACCATCCGGCCGGTGGCCAAAAGATAGGCCGAACTCGAGGCGGTGAGAGCCCGGGCGGCGTTTTGCTCCACCAACAGCAGGGTCACCCCGCCCCGGGAAAGCTGGTGGATGATGTCGAAAATTTCATCCGCGATGAGGGGCGCGAGCCCCAGGCTCGGTTCATCCAACAGCAACAGCCGGGGCTTGGCCATGAGGGCCCGGCCGATGGCCACCATCTGCTGCTCCCCGCCGGACAGGGTGGCGGTGGGCTGATGGACCCTCTCCCGCAGCCGGGGGAAGCGGGCCAGGACTTCTTCCAGGCGGCGCTGGCGCTCGGCCCGCTCCACCTTCAGGGCCAGGGCGCCTAGTTCCAGATTTTCCCGCACCGTCAGGTCCCCGAACATCTCCCGCCCTTCGGGGCACAGGGCCACCCCCCGGGCGGCCATGGCGGCCGGGGAGGCGGCCGTGACCTCCCGGCCGTCCAGGTAGATGGCCCCCCCGGAAACGGGCACCAGGCCCATGACGGCCTTGAGGAGGCTCGACTTGCCGGCCCCGTTGGCCCCCACCAAAGCCACGGTTTCCCCCCGGGCCACCGTCAGGTCAATGCCGAACAGGGCCTGGGCCGCGCCGTAGTGGACCTGGAGGTCGGTAATTTGCAGGATGGGGGTGGCGGCAGCGCCCGTCATGAATAACCATTACCTCAATTTTTTCGCTCTTGCAATGGCCCCGGCGGAGACCTGGGGGTTCTCCCGCGAAAGCGTCAGAGTTTGCAGGCGATTTTCTTTTCCATCAATGACCCCGAGCCCCTCTTCCGGCGAAGGCCGCCGGGGGGAGTTGATCTTTCCGTAATATTACTTATATTAAATAAACGGACGCTATGAGAATCCCTGTTTGGGTTGCGCCCGAAAATTAAGATTTCTTACCCCTTGTGGAAGCGGATTCGAAAGGCTGCTACCCGGATTACCGGGGACAGCGATCCCTCCTGACCTTTTTCATGAGGCCGGCATAGAAACGAGAGGACGTCTAAATGCTGAATGAACAAGGCTTCGATATCCTGACCGGAGGAATAGACCTCGACCACCTGGTGATTGCCGTCCTGGCGCACCCGCTGCACGGCCGTCTGGTGGAAAGGCCCATTATGTATGTTCGCCCCAGTGTGGACCTGAAGGGCGAAAAGTATAAGCTCACCTGGTGGGGCGACGGCGTGGCCTACTACGAGCCCAAGAAAGCCTGACCGGCCGCGGCCTGACCAGTCAATCCAACCGGGCCTGGGTTGCCACAGCCTCAGGGTTGTGGTCCAACCCCGGCCTTTTTTGCGCCCCGCCGGGAAATGCTCCCATTCCGGTTGCCTGTTTTCGGTTTTTTATCCTGAGAAGTTTGTCTCGTGTAGGGGCAGGCGCCCTCGCCTGCCCTCAATGGACAGCCGGGGGCGGCTGTCCCTGCAACAGCAAAGGCTTTTCATGCTTTGCGGGTGGGCCGCAGGCCCATGAGGAACTGTATTCTGTAAAAAATAAGCGAGATGCTCAGAATACCCTCAAGGCCCCAAATCAGCGCTCCGGCCTCGAGCCCTCTTTTGGCGGGCGCGCTTTGCCCGGCGAACCGGGATAGCCGCTCCAATGCCGCAGCAAACTGTCGTCCACCTCTATCTGCAGGGGCATTTTCTCGGTGATGGGAATCTGTTCGGGTTTTTCCCCAGCCAGCACCCGCCGGGCCAGGGACGCGGCTTCCCGGCCGATGGCCCCGTAGTCCAGGGCCACCCGCAGCAGGGCCCCGGTGGCGTCCGCTTCGGCCTGGCTGCTCACCACCATAACCCGCCGCTCCCGGCCCCAGGACAGCAGCAGAGGGGCATAGCGGGCAGCGCTGGCCGTGGGTGGCAGATAGAGCACCCGGGCGCCCCGGGCCAGGAGTTTGTCTAAGGCCGGGAGGTCCCCGGCCGCGTCTTGCGAGGTCTCGGTGATCGCCGTGAGGCCGTGGATGGGGGCGAGAGCGGTGAACCGCCGGGCCACCTCCACCGCCTGGCCCTCCCGGGGATCGTAAAGCATCCCCCAGGTTCCAGACCCCAACAGGCGCGCCCCCTGTTCCAGGGCCGGGCCCACCGGCGGCGGCGAGGCGATGCCGGTGATATTTTTCTGATGAATCTCCGGGTGCCGGGGATTATCCGCGGCGCCGGTGACGTAAGGGTCGGCCACCATGGCAAAGACCACCGGCAGGCGCTTTTCTACCGGGGCCAGCCGCACCAGGGCCGGGCTGCCCAACACCACCAGGAGGGGGGGACGCTGGGAGCGGAGGCGCCTCAGGGCCTTGTCGACCTCGGGGCCGAACTCCGGGACGGTCACCACTGTGAGCGGCCGGGGTGCCAGGCCGGCTTTGAGCCCCGCCACCGCCTGCCGCAGGCGGGCTGAGTCGGGGGAAGCGAAGACGCTCACCGGCGCGTCCGGCCGGGGGCCGCAGCCTCCGGCCAGCAGACTCGCCACCACCAGCAGGGCGCCCAAAACCTGCCCGCCCCAGAGTTTGAACCCCGGCGCTTTGCCGAAAAAGGCCCGCGGCATGGAGATATTCTGCAATCTCAGGATATTACCCGAATGAGCAGGCTGCGCCCCGGACTGTCCGGGGGCTCAGATTGTGAAGGGCACCCCCCAGGCAACAGCGATACTCGGTCCGTAAAGTCTCAGGAAGCCCAGGTGAGGATACCTGTGCCCCCAGGTTTTTCCTGAATTTTGGGAGAGCCAGGGGTTCCCGGCAGCAGATCCGGATATTCAGGCGTCCTAGTGGATCAGTTTGCCGATGCGGTCCCAGCGCACCCGGAACACTTTGGAATTCCAAGATAAACTGACGACCAGGTCCCGAAAGCCCCGGAGCAGCGAAGGCACAAAGGTCGCCTGGGGCTGGTCATCACCGGCCCAGGAGAAATAAATGATAAAGGCCCGCCCCTTGAGGGCCTGCAGGGGCACGAAACCCCAGAAGCGGCTGTCGTAGCTGTGGTCCCGGTTGTCCCCCATGACGAAATAGGCATCCGCCGGAACCTCCACCGGCCCGAAATTGTCCCTTTCGGTGGGGGTAAGCTGGTCGTCCCGATACACCGCCCGGGGCGCCGCCGGATCCTCCGAGGGTGGCGGAATCTGGGTGAGTTGCCCGTTCAGATACAATTTCTTGTTGATCACCTGGACGCGGTCCCCCGGCAGGCCGATGATCCTTTTGATGTAATCCTTGTCGGGACTTTGGGGGTAGATGAACACCGCCACGTCGCCCCGCCGGGGCTTGCCGGTGGGGATCCAGATATTGTTGGTCAAGGGGTTGCGGATGCCGTAGGCTAACTTGTTCACCAGCAGATAGTCGCCCACCAGCAGGGTGGGTTCCATGGAACCCGAGGGGATGGAAAAGGCCTGGACCAGAAAGGCCCGGATGACGAGGGCCAGGACCAGGGCGATGATGATGGATTCGCCATAATCCTGCCAGCGCGCTTTGCGGCGCCGGGCTCCCAGGTCCCTGCCGCCTCCCGAAGGCTGTTTGTCATTTGCCATGGGCGCCTACAAATTCGGCAATCAGTCCGGTTTTGCTGTGAGACAGGGCGCACCTCAGTCCATGGCGCTGAACTGATCTTTGCCGGCCCCGCAGATGGGACAGACCCAGTCCGCCGGCAAGTTCTCAAAGGGAGTGTTGGGGGGAACCTTGGCCTCGGAGTCGCCTTCGGCCGGATCGTAAATATAGCCGCAAACCTGGCACTGGAATTTTTTCATATGTTCCTCCTCATGATGATGACCCCTTGCCGCCTTGGCCCCCGGCGAAGCCAGGGACCGGTTGGCGGCCGGGAGCAGGATTAATCTTTTGGGGCCCCAATCTGTGATTTTATTTTGCCGACTTCGGTCCCGTCAACTAAATTCCTTTCCGTGGAGACGAAAAGTTCCGGGAAAGGGCATCCCTGGTGGCCGGGTAACCTGTTTACATTTCTTGGAAATCCTTGACAGCCCCGGGATTTTTTGCTAAGGTGCCGCTACTGTCCGGCCGACCCTCAGGTGTGGCCTGCTGTTTCCTATTTTCTGTTTTTAGGAAAAGTAATGAAATACATCATCACGTTGGTAAGCGTTCCGTTTGTTTAATCTTCAAGAGAAGTTGGCCTAACCCATATCTCTCCCCAGGAGGATCAAACCATGGCGACCTTTTTGATGTTCGGCAAATATTCCGCCGACGCGGTGAAGAAAATCAGCGCCAAGCGCACCACCGAAACCGTGAACCTGGCCAAGAAATTCAAGGGCGAAATTAAGGGCATGTACGCCCTGCTGGGGGCCTATGACCTGTTGTTCATCGCCGAGCTGCCCGGCCCCGAACAGGCCATGCAATTCTCCGTGAGCCTGTCCAAGCTCACCGGCATCGCCTTCACCACCGCGCCGGCGGTGAGTGTGGCGGAATTCGACCAGCTCATGGCCGGGGTCTGAGGACGATTCCTCGTGTTGTGTCCCAGGCTTGCCTGGTAAAATTATGTGGCATCTTCCGTAGGGGCGGACCCGCGTGTCCGCCCTGTTTGCGGGCGCACACGCGGGTGCGCCCCTACAAACTCTCGCGTCTTAAATAAGCTCCTGAATCAGTCGCTGAGCCGCGGCGAAGGAGTCCAGGTGAAAGTCCGCCTGGAGCTGGGGATTGCGGTAGGCCACCAGGAGAATCCCGGCGTTGCGGGCGAATTCCTCGTCCACTTGGGAATCCCCGATGTAAATGACCTCCTCGGGTTTCAGGTCAAAGTGGCTGAGGATGCGCCACAATGACTCGGGGTGGGGTTTGGGCCGGGTGACGTCCTGGGCGGAGACCACCAGATCGAACTGGTCCGCCAGGCGGTGATATTCGAGCACGGCTTGCGTGGTGGTGGTGCGGTTGGTGGCCAGGGCGGTGTAGAAGCGGGGCCGCAGGAATCCCAGAAAGTCCCGCAGGTGGGGCGCTTCCACCATCATGGGAATGAAGCGCCGGTAGTCGATGGTGCGGCAAAAGTCCAGGACCTCCGGCAACTGTGGGCTGTCCCGGAAGAGATACTCCACCGCCTCCCGGAAGGTGTGGGAGTGGACATAGTCCACCTGCACCGGCGACATGGCAGGACTCCCGAAGCGCTCCAGGATGTCGTTGTAAAAGGCGATATTGGCCTGCCGGGAGTCAAACAAGACCCCGTCGCAGTCAAACCCCACTAATTTCAGCATTCCTCCGTCCCCGCAACATCATTTTGCCTGGGAAAGTTTGATGTGGGGGAGGGGGGTTCCCACGGGCTGGAAGCCCGTGCTACCGGGGCCAGCAGGCCCCTGCCCCCTCCCCCAACCCCATAACGCTTTTGCAAAGGCTGGCAAGTCCGGGGCGCAGTCCCTGTCTTGCCAGCCCCCTTAAGGGGGGGGTAGGAGAGCGGTCTGGGGGGAGGGGGGGATCCACCGATCCCCTAACCCCCCAGAAAGACTTTTCCTGTTTTATGGATAGCCCCTTGGTTTTTGGGCGACTGCTAAGCAATAAAAGTAACGGTTATGCCGGCCCTTGTCAATGAGGGGAGGGGGCAGACGACTGGGAGGGGACGGCCACCAGGGTTTCATGCCAGGTTGGAGTCAAACAGCTTTAAGGAATTTCCAACCCGTTTTTGCGCAGGCTGAAGCCTGCGGCTACAGAAAATCACCCTTGGAATGCTCCTTGGTATCAGAGCGGGCTGTGGCTTAACCCAGATCAGTCGTTGGTTGGCAAACACGAGGCCAAGGCTCAAGAAGAACCGGCGCTCAGGACTCGGCGGAGTTCCTCGGGGATGCGGGTCAGGGGCAGGATTTTTTGGGTGGCCCCCCGTTTGATGGCCTCTTTGGGCATGCCGAAGACTACGCAGGAGGCTTCATCCTGGGCGATGGTATAGGCGCCGCGCTCCTTCAGGGCCAGGAGGCCCTCGGCCCCGTCGGCTCCCATGCCGGTGAGGATCACCCCGATGACGTTGGCCCCGCCGCTTAAGGCCGCGGAGTTGAACAGCACATCCACACTGGGGCGCTGGTGGTGCACCGGGGGCCCGGTTTTCACCTGGACAAAGTAACGGGCGCCGCTGCGTTTCAGGAGCATGTGGAAATTCCCCGGTGCAATCAAGGCCCGGCCGGTGACCACGCTGTCGCCGTCCTGGGCCTCTTTCACTTCCAGGGCGCACTGCTGGTTGAGGCGCTCGGCGAAGGCGCTGGTGAATTTGGGGGGCATATGCTGGACAATGACCAGCCCCGGGGTGTTCTGGGGCAGCCGCACCAGCACTTCTTTGATGGCCTCGGTGCCCCCGGTGGAAGCCCCGATGGCGATGATTTTGTCGGTAGTCTGGGTCAGGGGGGTGAGCCGGGCGGGGGTCGCCGGGGGGGCCGGGTCGGCTGCCTGTCTCGGGCTGAAGCGAATGTGGGCCGCGGCCCGCACCTTATCCACCAGCTCGGTGCCCAGGTCCCCCACGGAAAAAGCCCCGTCGGGTTTTCCCAGGACCTCCACCGCGCCCAACTCCAGGGCCTGGAGGGCCATTTTGCTGCCCCGGGGGGTCAGGGAGCTGACGATGATCACCGGCAGGGGGTGATAGTGCATGATCTTTTTGAGAAAGGTAAGCCCGTCCATGCGGGGCATTTCCACATCCAGGGTGATGACGTCGGGGCTGGCCTGAACAATCCGGTCCCGGGCCACATAGGGATCGGGCGCGGTCCCCACCACCTCGAGGTCGGCTTCCCGGGAGATGACCTCGGTGAAGATTTTCCGGACAATGGCGGAATCGTCCACGATCAGGACTTTAATTTTGTCCACGAATCTGATCCCTGATGAGCCACCCGCAATATTGGGGAAAAAAGGCGAGTCCCAGGAAACTCAACCGAGGGGAGGGAACCTTCGGCGTCAACAGCCTCTGACCGTTCCAGGTAATCCCGCCCTTTTTCCCACTTCGGAAAGGAGAAAAGATGAACACCCTGTTAAGACTTTTCCAGGAACACTTCCAGACCGGCCTCATCCACCACCAGGACTATGGCGTTGGCATTATTCTGCCGGTTGAGGCCGTGGAGATCCAGATGGAGAACCTCGGGCGGCCCCAGTTGGAACCCCTCGGGGGCCTTTTCCTTCCATAAGAAGCTCCCGGCGACCATGTTGGCCGTTTCCTTCACCACGTCGTCAATGTTGTCCGGAGCAACTTCGTCCTTTTCCAGCCCCAGGAAGTTGGCGGCCATTTCCCGGGCCAGGCTGAGGGGCACGGTCAGGCCTATCCGAAAACTTTTCGGCCCCTGCACCGGCACCCAGGCTTTGACGGCCGACCCGTGAAACAGGTCGGCGTTGTCCTCCGGATTTTCCGGGAACAGAAAAAACATGGTTTCCAGGACTTCAAAAGTCGCTGCCTTCAAGCTCTCTAGCATGGGGCACCCAGGCCTCTCCGAGGATAGTTTGCAGCTTTTCCCGTATATCTTCCGGTCGGAAGGGCTTGCGGATATAGCCCTGAACTCCCTTTTGCAAAAAGGGGGCCAGGACCTCCTGTCGCCCTTCGGTGGTGATCAGCACCACGGGAATAGATTGCCACATCTGGTTCTGCCGCAGGTTTTCCACCAGGGCGAAACCGTCCATGACCGGCATGTGCAGGTCGGAAAGAATCAGATCAACCCAGTGATGCTGCAGAATTTCCAGGGCCTCCTGACCGTTGGCTCCCTCAAAGCATTCCCCCAGCTCCAGCCCGGCAATATTCAACACCTTCCGCACCAAAGCTCTCATGGTGGTTGAATCATCCACGATGAGCACATTGTAGGCCATCGTCGCCCCCCATCAGACCGAATAAGACCTGGGCATCCTGCCAGGCGCTGCCGAAGTTAAGGAGAACTCTCTCCAGGTCGCGTTCCCGCAGGTGGAAGTGGCGCAGCACTTCGGGATAGCCCTGGTACGCCAGGCCGTCCACCCCCAGGTCCTGGCCGAACATCAGGGCCAGCAGATCGGCCAAATAAATCAACAGCACCAGGTCGTCGGCATAGGCCTCGGGTTTGTTGAGGTGATGCAAATTGATCACCACGCGCAGGCGGTCGGGGAAATCCCACAACCTGGCCATTTCCCCCCCCAACTCGGCATGGTCGATTCCGAGGATTTCTTTCTCGGCCACCTGGAAGGTCACACCCCTGGTGTCCACCAATTCAATGATTTCGGTGAATTTCTGATCCACATAGAGGCTCAGGACAACCTTGCCGATATCGTGGAGCAGCCCCGCGGTGAAGCTCATGGCCCGTTCCGCCAGGGTCAAATCCCGGGCCAACAGGTCGGCCATCAGGGCCACGCTCACCGAGTGGCGCCACAATCCCAGGCGATCGGTGAAATAGCCCGGGGTGGACCGGCAGAAGATCCGGGTGGCGCCGCTGGCTATGATAATCTTCAGCAATTCCTGAGTGCCCAGAAGCAGCAGGGCCTGGTGGAGGGAATGGATTTCCCGGCGCAGACCGAAGAACGCGGAGTTGCTGATGCGCAGCACATTGGCCGTGATGGCCGGGTCAAATTTGACGATGTCCACCAGTTCCTGGATGCTCACTTCAGACTTGTTGAGCAGCAGCAAGGCCCGCTGGGCCACCAGGGGAAAGGGGGGCAGGGTCTTTAGGGATTTTAATACCTGGGGTACGAGGCTCATGGTTTCCGCCGCCTATAGCGCTATCGTGTTGTGGCCCATGATTTTGATCCAGACATTGCCGGTGGCGATCTCCAGAAACAAGGTCCGGGCCGTGGTGCCACCCACGTTTTCGCTGTTGATCAGCACATTATTTTTGAGAAAGATCTTCCGTAAGGCCGCGTAATTGCGGCGGCCGATCTGAAAACATTCTCGCGCCCCCAGCACCTGACTGCCGCCCGCCACCTTCACCTGCAGTCGGGGTTTGGTGGCCCCCAGGCGGTAGCACTCCCGAAACAGGAAGGGCAGGCCGGTGTCCGCAAACATGCACGGATTTTCCTGGGCCTTGGCCAAGTCCAGGGAGGATTCCGGCAGCATGTAATGCAGGATTCCTCCCACTTTGGCCACCGGGTCATAGATGGCCACGCCGATGCACGAGCCCAGGGCGTGGGTAACCAGCACCTCGTTGGGCTGGCTGCTCACTTTCATATCCGCCACCCCGACCACGACCTGCATCCGCCGGCCCCCTACTTCCGGTAGATAGTCGGCTTGACGTACGTGAAGCGATGCTGGTGGTTGCACAGACTCTCCGAATGCCCGATGAACAGATAGCCCCCGGGCTTGAGACAGTGGTAGAATTTTTCCACCAGGGTAACCTGGGTGTCCTTCTCAAAGTAGATCATGACATTGCGGCAAAAGATGACGTCCATTTCCTCCCCGAAGGGGAAAGGAGCCATGAGGTTCAAGCGGAAAAAATGCACCAGGCTTCTCACTTCGGGTTTTACCCGGACCAGCCCTTGCCGATGCCGCACCCCCTTTTGGAAAAAGCGGCGCTGCCAGTCCGCCGGCAGGGGTTCGGCCCGGGAAAAGGGATAGACCCCCGCCTCGGCCTGGGCCAAAACCTGGGTGTTGAGGTCGGAGGCGTAAATCTTGACCCGGGAAAAGTCCTCGCCGGCAAAGGCGTCCAACATGACCATGGCCAGGGTATAGGGTTCCTCGCCGGTGGAGCAGCCTGCACTCCAGAGATTGGCGCGCCGGGGTTGCCGCAGATTCCGGGGCCAGGACGGCAGAATCTCCTGGACCAGGTACTGGAAATGGGCCGGCTCCCGCCAAAAAGAGGTCAGGTTGGTGGAGATGGCGTCCAGAAGGCCGGCAAGCTCGGCCCCGCTGGAATCCGCCAGCACGATATCATAGTACTCCTGAAAACTTTGCAGGCCCCGGTTCCGCAGGATCTTGGCGAGGCGGGCCCGCACCAACTCCTTTTTCTGGGCGGTGAGGTGGATGCCGGCATGGCCGTGCACCAACCGACAGAACCGAAAAAATTCGGGGTCGGTGAGTTCCGGGGCAGCGGTGCCCGGCGGCCAGGCCACCGGGGCCTTGCCGGTTTTCAGGAGCGCGCCGTTGGCGGAGGCCTCCATTCACACCCTCCGACTTTTAACTCCCCAGGACTTCAATTCCAGCCAGTTCCTTGGGGCCCACCACCTGATCGATGTCCAACAGGATCTTAATGGCCCCCCGGGCCTTGGCGATGCCCAGGATGTACCTGGTGTCCACCCGGGTTCCAAAGGACGGCGCCGGCTCAATATCCGCGCCGTTGATGTTCAAGACCTCGGAGACGGTGTCCACCACCACCCCCATCTGGATCGAGGCGGTGGCGGTCCTGACCTCCACCACAATGATGCAGGTGCGTTCCCCGTATTCCATGGCAGGCAGGCCGAATTTGAGCCTCAGGTCGATGACCGGGATCACCTTGCCCCGCAAATTGATCACCCCTTTGACATAGGCCGGGGTCTGGGGAATGGCGGTGATGTCCATCAGGCCGATGATTTCCCGCACCTTGAGGATTTCCAGGCCATAATCTTCGTTGGCCAGGGTGAAGGTGAGATACTTGCCTTCCCGTTCGTGCAGGGCCATGGCGACCTGGTCAATTGCCCGGGCTGCTTGGGCCATAGCGTTTCTCCTTTATCTTCTCCCTCGGGGGGGCGGCGCTCAGATATCAGACCTCCCCCCTCCCCGGAGGGTCCTGTGTGGTGTATCGGAGAGAACCCTAAAAATCCTTAAAATTATCCTCATCCAGAGGGATGATCTGCTGAGGAGTAAGGACTCTGGGCGGCGCCGGCTTGCCGCCGGCCGTCAGGCTCTTTTTCATCAGGGCGCCGAGTCTGCGGGCCTTCCCCTCCCCGGCAGCCACTTTCGCGATTCTGCCCCCGCCGTTGGCGCCGCTCCCCACCAGGGCCACCAGTTCCTGCACCACCCCTTTCATCTGCTCGGACTGGGCGCTGAGTTCTTCTGAGGCGCTGGCGCTCTCCTCGGCGTTGGCGGCCACCTGCTGGGTCACCCGGCTCATTTCGTTGACCGCTTTGTTGATCTGCTCCACCCCCTGGGCCTGCTCCCCTGAGGCCGCGGCGATCTCCGCCACCAACTCCTTCACCTTGCCGGTGCTGCCGGTCATCTGGGAGAAAACTTCGGCAGTCTTGCCCATGAGTTCGGAGCCCCCCTTCACCTTGGACACCGTGCCCTCGATGAGAGCGGCGGTGTTTTTGGCAGCCTCCGCGGCCCGCATGGCCAGGGCCCGGACCTCATCGGCCACCACAGCGAAGCCCGCGCCCGCCTCCCCGGCCCGGGCCGCTTCCACCGCGGCGTTTAAGGCCAGGAGATTGGTCTGGAAGGCGATTTCATCAATGGTTTTGATGATTTTGGCGGTCTCCTCGCTGGCCTTGGAGACCTCATGCATGGACATTGCCAACTGGTTCATGGAGGTGTGGGCCGTGTCCACCACCCGGGCGGCCTCCCCCATGAGGGCGTCCGCCTGGCGGGCGTTGTCGGCGTTGGTGCGGGTCATGGAGGACATTTCCTCCAGAGACGCCGAGGTTTCCTCCAGGGAGGCCGCCTGCTCGCTGGAGCCCTGGGCCAAAGACTGGCTGGAAGAGGACACCTGGGTCGCGGCCGCGGCCACCTGATCGGAGCCGTCATTCAAGGAGGC
This sequence comes from Desulfobaccales bacterium, assembly GCA_041740935.1. Taxonomy (GTDB): domain Bacteria; phylum Desulfobacterota; class Desulfobaccia; order Desulfobaccales; family 0-14-0-80-60-11; genus JBGSLA01. Next base: position 867 of record JBGSLA010000257.1, on the reverse strand, counting down.
CACGATGTTGCTGATGGTGCGGGTGAGGCTGCGGCTGATAAAAAATCCCAGACCCAGGGCCAGTATCACGCCGAGGATCATGGCTATCAAGGAAAAGGATTTCAGGAAGGACGCCTGGTCAAAGGCCTTTTTGACTTCCACGGCCCCCACCTCGGAGTTGATCTGCACCAGTTTGTCCAGCAACACCCCGGCGCTTTGGGCCCGATCCGCCACCTGACCCAATAGGAGCTGCTGCAATTGCTCGAAGGCTTTGGCCTTGGCTTCGGCATCCCCCAACTCGCCGCCATCCACCTTCTTGGACAGCTCCACCACCTTGTTGTTGGCTTCCCGCCAGGCGTTCCAGGCGGGCACGAACTCCTTCCACACCTGGGCCTCTTCCGGGGTTTGGGGCAGGGGTTCGTAGATCTTCCAGGCCTTTTCATAGATTTCCCGGCTCTTCGCCAGGTTCTGGTATTGCCGTTCCCGGACTTCTTTGGAAAGACCGGGGATGGCCAGAGTTCTCATGGAGCCCCGGATTTTTTCCGCTTCCACTTTCATGACCAGCAGACTTTCCACGCTGGGCAGGCGCACCACCCCGATCTCGTCGACCGACTCGACGCTTTTGGTGGCGCCGTAGTAGCCCACTACCCCCAATATCAAAACGATGAGGGACACCGCGCCGAACGCACACAGGAGCCTGGCCCCCAGTTTCATGCCCTTGAGCATCAAATGTTCTCCTTTACTGATTTGCTCTGAGCCACCAAGTATTATTAAAAGTCCTTAAAATCCCCGTCGTCCAGGGGGATGACCTCGGCCGGGTTCACCGCTTGGCCTTTGTGGTGATGGCCCAGGGGCTCCCTGGCCGGGCCGGGCCGGTGCAGCGCCGCC
>JBGSLA010000256.1:0-10062 GCA_041740935.1 Desulfobaccales bacterium | reverse complement strand
CCCGCCCCCGCCCCGGCTCACGCCCCAGGAAGCTGCGCTGGAGCGGGCTCTGAGTCGCTTTGCCAAAGCCCCCTACCGTACCGGCGGCATCACGCCCGCCGGGGTGGACTGCTCCGGGCTGGTCATGGCGGTGTACCAGCGGCTGGGTCTGGCCCTGCCCCGCACCGCGGCCGACCAATTCACCACCGGCGAACCCGTGCCCCCGGCCCAGCTGCGTTTCGGGGACGTGGTTTTTTTCAATCGCCTGTCCCAGGTAAAAAAATCCGGGCCTTTCCTGGCCAACATGCTGCCCCCGGCCACAAGGTTCGAGGTCACCCATAACGGCATCTATATAGGCGGCGGGCGCTTCATCCACGCCTCTTCCCGGGGGGTGGAGATCAGCCGGCTGGACGCCGAGGTCTGGCGGGCCTCCTATCTCGGGGCCAGGCGCTTTCTCCAGGAAAATCTCAAGGAAAATCCTTAGCAACGGCCCTCCCGGTTCTGCGCTCAGGCCGGCGCCTGGCCCGGTCGGCCCGCACCGGGCGGTCACCGGCCCGGCACCTTCCTCATCGGACCATCTGGTTATTTTCCCGGAAAATTTGTACAATTATCCCACCGGCCGTAAATCAAGTTCCGGGCTGAAGCAAGAGCACACCCCTGAAAACGAACAACCATTTGATTTTTCAAAATATTTATATCGAAAACTGAAAACCGCCAACCATATCAGAAATAACCGGAACAGTCGGGCCTAAATCTCGGGATCGGCCCCCAGGCCGGGCCAGGCCCGGCGATTCCGGTCTCCGGGCCGAAGCCCCGGCAGGCGGGTGTGCCCCGCAGGCTTCCCAGGAACCTTTCCATGAAGCCCGAGCAGGACGAGCCTACCGTACTGAGCATTGCCGCCCCCAAGGGCAGCTCCCCGGTTTATCCCTGGGTCGGGCTCCTGTTGGGAGCCGGGGCCGGCGTGCTGCTGGGCTACCCCCTGGTCCTGGTCATCAACCATTTTCACGACCACTTTATCTGCGGCCTGCCCCTCACCCTTTCCCAGGCCATCCTCCGGGGCCTGACCCCCCGGATGTGGCCCTTCATGCTGCTGTATGCCCTCAGCGGGGGGTTGGCGGGGCTGATCGTGGGGTTGGTCTTCCGGCGCATCCAGGAAAACCGGCTGCGCCTGGACAATCTGCACCATGAATTTGAGCTCCAGGTGACCACCCTGCGGCACCACTACAAAAACCTGGCCCTGGGCATCCAGGGATTTTCCAACCGCCTCAAGAAAAAGACCACCAACCTGGAGGACTATTTTCTGGCCTGCGCCCGGGACGATTGCCGCATTTATGACAAATTTTATAATGATTTCAAATCATTGCAGCAAAGTGTGGAGATCCTCGAAGGGACTTCCCAGCGCCTGACCCACACCCTGGGACAGGAACTGCTGTTTTTGAGGGCCCTGACCAGCAACACTCCGGCCCTGGAACCCCGCGAATTTTATGCCTTTCTGGAACGCTGTCTCCAGGACCTCATGGACCTGCGCTTCCGGGAGAAGCCGCTCCGGGTGGAGATCAACGGCCGCCCCCCGGGGGAACCCCAGGAGAGCTTAATCTTCTTTTTTGACCCTCATATCATGGAGGTCATCCTGCAAAACATCCTGTCCAACGCCATGAAGCATGGCGACCATATTCAAATACGGGTTCTGGAAAAGCCGGACAAGGTCTTTTTAGAAATCAAGGACAACGGGCCCGGGCTGGATATCAAGGAACTGAACCGCCGGTTGCTGGCGCCCACCCGCAGCCTGGACGCGGAAAGCACCCACCTGGGCCTCAAGGTCAGCCTGCACCTGTTGGAAAAGTGCCAGGGGCGCTTGCTGGCTTTCAGTGAACCGGGCCAAGGCGCGGTATTTATCCTCGAAATTCCCAAGCAACCCGTGGAGGTCTGGGCGAACCAGAAGCGGAATCGCCTGGGAAAATTCCGGCGGGCTTGGGGGAAAAGGGCCTCATCCTGACCTAAGGCCCCGGCTCACCCGGTTTTTTTCCATCCCGGGCCCGGAACTCTAACATCTTGCTGCGGTCAGCCGATGATGGCGGCCACGGGCCGCCCTATGAGAAGCTGCGCGGTCCCGCCTGGGCCGGGACGGGCTCCGCCCGCTGCTATAACCTTGAACTTCGAACCTTGAACTTTGAACTTTTCATAACAGGAGAACATTATGCAGCCCACACCGCGTTTTTTCGGGATACTCCTGGTGGTCAGCCTGGCCCTGGGGGTCGGCGGCTGGGTCTTCAACCCCTCCCAGAAACCGGGGGGCGGCGTGGTCTGGACCCGCTACCAGACCGAAAAACAACAGGCCCGGGAACAGGCGGTGGCCCGCCAGAATTACTGCCCCACCGGCGGCTGCGTCATCCGGCTGGACGACCTGCAGCTGAAACCTCTTAAGGCCGCGCCCGGCGGCACCCTGACCCTGACCACCACCTACACCATCCTCACCCCGGAAAATGTTGACATCCCCATCACCATTTCCCGGGAACTCTTCATCGGCGACAAGTCCCTGGGCCGGGTGACGGCCATGAAGGCCAACAACAAAAACGGCACCTATGTCCAGACCCTGGACTTCACCCTGCCGGCCGACGCCGCGGCCGGCCGCTACACCCTGGTCACCCGCATCAGCACCGGCTTCGGCCAGGACGAAAAGCGGCTGGAATTTCCGGTGAATTAAATCCTGCCGCCTGCCTGGGCCAGGCTTGACCTGCCGGGGGTCAACCGGCCGCCCGCCGGAGGCTGGGCCTTGCCGACTCCCTGGTTGTCGGCGGGCTGAGGCTTTAACCCGAAAATCACCCGCATGCCCGCCAGCATGGAAAATCCCGGCGAAGAATACCCGTAGGCCTCCTGATAGCGCTCGTCCAGGAGATTGTTGAACCGGGTCCAGAGCTGGAGCTTGTTGACATATCCCCAATCCCGCACCAGATCATAGGTGGCCGCCAGATTCAGCACAAAAAAGTCCCGGTTGTCCACCCGTTTGGATTCAAACAGATAAGGGTACTCGTAGGTGAACTTGGAATCGTCCCGCCAGCCGGTATAGAGGCCGCTCAGGTTCAGGTTCAGGCGGCCTAGGGTATAGTTGGCCACAATGCTGAAGGTGTTCCGGGGCCGGCGCAGCAGCGGCTTGCCGGCCTTGAAGAACAGGTTGTCGATATTGCCGTCGTCCACGATCCTGGTGAACAGGTTAGTGTACACCAGACTCAGGGTCAGGCCTTTGGCGGGGTTGAGGCTCAGCGCCGTCTCCAGGCCCGCCACCTTGACAAAGCCGATGTTGTCAAAGCCGGAGAGCTGCGGGTAGACCCGGGGTACAAAGGTGATGAAGTCATGAAAATAATTCTCGAAATAGGTCATGCTCAACATCCCGTGGTTGTTGAACAGGGACTGGTCCACCCCCACTTCCCAGGAGAGGTTCTGCTCGGGCTTGAGGTTGGGATTGGCCTGGGAAAGCTGACTCCGGGAGTAGCTCTCCAAAAACGTCGGCTCCTTGATGGCCCGGCCTCCCGCGGCCCGGAGAGTAGTGCCGGTCTTGGGGAAGCGGATGCCCGCCGAGGCCCGGGGAATGAATTCCGCATGTTCGAAAACAGTGCTGTTCTCCACCCGGAAGCCCCCCACCAGAAAAAACCGGTTCCACAGGGTAAGCTGTTGCTGTCCGTACCATGCTGTGGCCCCCCGGCGGGTCTTGAGAAATTCGTTGGTGGGGCCGACGTAGGGGGGATAGCCGCCGTACCAGGTCCACTGCTTGAGCTGCTCCTCCCGGGCATAGAAGCCCACGGTGGAAATGCTCTCCAGCTTTTCCCGGGCGCCGAAGGTGAAATTGGAGCGGTAGTCCAGGCTGTAGCGGCTCTCCATATCCCGGGAATTATAGGACCCGAATAAGCCATCGAAACTGGAGACATACGGGTCGTACAACAGTTCAGCCTCATTGGCGGGGGGGTTGGCGGGGTCGTCAAACCGCCGGTCCCGGTGGCTGACCGCCAGGGTGAGCTGGTTCTGCCACCAGGTGAGGGGCCGGTAATCCACCGCCAGGGCGTGCAGGACATCCTGCTTCCTGTTGCCCTGGTCGGGGTCGAAGCCGGGGCCGCCCGCTCTTTTGGCGTCATAGATATCCCCGCCGTTTTCCGTGGGGACTTCAAAGCGGCTGTTCAGATAAAAGGCATTGTAGGTGATGGACAGGTTATCCATGAGGTCCAGGTCCAGACGGGCCATCAGGGTGTTGTTGCGGAAGCGGTTGTTGATAATCAGGATGCCCGGGTCATAGATGTTGCTGTAGCCGATGGAAAACCCGAATTTTTTATAGGAACCCAACAGGGTGGCCCGGTACTCTTCGATGAGGCGGCCGTTTTCGGCCCGGGGGCCGGTGCCCGCGGCCAGGTTCAGGGTCGGCGGCCCCACTCCTTTGAGGGGTATAAGGTTAACCACCCCCACCATGGCGTCAGCCCCGTACAGGGCGCTCATGGGCCCCCGCACCACTTCGATGCGCCCCAGATTGTCGGTGGTCAGGGCGTTAAAGTCGAAATCGCCGCCCGCGTCATTGATGCGGACGCCGTTAAACAGCACCTGGGCCTGGTTGCTGTTGCCGCCCCGGAGGTATAACGAGGTGTTCCCCCCCCGGCTGCCGCTTTGGTTAATGGTGACCCCGGGCACGTAGCGCAGCATTTCTTCCACCCGGATGGCCTGCTTTTCCTGGATCTGCTTGTCGGTAATCACCGTCACCGCCTGGGTGGTCTCCTTCAGGGGCACTTCGGTGCCGGTGGCGGTGACCACCACCGGCTCCAGTTCCACGGCCTCCCGGCCCCGTTCTTCGGCACCGGCGCTCCCCGAAGTTATCGCCACAACCATTCCCATAATCCCCAACACCATCCACCGGTACTTCATTTGTCCCTTCTCCTTTCCGTCTCTCAACCATTACGTCACAGGCTGGCTCGTATTTGATGCCACTTGGCAGTCAAAGGCCAGCCCGACTTCACAGCTTTTGCAAATGCAGGCCAAACTTTCATGGCCACAATTGGCCACCCCCGGCAATGAAAACCTCTTTGCAGGGGCGGGGTAACCCCGCCCCTACAGGTGGTTTTTCACGGTAAAAAGTTCATAGCCGGTTTTTGACCACCTGCGAGGATGAAAAAATGCCCCTTAAAATCTAGCCGCACAGCCGCACCGCCGGGCCCAAAGGCCGCAGGCGGCCCGGCTCCCCGGGTTCGGCCACCACCAGGTTAATACGGGCGCAGCCCCCCCGGGTGGCCAAAAAATGCCAGGCATCCTCCACCGCAAAAAAGCCCGCCCCCCGGGCCACCAGTTCCACCCGGTCCGCCGGGCAGCCCAGCGCGGGGCCGGCATCCTTGAGGTTAAAGGCTTCCGGGAGAGGTTCATCTCCCACCAGGTACACGATGAGTCCTTGTTTCATAGTTTCCTCCAGAGTAAGGGGATGGCGGGAGGGAAGCCCTCCCGTGTGCCGGCCCGCCGCCCCTGGTGGCCAAAAAAAAATCCCCGGGTCATATGACCCAGGGATGGCACCCAGCTTTCTTAATCCCAGGGGGACCCGAGGCTAAGCCTCGGGCCGGCCTTCAGTCCCTGCCGCGGGGACGCCGGCCAACCGAACGGGCAGGTCTTCTGACTTCCGGATCACCCTAATCCCTGCGCCTTCCCCCGCCTTTTTAAGGCAAAGTGGCCGTGTGCAGGTTTCGTCCCCGGTTACAGCGGCGGGACCGCGCCGGATTTGCACCGGCTTCCCTTTTATCCCCACATGGAGACCCTTCGGCTTTGTATGTATATCTTTAAAAAAATATTTGCCCCCGTCAAGGAAAAATTAGCACCGGCGCTCTCCTTAGGATAAAATAGGGAAACCTTAGCGTCCCAGGACCTCTCTTGTGACCAGTTCTCCGTGCCGCGACATCAACTACCTGCGCCTGTCCATTACCGACCGCTGCAACCTGAAGTGTTTCTACTGCCTGCCCCGCCAGGGCTGGGAAAAACTCCCGGCGCCGGAAATCCTGCGCTACGAGGAATTCCTGCGCCTGGCCCGGGTGGCGGTCAGGGCCGGCATCCGCAAAGTCCGGGTCACCGGCGGCGAACCCCTGGTGCGCAAAGGCGTGGTGGATTTCCTGGGACGTCTCGGGGAAGTGCCGGGCCTGGAGAGGCTCGCGCTCACCACCAACGGCGCCCTGTTGTTCGAGATGGCCCAGGACCTGTATAAGGCCGGCCTGCGCCACCTGAACCTGAGCCTCGACTCCCTGAGCGCCCGGCGCTACCGGGAAATCACCGGCAGCGACCGCTTCAGCCGGGTGACCGCGGGCCTGTGGCGCGCCGCGGAGCTGGGCTTTCACCCTCTCAAAGTCAACTGCGTGGTCCTCAAGGGCATCAACGACGACGAAATCCTGGATTTTGCCCTCCTGGCCCGGGACCATCCCATCCAGGTGCGCTTCATCGAGTTCATGCCCACGGTTTCCCGCCAGCTGTGGGCCTCGCACTTTGTGTCCATGGACGAGGTGCGCCGGCGCCTCCTGGCCCTGGGGGTCATGGAAGAGGTGGCCTCCCGGCCCACGGCCGGCCCGGCCGACATTCTCCACCCGCCGGGGTTCCAGGGCACCATCGGCTTCATCCACGCCATTTCCCAGCACCATTGCCGGACCTGCAACCGCCTGCGCCTCACCGCGGCCGGCGGCCTGCGGCCCTGCCTGTTTTCCCCCCAGGAAATCGACCTCAAGGGCCCCCTGCGGCAGGGGGCCGGCGATGCGGAACTCTGCGGCCTGTTTCGCCAGGCCATGGAGCAGAAAACCTGCTCCCCCCCGACCCATCTGATCAATCCGGAACAGCCAGCCTCGCCCATGGTGAGCATCGGCGGCTGAGGTTTTTCCGGAGCCCCATCTAACTCTGCAACGTTAAGTAAAACAAAGACTCCTTAGATTTCCCCCCTTTTTTAAAGGGGGGTTAGGGGAGATTTGTTTGTATATTCTGACGGTTAGACAATAAATTAACGAAGGCCGGTTAACTTCTCTCTCCGGTCGCCGTCTAACCGTGGTATATTATTGACCACTTCGGCAAGTGAGGTGCAAATCCCCATGAAATTGAGCATCGTGGTGCCCGTATACAACGAGGAAAACACGCTGGAAGAAATATTCCGCCGGGTCCAGTCAACTCCTTATGACAAGGAAATCATTGCGGTGGACGACGCCTCCCTGGACAGGTCCCGGGACATCCTCGACCGCCTGGCCCAGCAGTACGACAACCTCAGGGTGTTTTTCCACGAAAAAAATCAGGGCAAGGGCGCGGCCCTGCGCACCGGCTTTGCCCAGGTCACCGGCGACGTGGTGGTCATCCAGGACGCCGACCTGGAATACGACCCCGTGGACTACCCGGCCCTGTTGGAGCCCATTCACAAAGGCCTGGCGGACGTGGTCTACGGCAGCCGGCTCATCGGCGCCCAGCCCCACCGGGTGCTGTTTTTCTGGCATTATATGGGCAACCGCTGCGTCACCTTTTTGTCCAACATGTTCACCAATCTCAACCTGTCCGATATGGAAGTGGGCTATAAGGTCTTCAAAGCCGAGGTGATCAAAGACATCAACATCCGCAGCAACCGCTTCGGCGTGGAGCCGGAACTCACCGCCAAGGTGGCCAGGAAGGGCTGGCGGGTCTACGAGGTGCCCATTGGTTACCACGGCCGGGATTATTCCGAGGGCAAAAAAATCACCTGGCGGGACGGCATCGCCGCCATTTATCACATCCTGCGCTTCCGCTTTTTTGATTGACGGCGGAGGCTCTTGCCAAAGTGGTTTATTGTGTCATCCTGAACGAAGCGAAGGATCTCAACCATCTGAAAATGCGAGATTCTGCGCGGCGTTCAGCATGACAAAAAAGCCAATACAATGTAGGGTGGGCTCTGCCCACCCATTCCTAAAAATGCTTAAGTGAACGGTATTACCCCTAAATCCCCCTTCTTCAAAGGGGGACTATAGAACAGCATTAGCAAGAGTCCGGTAAAAACATTTGCCCTACATTTTATGAGAGGTAACACGAGCCGAAACACCCCGACGCCGGAAATCCCGTGGCTAGCCTGGGCGCTTCGCCTGGTGCTCGTCCTCTGGGTGCTGCAGCTGGTCTGGTTGGCCTGGCAGCTGCGGCAGGAGCCCGCTGACCTGGGCCGGCGCTTGTGGGGCCATTCCTGGGGTGAAGCGGTCCGCCGGGACGATGCCTTTTACTTGTGGCTGCTCGAAGTGCAGCGGCGCCTCCCCCCGGACGCGGTCTATGTCTTCCTGGACAATTATGAAGCCGGCAAGGAAATCGAGGCCCGCTATCATCTCTTTCCCCGGGAGCATCTCCTGGTCCTGCCCGGGGCCCCGCCCAGCCTGTTTTTTTACACCCTGCGGCAGCACCAGGCCTCCCATCTTCTGGTGCGGGACGGCCGACGCCCCCCCGGCCCCGGCCTGCACGCGGCCCTGAACCTGGGAGCGGCCGAGCCCCTTCATCTCCCCGGCCCCGGCCAGGTCTATCGGGTCCACCCCCAGCGCCTCACCGGGGGATTCTATGATTGAGGCCGTCCTGCTCCTGGCGCGCCTGGCCCTGGGGGTGATGGGCCTCCTGCTGGTGGGCTGGCTTCTGGTGCGCTGGCTGGTCCCGGCTTTCACCCGCCTGGAGCAGGCGGCCTTCGCCTGGGGCCTGGGAGCCCTGGTGATCACCCTGTGGATGCTGGCCCTGAGCGCCCTGGGGCAGCCGTTTCAGCTCCCCCTGGTCCTCCTGCCGCCCCTGGCCCTGGTGGGGGGGTTGTGGTTGGGCAAAACCTGGCGGAGGCGAACTCAGCCGAAAAAACCGGCTCCACCCCCCTCCCCTGCCCCCCCGCCCTCAGCCCCCTGGGGCTTCTGGGATTGGCTGTTCATCGGTCTTTTGGCCGCCTTGTTTTTCTTTGTCACCCTGCGGGCCGTGGTCTATCCCATGTGGGCCTGGGACGCCGTCGCCACCTGGGGCTTTAAAGGCAAGGTTTTTTATGTCAGGGGGGCCGTTGATCTGACGGGCTTCGAGGCCCACAATTACTATCCCAATCTCGTCCCCCTGCTCCTCACCTATCTGTACCTCTGGCTGGGCCAGGTGAGCGACCATCTGGTCAAAATCATCTTTCCCCTGTGGGGCGCGGCGCTGCTCATCATGCTCTTCGGCCTGCTCCGGCGCCTGGGTCTCGGCCGCACCCCGGCCCTGGGGGTCACCGCCTTTCTGGCCCTGAATGGCGTCACCTTTATCACCCATCTGTATATCGCCTATGCCGATCTGGCCCTGACCTGTTACACCCTGGGGGCCGCAGGGCTCATTTATCTGTGGCTGGCCGGGGCCGCGCCCCCCCGGACCCTGCCCCTGGCCGCGTTGTGCATGGCCGGGATCACCTGGAGCAAATTCGAGGGCGCCCCCCTGGCCGGCAGCATCCTGTTGGCGGCGGGGTGCACGCTTCTCTGGCTGCGCCCCCCCCGCCTGCTGCGGGCTCTGGCCTCCCTGGCCTGGCCCCTGGGCGGGATGCTCCTGGGGTATCTCCCCTGGCGGCTGTTTGCCGTCTCCCAGGGCATCGAAACCGGGTCGGACCATATCCTGGGTTTTTATCCCCGCCAGTTGTTCCAGACCTTGCCGGCCTTGGGCATCGCCCTGATCAACCCTACCCTGTTCGGGGTTTTATGGCCCGCCGCGGCCCTGGCCCTGGCGGCCCTGGGGAGAAAAATCTTCACCAGCCCCCGCCTCTTTCTGGCCCTGTTCCTGGGCGGCAATTTCCTGGCCATCCTCTTGGCCTATGCCGTGGCCCCCACCTCCCCCTTCGAATTTCACCTGTATTTACGGGCCACCCTGGACCGCCTGCTGCTGCACCTGACCCCGGTGGCGGCCTTGCTGCTGGGAGAGGGCATGAAGGAAGTGGGAAAGGTGGATTCCCACGGGCTGGAAGCCCGTGCTACCGGGGGCCGGCGGGCCCCTGCCCCCTGCCCCGCACCCCCTCCCCCAACCCCTTAACGTTCTTTCAAGGGCTGGCAAGTCGGGGCGAACGCCCCTTCTTGCCAGCCCACCTTAAAGGGGGTTGGGAGGGGGGTC
>JBGSLA010000255.1:0-14203 GCA_041740935.1 Desulfobaccales bacterium | reverse complement strand
GCCCGCGGACCAGCCCCCGCCCCAGGTGGGCCCCCCCGCCGAGGCCGAGCCTGACCCCATAACCGACCAGATCCTCCGGGTGGTGAAAGACCCCGGCGGCCGCCGCACCGCCCACGTGGTGGAGCGGGGCGACAAAAACCTGGTCATCCTGGACGGGCAGCCCGGTGCGGAATACGACCTGGTGGGCGAGGTGGCCTTCAGCGCCGATGGCAACTCCCTGGCCTACGAGGCCCGCCGGGGCAAGGACCATGTGGTGGTGCTGGACGGGCGGGAACTGCCCATTGCCGCGGATGTGGTCCAGAACAGCTTCAAGGTCAGCCCCGACCATAAGCGCCTGGCCCTGGCCACCTTTGCCAAAGACGCCTGGCTGGTCCTGGTGGACGGCCGCCCGGACCCGGCCTTTGATTTCGTCTTCATCGACACCCTGGCCTTCAGCGCCGACAGCCGGCGTCTCGGCTACCTGGCCCTGAAGGGCGGCAAGCTTCTGGTGGTGGTGGACGGCAAGGTTCTGAAGCAGTTGGAGATCCTCAGCCAGGGAAGCCAGGCCCTGAAGGAGTTTTTAAACAAGGCTGAAAACACCGAGGGGATTCCGCCTCAGGAGGAAAAACTGCCATGACCGGTCTCAAGTCCCCGGCGCCAAGCTCAGGCAACGGCTCCATTCAGCTGGACCGGCTGGCTTTCGACATCGACGGGGTGGTGGCGGACATCATGACCACCTTCCTGGACCTGGCCCAGGAGCGCTACGGCCCCCACCCCTTCACCTACGAGGACATTGTCACCTTTTCCCTGGAGGAATGCCTGGGGTTTGACCGCCGGGTCATCGCCGCCCTGATCCGGGAGCTCATCGACCGGCCCCACGAGCTGCCGGTGGAGCCCTTTCCCCAGGCGGTGGAGGTGCTGTCCAGGCTGGCGGAGGAGGTCCCCCTGGTCTTCGTCACCGCCCGGGACCGCCCCGAGCCCATCCAGCTCTGGCTGAACCGCGCCTTGGCGCCGGTGCCCCCCCGGGCCATCTGGGTCATGGCCACCGGCGACCCGGACGCCAAACTGCACTATCTGCGGAACCACGCCATTGATTATTTCGTGGAAGACCGCCTGGAGACCTGCTTTGACCTGGCAAGGGCCGGCATCACCCCCATCGTTTTCGCCCAACCCTGGAACCGCAAGCCGCACCCGTTCCTGGAAGTGTCCGGCTGGGCGGAGCTGTCCCGCCTGCTGTTGCCGTGAAGATTTAAGAAAATTCTCTCTGGGGGGAGGGCTGGGGTCTGCGACCCCTGGCCCCCTCCCCCACAAAAAAACTTTTCAGGACAGTTTCTCATGAGCCTGAGGCTCACCCTAAAGCATGAAAGGCCGCCTAGGGCGGGCTCCGCCCGCCGCTATAACCTTGAACTTTGAGCTTTGAACCTTGGACCTTGGACTTTGGACTTTTCATGACCGAACAGCAACAAGCCATGCATACCAACGCCACCTCATCAAACCTGAGCGCCCGGCTTGAGGTCCTGCGCCGCCTGGGGGACCGGCTGGCGGCCCACCGTGAGGTGTTGGTTAAGGCCGCAGCCGCGGACATCGGCGCCCCCTGCACCATCGCCGGCATCGAAGTGGACCTGGCCGCGGAATATTTGCGGACCATGGCCGAGGAAATTCCCTTGGTTCAGGGCAAGGCGCCCTACGGCCTGGTGGCCGCGATTTTTCCCTATGACGCAGCCCCGGTGATGCTGGCCCGGGTGGGGGGCGCGGCCCTTTTGGGGGGGAACCGCCTGCGCTTCTGCTGCTCCTCCCAGACGCCCCGCACCGCAGCAGGGCTCCAAGAGGTGGCGGCCCCTTTTCCGGAGCTCGAAGCGGTGACCGGCATGGACACCAAGGACTTCGGCCGCCGGGCCGTTCTGGACCCGGAGGTCAGGGTTTTGTTCATCTCCGGCGGCGGCGAGGTGGGGGCGCTCTATCAGGAGGAGGCGGCGCACTTTGACAAGCTGTTTTTCGCGGGGCCGAGCGGCCTGCCCCCGGCTATCGTCTTCCGGGATGCGCCCCTGGAGGCGGCCGCGGGCTTTGTGGCGCGCCGGGCCTTCTTGAACGGCGGCCAATACTGCACCTGCATCAAGCGGGTGTATGTTCACCAGGACATTTACCCCAAATTCCGGGACCTGGTCCTCCAAATCATGCCGGAAATCAAGATTGGAGACCCCCAGGAGGCGGACACCTGGATCGGGCCGGTGAAAGTGGAACGCACCCGCGTCCTCCTGGACCGGGCCCTGGCGGCCCTCGACCGGCCTCAGTTCCTGTGGCCTTACCAGCGCGACGGGGAGCGGCAGGGGCCCTTCCTGGTCGAGGTGCCCGAGCCCCCGGATGTGGAGCTTTTCGGGCCCTTTCTGGCCCTGGTGCGGGTGGCCAGCGATGCGGAGGCGGTTTCCCGGGTTTTGCGGAGCCGCTATCCCTTTCTGGTGGCCTGGTTCGGCGCCCCGCCGCCGGGCGCGGCCGAGGCTCTTACCGCCACCTTCGGCATGGCCTACGACAACCCGGATTTCCTGTTTACGCCTCTGCGGCTGCCCTTCGGCGGCAAAGGGGCCAGCGGCTGGGTCATGGAAAACCGCGGCGGCGCCTTCAGCAAACGGCACGGCCCCCTCCGCTACAGCGCCGAGTTGGTGCGGGGTTAATGAAAGGAGTTGGGGGGAGGACCGGGGGAGGGGCCAACCGGCCCCGGTAGCACGGGCTTCCAGCCCGTGGGACCCCCCCTCCCCCACCACTAACTTTTCGTAACTATTTTTTCCGCAGTTGGCTTAACCCCCAAAGGAGAAAACCATGGAATTTTCCCGGGTGCAAGGCCTCATGGACGCCCTGGGGGCCAATGAGGAGCCCCTGGGTATCTATTATACGGACACCGAGCCCGCCGGGGGGCTTTCCCCCAAACCGCGGCGTCTGCCCTCTGCCGCTGAAGAGGCCAGGGGCGAGGTGGATTTTGGCGCGGTATTCGCCGATTTTTCCTGTGTCATGAGCCAGGTCTGGCGGGCCCGCCGCCAGAAAACCGCGGCCTGGTTCGACCGGGAGCGCCAGGGCTGCCTGGGGGGCGCCTTTTACCTGGGATATCTAAAGCCCCAACTCAACGCCATCGCCCACTACGTGTCCGGCGGCATCCGCGGGGTCATGGAAGGTGAACGCTACCTGGCCTCCCCGGAGGACGTCCGGCGGTTTTTCCAGACTGTGGACCCCCGCCCGGCCCCGGCCCGGTTCTGCGTGTTCAAGCCGCTGAGCCTGTTCGCCGCCGGGGAGACCCCGGAGGTGGTGGCCTGGTTTGCCCGCTCCGAAGTGATCTCCGGTCTGCACACCATGGCCGCGTTCGTCACCGGAGATGTGGAGGTGGTGGCCGCGCCCTTCGGAGCCGATTGCTCCCATGTCGTTGCCTGGCCCCTGCACTATCTCTCCCAGGGCAAAATGCGGGCCGTGCTGGGCGGCTGGGACCCCAGCGCCCGAAGGTTCCACCGCCCCGATGAACTGAGCTTCGCCATGCCCTGGGAGCTGTTCCAGAAAATGGTCAGCCGTTGGCCCGAGTCTTTCCTCACCACCGACACCTGGGCCACCGTTAAAAAGAAAATCGCCCACAGCCGCAAGGTCTGGGGCGAGGAGTAATACGGTTTTCTGTTTTCTGTTTTCGGTAAAAAACAATAAAAATATCGCTATGTTGGCCATTTCATTTGTTTCATTGCAATAAGAAATTGGAATAAAATCTGGGGAAGGGTTTTGGGGAAGGAAGGCAGAGGAATTTTAAGGGCGGGGGAAAAGGGGAAAGGCGAAGGGGGAAAGAAGAAAATCCGACTCTTATAAACTTTCGCCTTCTTACCTTTTGCCCCAAGCCTCTTGAAAAATTCAGATCAGGAGGGGCAGCTCCTCATGCCTGAGAGATTTAGCCCGGTGGTTTAGGCTTTTCAGCCTGGGAAAACGCAGGCTGAAGCCTGCGGCTACATTTTGCAAGAGGCTCCCCCTTTTCCCCCAAAAAGCCTAAGGCTCTGCTCCTCCCCTCAAAGTGCCGGTTCCATGCTCTATTACCCCAAAAATTACCAGGAAGCCGTGGCCTGGCAGGAGGCCAGACGGGGAGAGGTGCGCCTGGCGCCCCTGCCCCGGCCGCCCCGCTGGGTGGGGGGCGCCGACGCCTCCTATGACCGGGCGGAACGGCGCGTCTTCGGGGCCATCGCGGTGTATTCCTACCCGGACCTCACCCTGGTGGAGGAGGCGGCGCTGGCGGGCCCCTGCCCCTTCCCCTACATCCCGGGACTGCTCAGCTTCCGGGAAGCCCCCATCATTGTGGAAATATGGAAAAAGCTGAGCCGCCGCCCGGAAGTGCTGCTGGTGGATGGGCAGGGTATCGCCCACCCCCGGGGCCTGGGCCTCGCCTCGCATCTGGGATTGCTGCTGGCGGCGCCCACCATCGGGGTGGCCAAAAGCAGGTTGGTGGGTGAAGGTGGAGAGCCCGGACCGGCGGCGGGGTCGGCCAGCCCCCTTTTTTATCTGGGGCGCCCGGTGGGCTGGATTGTGCGCACCCGCACCGGGGTTCGGCCGGTATACGTCTCCCCCGGGCATCGGGTAAGCCTGACCGACGCCCGGGATATAGCGCAGGGCTGTGTGGGAAAATTCCGCCTGCCTGAACCCCTGCGCCGGGCCGACCGCTTAAGTCGGCGGCAGCGGGGAGGTTCTCAGGCTCAGGAAGGAAGAGAAATGGGCGGAGAATAGGGGTTGAGCCAAAAAAGCTGCGCCTGGGCCAGGGAGCAGAAGGGACTGCTAAAGTTGCCGCAGCAGCGGTTCAGCGAATCCCACTCCCACCACAGGCAATTCTGACACTCTTCCTTGATCTCACCATTGAGGCAGATTACCCCAACATCCTTGAAGTTCATGGTCGATCCGTCGATTCCAGGTTGCCTAGCCGACAGCTGGCTGCATCGCTCACGAGATTAGCCGGATGGCGCCCCGGTGTCAAACATAAATAAAACAAATGGCAAATTTTTCGACAAGATATTCTCTGGAAAAAATTTTTTTTGGAAAAAATATCAGGAAGGGAACTTGGAGGATATCAGGCGTCGGGATTGCGGTTCCCCCGCTCGGGCGGGATAGCCTTTGGGGCCCTGAAAGGTTCAAGGCGGGATATCCCCAAGGGCTTTATCCCGGATTTCGGGGCGTCTCCCTGGAGCGATTTTTCTCAAGCCCGGAGGGCGGACTTGACGGACTCCTGAGCCTCAGGGAGAGAAGCCTCGGCTGCCACCGCGCTCCAGTCCTCGCATACCCAGAACTTTCCCACTCCCTGCTCCTGGCGGTGGCAAAAGCCCTTGTACTTATAGGACCAGTAGCTGCAGGTACAGCAGACCTTGAGTTGGCTCGTTTCGTTTTCGGGTACCATGGGATGGAGTTGTGAAAAATAGTTAAAAACTAATTTGGGGCATATTAATCCGCAGTTTCGCCGCCGTCAAGTCGGAAATGTTCATATCCGGCGCCTGAAATATTTTTTTCTTTTTGTGCAATAATTAAAATTACTTCCTCTCCAGCAATGATTTCGCCGATGCGGCTCGGCACTTCCAGCCCCGCCCGGGCGAAAACCGCAGGGAGACGGGCAGCCCGGTCCGGGGGGCAGGTGAACAGCAGCTGATAATCCTCACCGCCCCTGAGGGCCGGTTCCCAAAACTCCCGGCCCGCCAGCCGGGCCACGGCTCTTACGTTGTCCGGCACGGGGAGGGCGGCGGCCTCCAGGCGGGCCCCCACACCGCTTAAGCGGCAGAGGTGCATCAGATCCGTGGCCGCGCCGTCCGACAGGTCGATGCAGGCGGTGGCCAGACCCTCCTGGGCCAGGAGGCGTCCGGCGGCCACCTGGGGCCGGGGGTTCAGGTGGGCATGGATCAAAGGCGCGCCCAGTTGGGGAGTCACTGTCACTTCCCCTTGGAGAATCGCCAGCCCCGCGGCTGCTTCCCCCAAAGGCCCGGTCACATAGACCAGATCCCCTACCCGGGCCCCGGAGCGCCGCAGCATCTGGGTTTTTGGCACCCTGCCCAGGACGGTCAGGGTTATGGTCAGTTGTCCCGGAGAGGACACGGTGTCCCCGCCGATGACCGCCACGCCGAAGTTCCGGGCAGCGGCGGCCAGGCCTTGGCCGAATTCCAGGGCCCCGGCCAGGTCCCGGGCCGGCGGCCAGCCGAGGGAGAGCAGGGCGTAGAGGGGCTCCCCGCCCATGGCGGCCAGATCGCTGACATTGACGGCCAGGGATTTGCGGCCCAATTGGGCCAGCGACATGTAGTCCAAATCGAAGTGGACCCCCTCCACCAGGGTGTCCACCGTCCAGAGAAGATAGTCGTCGCCCCCCGGGTCCAGGGCGGCGCAGTCGTCCGAGATGCCCAGGGCCACCCCCGGGGGCGCCGCGCCGAAGATCTCGGCCAGGCGGGCGATGAGCTCGATTTCACCGGCAGGGGGGCGGGAGAGATTCATAATCTATGGGCTTTAAGCTGTAGGCTATAAGCTGTAAGCTAAAAAAAAGCATGCCTCGAAGCTGACTGGACTGCACTTCATGAGTTTGCGGCTCTCTCAAAAACAAGAAAAATTCGGTGGAGCGGGCCTCCGTGCCCGCCGGAACACTGGACGGCCAGGGACGGCCGCCCCACCGGAATACAGCTCTTAGAAAAATTTTTCAAAGCAGTCGGCCGCCGGCAGCCGGCGAGCGACCCCCCTCCTTTACGGTTTCTTTAAAGCTTAAAGCTTATGGCTTATGGCTTAAAGCTTATAGCCTGTTAAACCATCTCCAGGGCGTCGAAAAAAAAGGCGATTTCGGTGGTGGCGGTGTCCGGGCCGTCCGAGCCGTGGACGATGTTGGCCTCGATGTCCCGGGCGAAATCCGCCCGGATGGTCCCCACGGCTGCCTGGCGGTAGTCCGTAGCCCCCATGAGGTCCCGGTTGCGCTGGATGGCGCCTTCGCCTTCGAGGATCATGGCCACAATGGGTCCGGAGCTCATGAAGGTGGTGAGGCTGTCGAAAAAGGGCCGTGCCTGATGGACCGCATAAAAGGCCCGGGCCTGGCCCAGGGTGAGATGGACCAGTTTCATGGCCTTTATT
Organism: Desulfobaccales bacterium; assembly: GCA_041740935.1. Taxonomy (GTDB): domain Bacteria; phylum Desulfobacterota; class Desulfobaccia; order Desulfobaccales; family 0-14-0-80-60-11; genus JBGSLA01. The sequence goes on along the minus strand of JBGSLA010000255.1, from coordinate 7,129 downwards.
TTCAGGCCAGCCTTTTCAAAACGTCCGATAACTTCGCCGATGAGCCCCCGGGAGACCCCGTCGGGTTTGATTAAGGATAAAGTTTTTTCGGTTGCCATACCTCAACCTTCTGAAAAATTATTTTTGCTCTAATAATAATAGGCTCTCAGTTAGGAAATTTTTCTTTTGCCAGAGCGCAGGTTAAAAACCTGTGCCACCAATTTAGGTGGGTCGGGAGAGGGTACGTGGGGATAGGGAGTTTGTTCCCTGGCCCTCCACCCACAAATCACCTCTCCACCCTCCCATAGTGATCAAATTGCAGGGTGAAGGTGCCCCGGCCCTGGGTCAGGGAGCGCAGGGTGGTGGCGTAGCCGAACATCTCGGCCAGGGGGGCGTGGCCCACAATGTGGCGCACCGGCCCTTTGGCCAGGAGTTGTTCGGTCTTGCCCTTGCGGGCGTGGAGATCGCCCAGCACCTCCCCGGTGAATTCCTCCGGCGCGATGATTTTCACCTTCATGATGGGCTCCAAAAGCTGTGGCTGGGCCGCTTCCAGGACCGCCCGGATGGCCGCCATGGTGGCGATGCGCAGGGCCATATCGGAGGTTTGGCCATCTTTGAGGACCACTTCTTCCAGGGTGACGGCGATGTCCACCGCAGGATGGCCGTATATGGGGCCCCTGTCCAGGGCCTCCTCCACCGCCTGCCGGATCACCGGCACCGAGCCCTGGGCCGGGTCCTCCTCGCTCAGGCCGGAGATAAACAGGTTGCCCCGCTCCCGGGCCCGGGGCCTGACGCTGAGCTTCACCTGGGCGAAGTGCTGTTTGCCCCCCAACTCCCGGTCAAAGCTGCCGGAGGCGCTGGCGGCGCCGGCAATGGCCTCCCGATAGACCACCTGGGGCCGGCCGGAGCGCAAACGGGTGTTAAAGTCCCGCTCCAGGCGGTTCAGCACCACCTCCAGATGCAACTCCCCCATGCCGGAGAGCAAAGTCTGGCCGGTGTCTTCGTCGGTGGTGATCCTGAGGCTGGGGTCCTCTTCCGCCACCCGGGCCAGGGCCGGCCCCAGACGATCCTGGTCCTCCCGGGTTTCGGGCTCGATGGCCAGGGAGATCACCGGCACATACGACGAAATGGGCTCGAGCACGATGGGGTGGGCCTGATCGCACAGGGTGTCCCCGGTGGTGGCGGCCTTAAGCCCCAATAAGGCCACAATGCTGCCGGCCTGGGCCTCTTCCAGGCGCTCCTTTTTGTTGGCGTGCAGGCGCAGGATGCGGGACACCTTTTCGGTTACCCCTTTCACCGGGTTAAAAATCTCCTGGCCCACCTTGAGACGTCCGGAATAGAGGCGCACATAGGTGAGACGCTGGGATTGGTCCACCATGATCTTGAAGGCCAGACCGGCCAGGGGCCCGTCGGTTCGGGCTTCCCGCAGCTCCTCCCCACCCGTCCGGGGGTTTTCCCCGCGAATGGGCGGGACTTCCATGGGGTTGGGCAAAAAATCCCTGATGCCGTCCAGCAGCGGCTGAATGCCCTTGTTGCGCAGGGCCGCGCCGCAATACACCGGCACCCCTTGCAGGCTGATGGCGGCCCGATGCATGGCGGCCTTGAGGTCTTCCGGCATGAGGGGGCGCTCGGCCAGGAAGGCCTCCAGCAGCTCATCGTCCACCTCGGCCAACGCCTCCACCAGGGCTTCCCGGCGCTGGTCGGCCTCTTCCTGCAGTTCGGGGGGGATGTCCAGGGCGTCGAATTCCGCGCCCAGGGTGTCCTCCCGCCAGCGGATGGCCTTCATGGATAAGAGGTCGATAACCCCCTGAAAGCGATCCTCCTCACCCCAGGGAATGGTGACGATGAGCGGGTGGACCCCCAACTTTTCCTTGAGGCTGGCCACCGAAGCCCAAAAATTGGCCCCCGGCCGGTCCATTTTATTGATAAAGACCAGCTTGGGGACCCGGTAGCGGTCGGCCTGGTGCCACACCGTCTCGGATTGGGGCTCCACCCCGGCCACCCCGTCAAAAACCCCGATGGCCCCGTCCAGGACCCTCAAAGAGCGCTCCACTTCAATGGTGAAGTCCACGTGTCCCGGGGTGTCGATGATATTGATGACCGCATTCTTCCAGTGGCAGGTGGTCACCGCCGCGGTGATGGTGATGCCCCGCTCCTGTTCCTCGGGCATCCAGTCCATGGTGGCGGCGCCGTTGTGCACTTCCCCCATGCGGTGGGTGCGGCCGGTATAATAGAGGATGCGCTCGGTGAGGGTGGTCTTGCCCGCATCGATGTGAGCGATGATGCCGATGTTGCGAATCTGCTGAAGTTTAACCCCGGGCGCCACGCCATCTTCTCCCTAAAAAATGAGAAACATCGTTTTTTGTAAATGAAATTGCCCTTCCTTGCAAGCTCTATTATAGTGGAAGGCACTCGAAAACGGGGCGCCGCTCGTGCTCCGTCTTCCTTTGGGGAGATCGACAGCCCATGTCCTGCACGCCCTCCCGCTACCGCTTCTGTCCCTGCTGCGGCGGTCCGCTGGCCCATGAGGTCCGGGGCGAACGCCCGCGCCTGGTTTGCCGGGACTGTCGCAAAACTCTCTACGTCAATCCCGCGGTGGGGGTGGCGGTGGTGGTTCGTCGGGGACAGCATATCCTCTGGGGCCGGCGCGCCGGCGGGCTTTATATCGGGCGCTGGTGCATTCCCTGCGGGTATGTGGAATGGGGCGAGGAGGTGCAGTCCGCCGCCCGGCGGGAGTTTCAGGAGGAGACCGGGCTCATCGTGGAATTGGGCCCGATCCTCTCGGTGTACTCCAATTTTCATGACCCGGAACGCCTGACGGTGGGGCTGTGGTTCGCCGGCCGGGTGCTGGGCGGCGCGCTTCAGGCTGCGGATGACCTGGATATGGTAGATTTTTTCCCCCTGGCCTCGCCCCCGGCGCCCCTGGCCTTCCCCACCGACGAGGCGGTGCTGGCCGAACTGCGGGAGGGGAACATCACACTGATTCCGGATTCTGAGGCGGGTTTGGGGACAATCTGACGTTGTTTTCTGAAAAAATATTCACCTAAAAGGCGGGAGGCACGGCGATTTCCCGCTACGGCCTCCTATTGTCGGGACCACAGGCATCTTGCCTGTGCAGCACAGGCGGGACGCCTGTGCTTCCGGTTCAGGGGGTATAGGGGAGGGGGTAAGGGACCCACCGGCCCCTGGCCCCCTCCCCCACGAAAAATCTTTCCAAGACAGTTCTTCATCAGCCTGCGGCTCACCCCTAAAGCATGAAAAGCGCGGGCGGGCAGCGCCCGCCGCTATGACCTTGGACTTTGGACCCTGGACCCTGGACTTTGGACTTTTCAAGACAGAAAACCCAAGACCCGCTCAGACCTCGTCAAGCTCTCCCGATATCTGAAACTGCCGCATGAACCGGCGGTCGATGAAATCTTTCAGGAAAAAGGCCAGACGTCCGTCAAAGATGAAGTTTTTCTTCCAAAAGATGCCCCTCCCATCCCCCATATTGAATATGAGCAAGTAAGCCTTTTGCGGTTGAAAGGGCCTTAAGGGGCGGCCTTCCAGGGCGGCCAGGAGGTTGTCCCGCAGCACCGGATTTTGCCTCACCGCATAAACCCCCACCTTATCCAGAGGCTGGGGCTGAAACGAGATGCAGTCGCCGCCGCCGAACATCTCCGGGTGGGCCACCGATTGCAAAAATTCATTGACCAACAGGCCGCCATCCGGCCCGGTGGGGAGACCCGAATCCTGGAACAGGCCGGGCGGCCGGACCCCCAGGGCCAGAAACAGAAAAGCGCAAGGAAGTTCCCCGCCGTCACTCAGCAAGGCTTTGCCCTGGTGAATTTCTTTGAGATGGGCGCCCTCCAGGACGCGGATGCCCCGGCGTTGAAAAGAGGCCAGGGCCAGGTTCCGAACCTTGCCGGGGAAGGCCGGCATCAACCGCCGTCCGGCCACCAGGGTGAGGTTCAGCGACCCGCGGTTTTGGGTCACCAGGCGCCAGAGATTGCCGGAGATTTCCACCCCGGCGGGGCCGCCGCCCACCACCACGATCTCCAGGGTTTTTGCCGGAAGGCGCGCCAGGATCGCCTGTTGGGCCCTGAGGAGGTGCTCGATGGGCTTGACCGTGAACACCCCGGCGTCATCCCGGATAGCCACCCGGTCTGCGGGGATGCCGCTGCCGACGTTGAAGGACACCACGTCATAGGGGATTTCCTCCCCCGAGGCCAGCACCAGCCGGCGGGCTTCCGGGCGCACCTGCGCCACCAGCCCTTTGAGGAAGCGGGCGCCGCCCTGCTCGGCCAGCCGCTGACTGTGAAAGCGGATTTCCTGGGGCCGGTAGGTCTGCCCCAACATGCCGGGCCCCATGCCGGAATAATAATGGTGAACGTCGGGGCCGATCACCGTCACTTGGTGGCCCCGGGCGGTAAAATCCCCCAGCTGCTTCAGGCAGGTCAGATGCGCATGCCCGGCGCCGATCAAAACCAGATGTTTAGCCATGGTTCTTAAAATAATCTCCTTTCCCCCGGGGGCAAGCCTTTGGTCTTTTTTGGGGAGAGTTCCTCATGGGCCGGCGGCTCACCCGGAAAGCATGAAAAGCCGCGTAGGACGGGCACCGCTCGCCGCTATCCCCCTGGACGCTGGACCTTGGACTACGGACTTTGGACTTTTCAGAACAGATTCCCGCCGGATTGTCTCAACAGCCTGAAATTACTGCGCGTGATTTAAAGCCAACAGCCTCACTCCGCAAAAAGTTCGAGGCTCTCCAGCGGGGCCAGGTCCTTCAGAGACACCATGACCAACCGGTGCCTCTCCAGATCCACCACCGCGAAACTGAAGGTGGGGTGGCGTTCCTCCTCCATGGTAAAGGCTCCGGGCACGACGAGGTAAACGGTATCGGGATCGAGGGCCATACAGGCCTGGCGGGGCCGGAAGTCCTGGGGGCGCAGGGCGTCGTTGATATACAGCAGGCGGCTGGCCGGGGGCTGAAAAAGGGTCAGGCTGGGCACGTGGGTGTGCCCGTGGCACAGGAGCATGGGGGCGCGCCCGCTGGGGGGAGCCCCCAGATAAGTGTGAATCTGATTCTTGAAATGATTCCACAGAATGGCCCGGGTGTGGGCCAGGAAAACCCGGCCGTCCAGGTCCAGGGCCATGGCGCAGCGGCTGGCGTCGGCCATCTTGGGGCCGTGGAAGTCATACACCCAAAAAAGCCGGTGCAGGGGATTGCTCTTCAGCCAGGGGCGGAAGGGTTGCGGGGGGCAGTCGCCTAAACACGCAAGGTGGTGTATGCCTTGCCCTTCGAAGAAACGAAACAGCCTGGGAAGGCCGTCCTGGTAGGTGTGGGTATCGGCCACCAGGGCCAGCCTCCCCATGCCTCCTCCGCAATCTGAGCCGACGGCGCTGCGGTTATTTAAATCCCTTGAAGCCGCAGGCGACGCCTGGGTGGCCTTTAAAAACCTCCACCAGGTGAGCGAGGAATTTCAGGGCCTCTTCCTTGTCCTTGTCGATGACGATGCCCTCAAGTTGTTGCTGGTCCGTGTCTTCAAAAACGATCTGCTTGTCTGCCATAATTTTCCCCTCAGGTAAAATGGCGCGCCCCGGTTGCTTTAGACCGCTTTCGGCCCACAGGCGTGCCCGGGATGCTCTTTGACTTTATCCAACAGGTCCGACAGATATTTCAAGGCTTCGTCCTGATCTTTGTCAATGACGAGCGCCTCGATCCGCTGCTGCTCGACGTCGCTGAAGGTGATGGTAACTTTCGCCATACAGACTCTCCTTTCGGCGGGATTGTCTCCATAATAAGTACCCTGGGGATTGGTGTCAATAGAAGCGGGAATTGCCGGCCAAGAAAAAACCTGCGATAATAATCTGTAGTTGGTCTTGCCGACCGATCCCAACGGAACCGGGAGGACGCCTCAGCTTCTGGGGCGGCGCCTCCCTCCCCCACAAGGAGGCCACCCTTTGTTTAATTCCCCCCAAGACCGCCTCAGGCCGCCCATTTGCCCCTTCTGCCGCCAGCGCATCGAGCCCCCGCAGGAGCTGGATGGTCTGTGGTTTGAATTCGACGGCGGCGCCTGCCCCTGCGGGGCTCACTACGCCCTGGACCCCACCGCCAGAAACGGCGGCGCCGTCCTGCTTCAGACTGTGGTCCAGGCCTGCGGCGGCGATTGGGACCAGGCCATAACTCTGAGCCCGGGGAGCGATTATGAAGACACTTCTTTGGGCCAGTATAACGCCCTGAACCATCGGGTCGGCGGCCACGCCTTCGGCACCCTCTACTTTGTCCGCCTGATACATCCGCCGGAGCCCCAGGAAAGCTCTGATCCACAATAAGAGGCTCAGAAACCCGCGCCGGAAAACGCTTGACATTCCCCTATCCCTTGATTAAAAAGATTCATGGAGTTATGTCAGGCCCACCGAGGCCACCCAGGCTCCCTGGGTGGTCTTTTTCTTTTTCGGGTGATGCCATGCGCCTGGTGATGATCGACAATTACGATTCCTTTACCTTCAATCTGGTGCAGCTGTTTTATGCATTCGACCTGGAGGTCCGGGTCTTTCGCCACGACGCGGTGACTCTGGAGAAGATCGCGGCCTTGCGGCCCCGCTGGCTGTGCATTTCTCCGGGGCCCAAGGCCCCGGCCCAGGCGGGCATCAGCAAGGCGGTGATCGCCCACTTCCAGGGGGACATTCCCATCCTCGGGGTATGCCTGGGGCATCAGGCTTTAAATGAGGTCTGGGGGGGCGTCACCAGCCGCTCGCCCCTGCCGGTGCATGGCAAATGCTCTCAGATACATCACGCCGGCCGGGGGCTGTTTGCCGGCATTCCCTCGCCGTTTCAGGGGGCCCGCTACCATTCCCTCATGGCCGTCCCCGCCTCAGCAGATTTGGAGGTCACCGCCTGGACCACCGACGGCGTGGTCATGGGCCTGAGCCATCGCCGCTATCCCCTCCACGGGGTGCAGTTTCATCCCGAATCTTTTTTGACTGATTATGGCTATGAATTGGCGGCGAATTTTTTAAATCTGGGGAGGTGAAGGGAGGGGCCAAGGGAGGCCTTCTGTGCTCCCGGCTGCTCTGGTGAGTCTCAGTGACATAGAGGCCCTTGGGCTCACACCCGTAAAGGATGAAAATTTTTTCTGGGGGGAGGGCTGGGGGAGCGGTGGCTCCC
>JBGSLA010000254.1:0-2906 GCA_041740935.1 Desulfobaccales bacterium | reverse complement strand
GAGCGGCGCCGCCGCCCTCGCCTCCATCCCAGGAGCTGGGAGGGGGAGGCTGTCAGGGATCCGCCGGCCACCGCGCCTTATATGAGGCCGGACACGAACAGGAAACCTGGAGGCAGACCGATTTTGACGCCAGGGCCGATTCCTTGATACAAGAGGTGAAGGGAATTGCCGAAGGTAGCATGGAAAGAATCAACCGGGACATCAAACAGGCCCAGGACGCCTGGCATCAGGCGGATATCGAGGTGAACAAGTATCAGGATAAAAAGAACCAGGGCACCCTGGTGAATGAGGACCTCCTGACCATGGCCCTGGAGGAGCGTCAGGAAAAATGGCAGGAACTCCAGCAGGAGAAAGGCAGGATTCAGAAGGTGGAAGCCTGGCGCCAGCGGAAGATAGGAGAAATTAGGGCCCTGGCCAACCGGGCTAAAGGCGGTGATTATAACGGCTATCGTGGACTGGAAAATTACGACTGGTCCAGTGGTCAGAATTGGCTCAAGTAAGACGGGCCTGAGATTTAAAGAGTAGCTCGGCCTTCTTGCGGGCAACTCCGTCCCGGGTGGTTAGGGGGGCTCCCGGGGGTCGCGCCGGGGGGACCTGTTGCCGCCCGACACCCCGCCCCAAGGAAGAAGAAAGAACCATAGCTTGTTACAAATTGCTAAAACGGTCAGTAAATAATTTTTTCTTATATTCAGTGCATTAGGTTTATTAAAAATTTATGGCGATGCTCAAGGTTGTGGAAATATTTTTTAAGCAATAGCAAAGATCACGGAAAATTGCTTGACACTGCTTTATAAATTAGGTAAGGGTGGACCATTCTTTTCATTGGGGGGGTAATCATGCGAAAGATGTTGCTTTGTGCAATGGTGGTGGGGTTGCTCCTGGCCACTGTGCCGCCGGGAGCCGCGGAGTTGTCGAAACCGCCCATTCAGCTTGATGTTTTCGCCGGTTTTGACTACGATTCCAACGTCAACCTGCGAAGTTCGGAATATGATGTCCGGACCTTCCAGCCCAAGGGGGATGCTGCTCTTTATAAACACCAGGCTCAGGTGGGGTATAATTTTGCCTTTAACCCGAAATTCAGTCTGTTGGCCCAATATACGTATTACCAGGATTTCCACTTCCGTTTAACCGAATATGACAACATGAGTCATAATGTAACGCTCAGTCCGACGTTGAACGTCTTCAAGAACACCGGCCAGATTATCGCCATGTGTAATTTCAACTATCTGACAATAGGTGGAAATGATTACAAAATCGGTTGGACTTTCATGCCCACCTATTATCAGATGCTCGCCGGGAAAGTGATGCTTGAAGTCGGGGGCTTCTATGAATACGGTACTTACTATGCGCCCATCGTCATAGATGATGATGACCGCACCGGTAATACCGTGGGTTTGGCTGCCGGCCTGTTTTTCTTCTTTAATGACGCCCGGACCGGCTATCTCCAGTTACGGTACAGCCCGATATGGACCCTGACCGAGGGCAGCAACTTTTATGGGGTCGGTCATAAGTTCCAGTTGGCGGCCATGATCCCCGCCACCAAGCAATTGAACATCAGACCTTACATCAGCTACGGTTATTATCCGTATTTCAATAACTGGGTCAACGCCTCGGCCCCGAATCTGAATATCTACTCCAAGCGCGAAGACAGCATCGTGGAAGGCGGAGTGCAGGTGACCTACAAGTTCGCTCAGGGCTTCTATGTCGAAGGGCAATACAATTTCACCGCGGCCTACTCCAATATTGCCTTCTACCAGTACAACCGTCACGTGGTGGGAGGAAAGGTGGGGTATCGCTTCTAGGGCCGCCAGGAAGGACGAGGCCCGGGTGGGGAAATCCCCGGCCTGACAGGGCGCCCTGGGGCTCACGTCCTTTCCCCCAAACCACCTGGACAGACCCCGGTGGGCGGGTGGCTGCTGCTGACGCCGGCCGACGGGCCGAACCGGGTTGCACGAAAAAACGAGGCAACGTTCAGAGGAGACCGATCATGAAAAAACTGCTGCTGCTCATAATCACCGTGACCTTATGCCTTTCCCTAAGCGGCCTGGGGAGTCTGAGCCACGCCACCAGCTCGTCCACGCCGCCGCCGCCGCCCCCCTCGGCGCCGCCGCCGGAAACCGACAGTCCGGCCATGCTGGACACCAAACCGGAACTGGCCATCCCCAAGCCCCAGCCCCCCATGGACCTGAGGGCCCCCGGCGATACGGAGGATAAGGCTAAGACCACACCGGAGAAGACCAAACCTGCCCGATAAGGGGCGGGGTGTTCGGAAGCGAATTTTCACCCCGGTTCCCAGGCCCGGCCTGGGGGCCGGGAACCCCCCGGGGCAGTGCGGCGGGTCCTCCGGAGTGGAGGCCGCCCTTTCGGGACAAGGCCCCGATAAGGCAGGCGCAATGGCACAAGGACCGATATCGCCGGCCCTGGCCGCAGCCCTTCCCTGGACACCGCCGCATAACAGGCGGGGACCCTAGTGTTTACCCGCGGCGGGAAAGTCATGGATGACCTCCGCCGAGGTGTCGCCTCTCTTCCACCGTCAGATTGTTCTCCCCCTGGGAGATCGAGGGGCCTCAGGTCCCCTGCCCGTCTCCCTCCCCTCCCATCCAAATTCTTCGCAAAGGCAACGCTGCCGGGCGCAGCCCATCAGGGCCGGGCCGCAGCTGGGCGGGGGCTCGGAGCCTGGCTGGGCCAAGGGGGGTTGGGCGTTGACGATTTAAGAAACTCCCCCATCAGGTCGACTTTCGGGGAGAAAACCATCACATGGACAACATCTTCCAGCCAGAGGAAACCATGCCATGAATAAACTTATCTGTCGCTTGCTGGTCCTGATTGTTTCGCTTTACCTGATGGGTTCTGTCTGTCCGCTTTTGGCCACCGTCGGCGGCCATGGCACGTCCCCGGCCCCGTCG
>JBGSLA010000253.1:0-15291 GCA_041740935.1 Desulfobaccales bacterium | reverse complement strand
CGCCGGCGGCGGCCTCGGCCCCGCCGCAGTTCCTGGTTTTGACCTACCACGATGTCACCGGGCAGGATATCGCCTCCGACGACCTGTCTCCCGAGGCCTTCATCCGGCAGATCGAGTATTTTCGCAGCCACGGCTATGTGTTCGTCTCTCCCCGGGAGATCCTGGCCGCGGCCCGGGGGACCGCCAGGCTGCCCGACAAGGCCGTGCTGTTGACCTTTGACGATGCCTATGAAAGCTTTTATACCCGGGTCTTTCCGGCCCTGCAGCTTTTGCAGGTGCCGGCGGTCTTATCCATAGTGACTTCCTGGATCGAAAACCCCCAGGCCCAGATTTATAAGAAAAAAAAGCTCATGACCTGGGCCCAGATCCGGGAGGTGTCGGATTCGGGGCTGGTGACCGTGGCCTCCCACAGTCATGGCATTCATAAGCTGATTCCGGCCAACCCCCAGGGGAACCTCGAGGCCTCGGGGGCCAACCTGAGATATCTTGCCGATCAGCGCCGCTATGAGACCGAGGCGGAGTTCCGGGAGCGGTTGCGCGCGGATTTGGCTGAAAGCCGGGAGATCCTGCAAAAAAAACTCGATAAGCCCGTGACCATCCTCACCTGGCCCTTCGGGGCCTACAACGAACTCGGGCTCCAGGAGGCCAAAAAGCTGGGTTTTCAGATGGTGTTGACCCTGGAAGCCGGGTTCGCCAATCTCTCGGACCTCATGCGGACCAAGCGCTTTTACGTGCGTCCGGAATTGTTCTGGACCGAGCATTTCCTGGAGGAGGTGCAGCACGGCTTCCGGGACCGCACCCCCATCCGGGGCGTGCAGCTTGACCTGGACCTGATTGTCAACCCCCAGTCCTATGCCGAAAGCGACCACAACCTGGGCCTGCTCATCGAACGGCTCCTCAAACTGGGAGTGAACACCGTTTTCCTCCAGGCCTATGGCGACAAAGAAGGCACCGGCAACATCACCAGCGTTTATTTCCCCAACCGGGTGCTGCCCGTGGCCATGGATTTTTTAAGCCATGCGGTCAATCGCATCCGGGCCCGGGAAATCAAGGTCTTTGTCTGGATGCCGGCCCTCAGCTTCCAGGTGCCCGATAAGGCGGCCAAAGAGGGCCGCTATGTCCAGGAATACAAACACGGCCGCCTCGGCCAGACGACTTCGTGGTACACCCGCCTGTCGCCCTTCGACCCGGAGAGCCTGAAGATTTCCTCCCAGATATTTCAGGACCTGGCCTCCCACGTGGAATTTGACGGCCTGCTGTTCCAGGACGACGCCTATCTTACCGACGAGGAGGATATGCACCCCGCGGCCCTGTCGGGCTTTAAGGCCCGGTACGGGGTCAGCGCCTCGCCTCCGGACCTGGCCGCCGGCCGGACGCACCAGGCCGAGTGGGTGGCCTTCAAAACCCGGGCCTTGTCCGATTATCTGGGGCACCTCATCAAAATCGTCAAAACCTACCGGCCCGAGGCCCTGATCGCCCGCAATATCTACAGCGAAGTGATCACCAACCCGGAGGCCCGCACCTGGTTCGCCCAGGACCTGGACGACTACCTGCAGCGCTACGATTATACGGTGATCATGGCCTATACCCGCATGGAGGGAGTAAAGGGCTGGGGAAGGCAAAAAAAGTGGTTCGACTCCCTGCTGCAGCCGGTGCTGAGCCGGGGGGCTAGGGAAAAGGTCATTTTCAAGACCCAGGCCTACGACTGGAAAAACGAGCAATGGCTGGGTGATGACCTTATGGTGCGGCAACTCACCTATCTGCTGGCCAACGGCGCCCGCCATGTGGCCTACTATCCGGATGACGTCTTCGCGGACAAACCCACCGCCAAAATTTTGGCGCCCATCATCTCCGGCCAGGATGAGGCGGTGAAGATCAAAATCAGTCCTGAATAAAAATGGGGAGGAGGGGGCCTGGGACCATCGACCGCCACTTCGGCCGCCCCCTCTGTGAAAGCCCTTGCCAAATGAGGCGCCCAAACGATACAATGGGAACGCGCCGGAGTGGTGGAACTGGTAGACGCAGGGGACTCAAAATCCCCCGGGGTTCGCCCTGTGCGAGTTCGAGTCTCGCCTCCGGCACCAGTGAAATTAAGAGGTTAGCAATCTGAGGGGTTGCTAACCTTTTCCTCTTTCTGGGGCAAGTTTCCCAAAAGTTTCCCATTCCCCTTTCTTCCCAAGTCATTCAGGGCGTTGACGGCATCCTCCAGGTGGCCGGGGGCCAGGTGCGCATAGCGCATGGTCATTTTGATATCGCTATGGCCCAGGAGTTCCATCACCGCCTTGAGGGTCATGCCTCGCATGACCAGATGAGAGGCGAAGGTATGTCTGAGATCGTGGATGCGGAAGTTGGTTATCCCGGCCTTGCGGCAAGCTGAATTGAAGCCCCCCCTTATGTCTTTGGAGGGTTCGCCCTGTGGGCCGCAGAGCACATAAGGGTACCGCAGTTGATGCTTACGCAGCCCCTTGAATACCGGCGCCAGGCGCTGGCTGATGGGTATCTGGCGGGGTTTATTGCTCTTGGTATGCTGGAGATCTAACACCGGAATCAAAAAGCCCTTTTTTAAAAAGAGTTGAAGAGCATGGACTGCAAGGAGGCAAACGCGGTGAGGGCCAGAGCGGTGGTTCAGGCCGTGGATGAATCCAAAACCATCCCCACCATCCTGGTGTCCATTTACAACGGCTTGATTGAGGAGGTACTTGCAGACCGGCCATGCCGGGTTTTCATCCTGGAGAAGGATAACTACCTTGATCTCCGGGATTATGACGGCGAGGATTTTGTCCGTTGGGATGATAACCCCACTCTGTCTTTGCTGTGCAGCCGGGTGGCCGGAGGATGCCAACATCTCTGCCAGAGGTGATGCGGTCACCGTCCGGGGCACGGACTGCACAAGGATGACGGCACATTCACTCCACCCGGCGCACCACGAAGAACTCGTAGGCATAGCAGTCCGAATGCTACCGGTGCCTTGCGGGCTCCTGTGCGAGTTGGTCGAGCACGGCGAGGGCCTCGGCATCGCCGGCGTACTTGCCGCGCAGCTCTTCGATGCGACGCTGCATCGGCGTGTAGAAGTCGTCCCACCAGGCCTCGTCCGGCAGAGTGAAGTGGCCCCCGAATGATAACCCGGACTTGTCGATCACCGCAAGGATGTCGGGAACCCTGCCCATGCTCGGGCAGTCGAGGTCAAAGCTTGCCTTTACCTCAGGCGGCGGGTGGTTCTGGCGCCACACCGAGTCGGTGAAGGCGAGGTAACCGCCGGGACGCAAGAGTCCGTGGCATATCCGCAGGGCGCGCTCAATGCCGATGTTGTAGAGCGCACCCTCGGACCAGATAAGGTCGAAACTATTGAGTGGCTGGCGCGGGTGAGCCATATCGCCGACTACCGGCCGGACCCGACGTCTGAGCCCCCGTTTGGCCACTGTTGTCCGTAGTCGCTCGATGCTCGGGGCGTGGTTGTCGATGGCGACGATGGTGCCCGAGGTGAGTTCGGCTAGGTGGAGCGTCTGCCCGCCGACGCCGCAGCCCAGATCGAGCACCGCGGGTATGGGCGGCAGATCGCGACATAAACCGAGGGCCCTCGCGGCGCAGGCCTGGTTGCCCGGCCCTTGCCTGGGGAGCGACTCAAAGACCTCGTAAAAGATCACCCAGAAGCTTGGTGGAAGTTCGTTCATATCATATCCCCCCGCCGGAAACAGGTCGCAGCCCGAGAAACACCTGATGGCCACCGTTGCAGTTGGAGCTGTGCTCGAAGGAAACCGCGAGCGGTTTGAATAAAGAAAACTCTTTCGCCAAAGCTTTTCTGGACACAAGTTTTTCTTAAGCCGCCATGGCAGCGTTCTGTGCCAGCCAGTGAGCGCGGGCCTGCCAGGGGCTTGGGTAGCCGTTTTTTTCCACCCGCCACTCCCCGGTTGCAGGTGTCCACGAAGCGTCTGACCGCGTCTTGCACCTCCTGCAGGTTATAAAATATCCGGCCATAAATCACCTGCTCCTTGAGGGTCCGGATAAAGCCTTCGGCCACCCCATTGGTCTGCGGTTGTTCGATAAAGGCGAAGCTGGGGTGGGAGGCTCAGCAGATGGTGGTCCGGCTTTTCGAGATTATGCAGGACACCCTTTCCAGGGGAGAAGATGTGCTCATAAGCCGGATTGCCTGCACTGAGGCACCGTTCTTTTCCCTCTGTCGGATTTTTCTTTACAGGTTGGAAAAATATTTTTTCAGAAAAAGGGGATGATGATTGTTAACTGATTGATATTATAGCGTTATATTTATGCATTCGTGTCAAACATGATGGCATCAAAGCTGCTCATATATTTTGTAATGAGGTTTGTTCTCCCTGGCAGTAATTGCTTGAAAGAACAAGGGGCAAGAACAGCCGTTGCCATAGTTTTGCACCTGCGCAAGGGTCAATTATGAAAAGCGTGCTGCTGTTCCTGGGAGACCGGGGAAACGACCTCGCCGCGACCTGCAAGATCGCCGCCGAACTGGAGAAGGCAGGCGCCGATTTCCTCGACATCAGCTGCGGCATCCCGGACAGCCCCAGGTTCACCGCCTGCGTCGAGCCGGGCACGATAGAGCAGGGATGGAAAAAATACCTGGCAGCGGAGATTACAAAGCACGTGAGCCTACCGGTCATCGCGGTGGCCAACATCATGGAGCCGGAGGTCGCGGAGGCGATTCTGGCGGAGGGTTGCTGCGACCTGGTGGGCGTCGCCCGCGGGCATCTCGCCGACCCGGAGTGGTGCAACAAGGCGAAGGCCGGCAAGACGGAGACCATAAGCAAGTGCATCGGCTGCTTCGTGTGCTTCGACGAGATCGAGCACGCCCGGCACGTCAAGTGCTCGGTCAACCCGACCACCGGCCGGGAACGCGAGTTCGCCCGGCCGGTCCAGAACGGCGCAGGGCCCCCTGTGGCGGTGGTGGGCGGCGGCCCCGCGGGGGTCACGGCCGCCAAGGTCCTGCAGGAGAGCGGCTTCCATGCCGTACTGTTCGATCCGGCCCCGAGGCTCGGCGGCGCACTGAACGTGGCCGACAAGGGCGTCGCCAGGGAGAAGATCACGCGGTTTGTCGATTCCATGATCGCGCAGCTGGCGGCAAGCGGTGTGGAACTGCGCCTCGGGGAGGAGACGATGGTGGAGCAAGTCCGGGCCCTTTCCACCTGCGGCGTGTTCATCGCCGGCGGGGCGCGGCCCTTCATACCGCCGGTCCCAGGGATCGACGGGAAAAACGTGGTCATCGCCGAAGACGTGCTTCTGGGGCGGGAGGAGGTCAAAGGCGACTGCGTGATCATCGGTTCGGGTATGACGGGCCTCGAGACCGCGGAGGTGGTGATGCGGGCCGGGCACCAGACGACCCTCGTGGACCTGATGCCGCAGATCGGCGCAGGCGCTTACCTTGTCGTGATCCTCGACCTCAAGCAGCGCCTGGCGTGCTACAATCCAGTCTGTCTGCCGGGGCACCGGCTGCTCAAGATCACCGCAAAGGGAGTAGAGCTCGAATCCCTGGATAGCGGTCAGCCCGTGTTTGTCACGGCGCAGACCGTGATCCTGGCGATGGGCGTCCGGCCGCACCAGGAGGGCGTCGACCGCTTCAAAGCGGCCTTCCCCGAGGCGCGGGTCATCGGCGACGCGGCGCGGGGCGGGCGGATCCTGGACGCGACCCAGGACGCCTACGGGCAGGCGTTTGTGTTCGAGCCGTAGGGCACACCCGAAGACGTCGTTGAGGCGCCGGCGGCATCCTGTGGTGGGGCGCAGGTCGGCAGCCCGTGCCGCCCCAACGTGCGGAGTCGAATCCTGCGGGACAAGAGGAGAAACGACCATGAACGCAACAAGAGATTATTACCTGGACAAGGCCGCCGTCGTGACGGGGGGCACCTCGGGCATCGGGCTGGCACTGGCGGAAACCATGCTTGCCACGGAGCGAAGCGGGTCGTCCTCGGGGGCCGCAACGAGGCAAACCTGGCCCGGGAGACCGCACGGCTCAACGCGGCCCACCCCGGACAGGCGCTCGGAATTCGCTGCGACGTCACCCAGGAAGAGGATGTCAAGCAGATGATCCGACAAGCAACTGAGTTCGGCGGCGGGCGCCTCGACCTCCTGTTCAACAATGCCGGCGCCGGTTTTGCCGGGGATTTCGACCAGCAGACGAACGAACACTGGGAGAAAGCCTTCGCGCTGAACTTCTACGGGGCCGTTTACGGTATCCGAGCCGTGCTGCCGGTCATGCGGGCCCAGGGCGAGGGGCACATTGTCGACATCATTTCCGGCATCGCCTTCTATCCGATGGCCCATCAGACGATGTATGCCGCCACCAAGGCAGCCCTGAACGGACTGACCCTGACCCTGCGCTACGCGCTCTGGGCCGAGAACATCCGCCTGACCTCGGCGACACCGGGCATGACGGTCACTGCCATCTGGGGAGACAGGGACGCCCCCCCGGAATTATCGATCCCTAATTTTTTCCATAAAGATTTCCCCTATGTTTCAGTAAGCTTTCTTTCCCCAAAAATTCAGGACTTTTCTGATTGTCACAAGACGCAAAATGTGCTTATCAGGAAATCTCTGTAAAAAAAGCCAAACCCGTCGCGAGGCGGGGCGGAAAGCCACGGGTCTTTAAGTCCGCGGGAGATAGCCGGGTTGCCTGGAAAGAGGCGATCCGGCTTTTTTTCGTTATCTGCATCGGAAAAATTTCTCTGTACCATCTCGATGACTCATTCACGACAGAATACAGAATCTGGCGAGCGCTCCCGCCGAACAAGGAGGATTAGGCATGAAAAGAGGTGATAGCAAGGGAAGATGGGGATTTTGGGTGGGGGTGGTGGCCCTCGTGGCCTTTGTCATGACAGGTCCGGTCATGGCGGAGGACCTGACGGTAGATAATTACGAAACCTATCCAGTGACCGAGTCAATCAGTTTTTACAATGAATTTATTGGGGTTACCAACTCTGGTACCCTTAACCAGCAAGCGGCCACGAACAATGTCAACAACCTTTATTTGGGTTATGGTACCGCCAGTTTCGGCACTTATTACCTGGACGGCGGTAGTCTTTTGGCCTCAAACGAGTATATCGGCTATGGTTCTAACTCCTATGGTTCCCTTACCCAGAGCGGCGGCACCAATACGGTGACGAACACTTTTACCATTGGCGCCAATAACACCAGTTACGGACAATATTATCTGAAAGGCGGCACCCTGAGTGCCGGGACCATCACGGTCAACGCGGTTGGCTCTTTTGTCCAGGAAGAGGGGATTTTGAGCGGCACCTTGGTTAATTGGGGGAACTTCGTCTATAAAGGAGGCACCTTTAACGGGCGCCTTGTCCTCTAGAAAGAACCGATTATTACTCCCAGCAACTTTACCGCGGGTGATGGGCTGGCAAACTATATCAGCTTAACCATCGGAGCAGGCAAAACCTTCACCTTGAACGGCCAGGGGCTGGACAACTCCGGCAACCTCATTTTGGCCGGCGGCACCCTGGATGGCGGCGGACCGCTGGTCAACAACGCCACCATGTCGGCTTCCGGTACCATCAGTGGCAGCGGCGGCTTTACGAATAACGGCTCCATTCTCCAGTCCGGCAATCTGGTCTTGAGCAACACTGGTGGCAATGCAAATAGCGGCACAATAGACCTATCCTCTGGCAGGCAATTTACCCTGAGTGAGGGCGTCTCCCTGTCCAACCTGGGAACCATAAACCTGAACAAAGGTGTTATCAGCGGTTCAGGTGTCTTATCCAACGACAGCCTCGGGACGATAAATGGGCCAGGGACCATCGATAGCACTTTCGTTAACTCTGGTTTGCTGTCAGTGCCCTATGGGTCTACCTCAATCACCAAGTCTTTTGTCAATTCGGGTTCCATCCAACTGGGGAATTCCGGCGCCAAGCTGATGGGCGGTGCTATTGACAATCAGGCAACTGGGGTTATCGAAGGCTATGGCACCGTTGATAACGATATCAGCAATACCGGCCGCATCGAGGCCATCGGCTCCACCCTCAACCTGACTGGCACTGTGACCAACAATGCCGAAGGAGTGCTCACCTCCATGAGCGGTAGGCTGTTCCTGGACCAGGGCCTAGCAACCAACTCCGGGCTCATCTCCTTGAGCGGCGGCCCCTTTGACAACAACAACCATTCCCTAACCAATACCGGCCAGATTTCCGGCTATGGGTCATTCAGCACCGGGGGATTGAGCAACCAGAACACCATTAACCTAGCGGGTGGGCCGGCCACGGTAAACGGACCGTTGACTAATGAGGCCTCGGGCCAGGTGAACATCACCGCCAATTCCACCTTCTTCACCGGCTTTGTGACCAACCACGGCACGGTGAAGAACACCAGCGCCACGGTCACCTGGGCTGGTGGGTTCTTCAATGACGGAGCCTACATCAGCGACCCGGCCACGCAATATTTCACCGATCTTACCATCGGTGCCAATGGCTACATCCAGGGCGGCAAGGGCGACAAGTTTAGCCTGAGCGGTGATTTCCTTAACGAGAGCACCCAAAACAGCCTGTGGGATACGACGCTTGCGGACCTAGCTTTTACAGGGGGCGGGACTCACCAATTCTCGGTCTCCGGGAACAACCATGCCTGGGGGAGCATAGACATCACGGGGCAGAGCCTGAAGCTGGTGGACGGCGACAACACGCCGGGGGGTGCTTTCTATGTGGGCCAACTCCTCGGCCTGGATCTCAACGGCGACCTGATCACCAACATTACCGGAAGCCCCGGTTTGACCATGTATTATGACCCGACTCTGAACTCTGACCTGAACGGCAACTACAACTTTGCCGAGGAAGGCGCCCTGAATCCAGGGACCGTCCCGCTGCCCGCCAGCGCCTGGCTGTTCCTGACCGGTCTCATGGGACTTGGGCTTCTGAATAGGAGGAGGAACGGGAGGGCCAGTTTAACTCGGGTAAATCCGCGGTATCCAAGGCAGGGTCACTCATGACCCTGCCTTTTTTTTTAAGGAAGTAGGGCGTAGCTTGCCAAAGCCCTAACTTATCTGGGAGCCTGGCAAAATTCCATATTTGATCTGAATATCACAACTGAGTGAGAATTCACTGTGGGTGTTCTTTTGTTAATTCCCCTTATCAGGGATTGAGACGCCAGAACTGGAAGTTGAGATATGTGGCGAAGCTTACCCAAAGGAGGTAAGGGAGCAGCAAGAGGCCAGCCGGCGGGTGGGAGCGCCAGAAGGTGATAACGGTGGCCAGGATAGCCAGCCAGAGGGCGACAATACCCAGGAATGCCAGTCCCGGGCGCTGCAGGCCGAAGAAGAGGTAGGACCACAGCGCGTTCAAAGCCAACTGACCAAGAAACAGCCCCAGCGGGCCAATGGCATTGGCCAAACCATACCTGCGCCACACCAGCCAGGCGGCCGTTGCCATCATGGCGTAGAGCAGGGTCCAGACCGGACCGAAGATCCACGCCGGAGGCGTCAGGGTGGGCTTGACCAGGCCGGCGTACCACTCCCCGGGCTGGAACTGGGAACCGATCCACGCGGCGGTAAAGGTACCCGCCAGCCAGCAGATCAGGCCGATCCAGGGTGAGGGTCCTGTGCGGCGAGGTGGCGACATGGTTTTCCTCCTTCTTTGGCCTAAGCCGATATTATATGGTAGCCTGGTCCACTGCAATGCACAAATGTTTTAAAGAATCCCTCGCCAAGGAGGAATCAACCCCAAAGGTTTTGTTCTTCAAGCTTCCTCTGGGGAAAAAACCAAGGGATATTCTGACCTCAATAACCTGGCGGATTTTTTGTCGAAATTGAATCTAGGTTCTTGATGTGGAAGGTTTTGGGCTTCATGATAAGCATCGCAGCAGAAATCGAAAATTTATGCCTTCTGTCATCCTGAATAAAAAGGCAGGGCCATGGTTGACCCTGCCTTTTATGAAGTTGAAATGGACGGACGCGCCTCCGGCCGCGACCGATATGGCCCTGGGCTTAATCCCGGCGCCTCGCTGATGGTTGGCAGGCGGACAGCAGCCCCGGATAGAGATACGGCAAAATGATCAGCTCCGCCGGGTTCTTCTCCCCAGACCCAGGAGGCCCAGGAGGCCGGAGCCCAGGAGGAGCGCGGTGGGGGGCAGGGGCACAGGATTGAACTGCACCTGCTCCACCTGGAAGTTCAAATAGTTGCCATAATCATCATATCCCCTGATGCCGAAAAACGGGTTCTCGGTAAAACCAGGATTGCACGTGGCGAGCAGTTGCCACCCTTGGCCCTTGCCTTCGTCGTACCATACAGAGGCCTGGACGCCATTGTAACCTATGCCCAACCAACCGCTGGTGACGTTAGTTAGAATGGGAGATTCCGTCAAATGGATTTGAATTGGATGGGCGGGATCGAGGCGGTTGTATAAGATCGCCCAAAAATACTTGCCATAAAATTCATGTGTACCTTCATACATCAAAACTCCTGCATCTGTATGTCCGATCCACAATTGAGCGGCTGATCCGGAAAAATCTCCCGAAGAATTGTTGTATCCCTGAAAGTTGGAATACTGCATCGAGACGAAAAAAGGCATGTTCCAACGAGATTTGGATCTAATCAGGTCCATCTGACCTCCCGTCGAATCATCGAAATGTAAATTGCCGTCGCCCGGCTGAGAAAAGAGTCCATAATCCTCGCCGCGATCGACCCAGCGGTTCGTATAATCGATCTCCGTGCCCGTGAAATCATCATAGACATAGGCCTGGGCCGGGGCTGAAAGGAGGACCAGCGCCGCCGCCAGGATGAACCACACGGTACAAAAATTAAGCATGGCTGACTTTTTCATAATCAGAGTCTCCTTTCCGGCCAGGCCGGATGATTAGCCGGTTTATTTGAGGTGGGATAAGGTCAAGGGCGGGAGGCACGGCGCTTTCCCGCCCTTGCCATAGATTCTCCGGCCTACGCCCCGGCAAAGGTAGCGGAGAAACAACCGTTATAGTTGTTTTGTCCGATCCTTGAAGAAAATTGGCATCAGGTCAAGGGGGGTTTTGGGGGGGTAGAAAATGGGTATTCATATACCTACTGGGCTGTAGGTTGGGGGGCAAGGTGCGCTGGGCATGATGCTGCAGAGCGACCGAAGAATCTCATAACTCTTCGAAAAGACCAGATCCTTCGCTGCGCTCAGGATGACAAAAATAGTTTCGCAGAGGTCTCCTAGCTTCTAATATTTTGGTCTATGGACCTATCTTAAGCCGAGCGGGAATCGGCCCACTGGGCCTTGAGGAAGGTGGCCAGGTTCTGGTTGGAGTTTTGCAGGCCCAGCTTTTTCCTGATATTGCGGCGGTGGGTCTTGACGGTCTCCGGGGAGAGAAACAGTTGGCCGGCTATCTGGTCGTTGGTAAGATCGTTTTTGATGAGCGCGGCGATGCGCAGTTCGGTGGCGGACAGGGCCCCGGCCCCTGAGGCCTTCACGGCCAGGCCGGTTGACAGCTGGCCCAGGTGAATGGAGAGCATCTCAAATTCGAGGCGGTACTGCTTAAAACCGGGGTCGCTTTGAAGCCGCTTCAGGATGGGAAAAAGCCTGGTGCGCACCGCGATGGCCACCTCCATTTCCAACTCCTCCCTGGTCCGGGCGATGTGGCGGGTCAGGGACAAAAGGGCCTGATTGATCTCCTGCACCTCCTGCCGCAGTTCGGCGAGCCTTATTTCCTTCTGCCGGAGATTTTCATTGGTGTTCTGGAGTTCGGTCCGGGCAGCCTCCAACTGCTGCTCCAGTTCGGTAATGGTGGTCCGGCAGGTGTTTACGAAAGCCATCTTTTCCTGCCCCTCTCTATGGTTGGCCAGGGCCAGGTCAATATTCACCTTGAGCTGGCGCTCCCGGAAAGGCTTGACAATATATCCGAAAGGCTTGGTGGACTTGGCTCTCTCCAGGATTTCGGTGTTGGAGTAGGCAGTAAGATAGATGACCGGTATGGCGTGGGAGTCGAGGAGAAGGTCGGCCAGGCGGATGCCGTCCATGGCCCCTTTGAGATAGATGTCCACCAGGACCAGGTCCGGTTGGTGGGCGGCGATGGCGGGAAGGGCATCTTCGGCCGACAGGGCAAAGCCGCATACCTGGTAGCCCAGGCGGGCCAGGGCATCCTCCAGGCCGCGCACGATGACAATCTCATCTTCGACGATGAAAACGCGGACCCGGCCCTCCCCGCGGCTAATTGTCCCGACAGGAGGTTTTCTCTTTTTCCTTAAACCTGACATAAACCCTGGTCCCTTTCTCCCTGGAAAAGTTCAGTTCGCCGTCAAGCTGATACCGGGCCAGATCGTCGACCAGGCGCAGCCCCAAAGACGGCAGGCGGGGAATTTCCACCTCCTCCGGCAGGCCGACGCCGTTGTCGCTGACCGTAAGGCCATAGCGGCCCCCGGCTTCGGAAGAGAGGCCGATGAAGATTTCCCGGTCGCCGCCGCGGTCCGCGGGGAAGGCATATTTGAGCGCGTTGGAGAGAAGTTCGATAATAATGAGCCCGCAGGGAATGGCGGTGTCCAACCCCAGGGCGATCTCGTCAACCGCCGTTGTCAGGGTGACGCCGGCGGCCAAGTCCCCGAAGGAGGTGACAACTTCCCTGGCCAGGTCCGTGATGTAATCCTTAAGATCGATGCGGTGCAGCCCCTCGGACTGGTAGAGCTTTTCATGGATCATGGCCATGGAGAGAATCCGGTTCTGGCTCTCCCGGAACAGGGCCCTGGTCCGGTGGTCGGCGGCGCTGCGCAACTGGAGCCTCAGCAGGGTGGAGATGATCTGCATGTTGTTTTTCACCCGGTGGTGAATCTCCCGGAGCAGCATCTCCTTTTCCCGGAGGGCCTGGCGGAGCTGCTCCTCCATGTTTTTGCGTTCAGTGATATCCCGGGCAATGGCGATGACCACCTGTTGCCCGCCGATATCGGCCACTTTCACATGGCTGTCCATGATAAAAAATTCCTTACTCTGCCCCAGATCCCTTTTTACCCGCATCTCCCCGCGCCATTCGCCATGTCTCAAGGTATGCTGCCGGATCTGGGCAAACCCGGCCTGATCTTCTTCAGGCAATTGCGTCATAATGCCGGTCTGGCCCACCGCCTCTTCCCGGGATAAGCCGAACATCCAATAAGCGGCTTCATTCTGGTCAATGACCGGTCCGTCGGGGTCGTAAATGTAGATGATATCCGGGGCCATCTCAAAGACGGTCTTGTAGCGCAGTTCGCTCTGCCGGAGGGCTTCTTCCCGCTTCTTATAGTCGGTGAGGTCGCGCATGGTTCCCAGGAAGGCCGGGGTCGGTAAATCCCCCAGGGGCGCGAGGGCCACGGCCACCCATCTTTTTTCGGCATCCCGGGTGGTTATCTCAGTTTCATACCAGGAACCGGGGGCCTGACCGCTTAATACACTCCTCAGGTGAGCGGCAGCCTCGGAATGATCCGGGAACAGGTGAAAGATGCCCTCTTCGCCCAGTTCTGCGGTGGAATAGCCGGTAAGGGTCTCAAAGGCGGGGTTGGCATAAAGAACGCGCCCCTCATTGATTACGAAGAGCGCCGTGGAAGTAGTCTCGACAATGGCTTGCCATAAATCTGAAGGCCGGATTCTTTCTGGATCTGCCGTTCCAGTCATGGCGTCAGCCGGTGACGTCCTGAATTTCCTTTTTAGGCTTGGCCATGATGATACAAAGCAGAACCTGTTGTCAACCCCAAAAACCCGGCTAAATGAAGGTTAATGAGAAAACCATAAAGAGATATCGAGGTCGCCTTTTTGGTGCACCTTAGACCATTTTGCCGGCATGGAAAAAGGGAGAGGTCAGGCTGTTGTTACCGCAGGCGCATGACGAGACCGGGGTGTGGGGTTATGGCCTCACCGGGAGGATTTTCAGGAAAGTTAATTGATAATCCCCCAAGTCAAATACCGGCAGAGGTAAAGAGGACCGCGGCTTTCTTGTGGCCACTCCCACCAGAAAACATCAGAGGTATATTAACTGGCCACTATGCGCCCCCCGGTTTTTCAAGGTGTCGTCTCTGGATCCCCACCTTGAGGTTCGGCTCCATTCCCTTTGTATTATCCCGTTGGAAATTCTCCCTCCAGACTGAGACGGGGCAAAACCCACCAGGAAAATCCGGCTTATCTTCATGAAGAATTCCTTTTTGATGGAATATTGGTAGAAAGGATTTTTTGCATAAAGAGCGCCGTCTTGGATAAACTATGTTTCTATGAACAGGAGCGGCAGGTCTTTGGGGCGGCGGTTGGGGGGAATGGTTCTGGCGGCCCTGCTGCTTGCCGGGTTGTCCGGGGCGGGGGCCGAAGATTTCCAGCCGGCCCGGCCCGGCCGGATCTTCCAGTTTCCCCGGGACCACGGCGCCCACCCGGATTTCAAGACGGAATGGTGGTATTACACCGGCCACCTGCAAAGCGCAGAGGGGGAAGCCTTTGGGTATCAGCTCACCTTTTTCCGGGTGGGCTTAAAAAAACCTGATCAAAATCAAAAGGCGGGCTCGGCCTGGCGGGCTGACACGGTGTATTTTGCCCACCTGGCGGTGAGCGACCCTGCCCGCAGCGCTTTTGTCTTCCGGGACAAGATGCAGCGGGGGGCTTTGGGGCTGGCCGGCGCGGAGGAAGGGCGCCTCAAGGTGTGGATAGACGACTGGCTGGCGGAGGACAGGGACGGGGTGCAGCATCTCCGGGCCTATCGGGACGGCATCGGCCTGGAGCTTGAGCTTTCCCCGGTGAAGCCCCCGGTGCTGCACGGCGAGGGCGGCTACAGCCGCAAGTCCGCCGCGGCCCAGGTGGCCAGCCACTATTATTCCATTCCCCGTTTGGCCACCCGGGGGACGCTGACGGTGGGCGGCCGCACCCATGAGGTGACCGGCGCCAGCTGGTTCGACCGGGAATTTTCCACCAGTCAACTGGCCCCCGAGCAGGTGGGCTGGGATTGGTTTTCCCTGCAGCTCTCCGACGGGGCGGACCTCATGCTCTACGTCATGCGCCTCAAAGACGGCAGCCTGGACCCGGCCTCCTCCGGGACCCTGGTGGACCCGGGGGGCCGGGCCCACCATCTCAAGCTGGGCGATTTCAACATCAAGGCCACCGGGCGCTGGCAATCGCCACATTCCGGGGCCGCCTATCCTTCGGGTTGGCGTATCAGTCTTCCCAAAGAAGGTTACCATCTAACTTTGCAACCAACCTTGAAAGACCAGGAACTGCGGCCCGGCGGCCGGTCCCCCATCATCTACTGGGAAGGTCAGGTGACGGTCCAGGGGAGCCGCAACCAGCAGGCCATTACCGGTCAGGGGTTCGTGGAGCTTACCGGATACGCCGGTTCCCTGGGGGGCAGGTTTTGAGGAGTTA
>JBGSLA010000252.1:0-2882 GCA_041740935.1 Desulfobaccales bacterium | reverse complement strand
CGCCGCATCGGCCAGGAGCGCGGCCAGCTGCTCCTGCATCTCCTCGAGGCCGGCCGCGGCCACAAAGTCCTCCCCGGGGGTCAGGAGGCGCTCGGCGTCCCCGGCGTGGTCGGTTAAGAGGCAGGCGCCGGTGGCGGGAATTTCCAGGATCCGCAGGTTGGCCCCGTGGGACTCCCCCGGTTTATCCCCCCACACTGAAATGTTGACCGCCACCCGGGTTTGATTATAGAGGCGGTTGAGCTCCGCCCCCCAGATTTCCCGCCCCTTGACCCGCCACCACAGCCCCGGTTGGCGATAGACCTTCTTGCGCCAGCGGGGGCCGTAAATGGCGAAATTGCCGGACACCTGGGCTAGGCCCTCACAGTAGCGCTGTCGCCGGGGGTGCCATTGGCCCACAAAACACCAGTCATATTTTTTAGGCAGAGCCAGGGGATAAAACAGACCGGTGTCCAGGGCGTGGAGCAAGAGGCTGGTGTTGGCGAAGCCCAACTCCTGGGCCTGTTTTAGGCTCAGGGAAGAGAAAAAATAGGTGTGATGGTAATACGGGAGTTCGGGCACGATCTCCGCAAAGCGGCTTTCGGACTCAGTGTGCCAGCCAAACACCGTGGTGAACTCCCGCAGGGCCGCCAGGGTTGCCAATTTAAAGCGCAGCCCCCGGGTGAGAAAGACCAGATCCGGTTGAAACTCCCGGCAGAGCTCCAAAAATTTGCGGTTGCGGTATTCCTTATGGGAGAGGGGATGCTCTTCAAAAAAATTGACCCCCTTGGGCAGGATTCGCAGATTGTGGGCCAGGTGGTTGATATTATGTATAAGAAAGCGGTCAAAGCGGCTGTTGACCAGGTGGGACATGAAGATGCGGGTGTCGCTCCCCAGGGCCCCGAAGGCCCGGGCCAGTCCGGCCCCCACCGGCGGCCGGGGGATGTTCACCACGATGACGACGCGTCGGGGATAGAGCTTCTCCAAAGCGGGCGGCTACCTTCCAGGAGCTCAGCTCAGCAGGACTCCTGACGTCTCAAGGACCGCAGCTGGATGAGCTTTTCCACCTCCTTGGGGGGCAGGAGGCGCACCCGCCCCAATTGCAGGGCGGTGAGGATGACCAGGGCGGCGTGCTCCAGTTTCTCCATTTTATTATAGGCGTCCATCAGGTCCTGGCCCACGGTCAGGGCGCCGTGGCGTTCGAGGATCAGGGCGTCATAGCGGTCGATGAGCCCCTGAATGGATTCGGGCACCTCGGCGGTGGTGGGGGTGGCATAGCTGGCCGTGGGCACCAGACCGAGGGACATGACCACCTCCGGCAGGATGAACTCCTCCAGGGTGACCCCGGCGATGGAAAAGGCGGTAATCAGGGGCGGGTGGGCGTGAATCACCGCGTTGACTTCGGAGCGCAGGCGGTAGACCGCCAGGTGCATGGCCATCTCCGAGGTGGGTTGGCCCTCGCCTTGGAGCACCCGCCCTTCCCAGTCCACCGTGAGGATTTGATCCATCCGCAAAAAGCCCTTATTGACCCCGCTGGCGGTAGTCAGCAGGTGGTCGCCATATTTGAGGCTGACATTGCCGTCCATGCCGGCGATGAGGTTTTTCTGATGCATCATCCGGCAGATCATGACGATCTCTTGCTTCAAGGTCGGTTCGCTGGGCATGGCTGATCCTGGATTTTTCACCCCGGCGCTCGGCAAATCCCGCCGGGTTATTGATGCAGTTAATACTGCTTGGTGACAATGACGTTTTCAATCTTGGCCAAATTGTTCAAGGCCTCCTCCGGCCGGGCCAGGGCCATGAGGGTGTAGAGGCTGTCAATGATGCTGGTCTGGCACAGGCGCGAGGCCATGGCCTCCTGGCGGAAGCGGGTCTCCCGGGAGGCGGTCACCAGGACCAGGTCGGCGGTCTTGGTCAGGGGCGACAGGGAGTTATTGGTGATGCAAATGACCCGGGCCCCGGCCTGTCGGGCGGTTTTGGCGGTCTCCACCGGGTCCCGGGTGCTGCCGGAATGGGACACGGCCAGGAGCACATCCGCCGGGGTGAGCAGGGCCGCGGCCATCATCATCAGGTGGGCGTCGGTGATGGCCCGCACCAGCAGCCCCAGGCGGAAGAATTTGTTGCCGGCGTCGGTGACGATGGGGCCGGAGGTGCCCACCCCGATGAGCAGCAGCAGCCGGGCCGCCAGCAGGGCCTGGGCCGCGGCCTGCATGGCGCCCATGTCCAGGACCGCCAGGGTGTCCTGCAGGGCCGCCAGGTTGGCCTGGAAGACCTTGTGGACGATGGTGGCGGGGTCATCGCCCTCGGCGACCTCTTCGTGGAGGCGCTGCAAGGGGTTCACCAGTTCCCGGGCCAGGGCGATCTTGAAATCCTGAAAGCCCCGAAAGCCCAGGAGGCGGCAGAGGCGCATGACCGTGGCTTCGCTGACCCCGGCGGCCGCGGCCACCTCGTTGACCGAGGCGTAAATGGCCAACTCGGGCCGGGCCAGGGTGACGTCGGCCACCTTGCGCAGCGCCGCCTTCAGGGAAGGATAGAGGCCGCGCAGGCGGATGAGGGCGCCGCCCGGAGCGGCCGGGCTGGGGGGGAGAAAAGGGAGACGATCAGGCGGCATAGAGGTCATGAAGAGATGGTCAGCGGGCGACCAGGCCCCCAGGGGAGAGGGAAGACC
Source organism: Desulfobaccales bacterium (assembly GCA_041740935.1). Taxonomy (GTDB): domain Bacteria; phylum Desulfobacterota; class Desulfobaccia; order Desulfobaccales; family 0-14-0-80-60-11; genus JBGSLA01. Next base: position 238 of record JBGSLA010000252.1, on the reverse strand, counting down.
CGGTCTGAAATTTCGGTGCTCCCTGACCTAGTGCTCATAGCACATTTTTAAGGAAAAATTAATTTTTTATTAATTGATGATCGAAAAATTTTAAAATTCCTTTAGATCAGGCGCCGCACCAGGGCCAGGGCCTGGTCCCGGGTGGCCACCTCTCCTTCCCACTGCGCTTCCTCCACCGCCGCCAGCAGCCGCCGGAACTCCGGTCCCGGCTTGAGCCCCAGGGCGCACAGGTCGTCGC